>NZ_LMMI01000005.1:0-201475 GCF_001422775.1 Methylobacterium sp. Leaf87 | reverse complement strand
CCGGAAGCGACCCTCGCCTCAGCTCAGGCCTTCCTCTACGCCGCCGCCATCATGATCCTCGTCCGAAGGCTGGGCCGAGCGTCATGACTTATCGGACGGACTCTTAAACGGATCGTCGGTCGGGGCGGAACTTAGCCGTACCGAGGCGCATTGCTGGTTTCATGAGCAGTGCATTTGTCAAAGAGACCGAAGGCGGCGAAGCCTTCGAGGATCTCCCCGATCGCCCCATCTCGGAGCACCCGAACTTCGTCACACCCGAGGGGTTGGCGCAGATCGAGGCCGAGGTCGCCCGCCTGCGCGATGCGTTCTCGGCCCTGACGCCCGACGCCAAGGCGGACGAGTCCCGCGTGACCCGTGACCTGCATTACTGGACGGCGCGGCTGGGATCGGCCCAGCTCGTCGAGGTCGAGCCCGGCGACGTGGTGCGGTTCGGCTCCACAGTGACCATCGCACGCGCGGACGAAAGTCATCAGAGCTTCCGTATCGTAGGCGAAGACGAGGCGGATCCGACCCAGGGCAGCCTGTCCTACGTTTCGCCCATGGCACGGGCCCTGACCGGCAAGGGCGTCGGCGACACCGTCGAGGTGAACGGCCAGGAGATCGAGATCATCGAGACCAAGTAGGCTCGGAGATCATCGAGGCGGAGCCGTCTTGCCCTCGATTCCGGGGCGCAACGTCACGATCTCCTCGGTCATGAAATCCATGAAGGCCCGGACCCGCGCGGCATGGCGCAGGTCCGGATGGGTCAGGAGCCACAGGCCGGCGGACAGCTCCGGCAGGTGGTCCGACAGCCGCACGAGACCCGGGCGTGCGTCGGCCGACCAGCAGGGCAGGGGGCCGACGCCGATGCCGGCCTCCACCGCCTCGCGCAGGCCCAGAACCGTGTTGAGGGTGAGGACCACGCACTCGGCGGCGGCATGGCTCTCGCGGAACCGTACGAAACGTCCACCCGCCACACCGTCACCCGGCACCACCCACGGACATTCCTCCGTCGGTCGCCCGGTGAACTCGGACCGCCCGTAGACGGCCCAGGCGATGGTGGCGAGCCGGCGCCCGACCAGGTTCGCGGCGGGTGCATCACTGGCGCGCAGCGCCACGTCCGCGTCGTGGCGCGACAGGTTGAGGGCCTCCTCCGAAACCAGCAGGTGCAGGCGGATGCGCGGGTAGCGCACGGTGAACCGGGCCAGCACCGGCATCAGCATATCGGCGACGAGACCCGCCGGGGTGGTGATTCGAAGGTCGCCCACGGGACTGCGATCCTGCCCGGCGAGTTCGCGGGTGAAGCGCGCGACGTCGGCTTCCATCCGCCCGGCAGCCTCCACCATGGCGAGACCGGCGCCCGTCAGTGCGTAGCCGGCGCGGTGACGGTCGAACAGCGTCGTGTCGAGGGCTGCCTCGATCCCGGCGAGACGACGGAACGCCGTCGAGGGATTGATGCCGAGATGCTCGGCCGCCCGCGCCAGGCCGCCGTGTTCAGCGACGCTGCGCACGAGGCGAAAATCGTCCCAGTCCATTCCGTCGGCTCCGATCGTGCATTCCTGCAAAGATCGTTTTGCAGAACAGGGCGTTTTCGCAAAGGCAGTTCCGAGCGATAAGGCACGGCGAAACGCGTGCCGGCTCCGATGGGCCGACCCGTGCCACACCGTAGGAGACGACCCGATGACCAAGGTTCTGGTGCTGTACTATTCGTCGTGGGGCCACGTGGAGAAGATGGCCGAGGCCGTCGCCGAGGGCGTTCGCGAGGCCGGGGCCGAGGTCACGATCAAGCGCGTGCCGGAACTGGTGCCCGAGGAGGTCGCCCGCCAATCGCACTACAAGCTCGATCAGGCCGCTCCCATCGCGGCGGTGGACGAACTCCCGGACTACGACGCCATCATCTTCGGTACCCCGACCCGTTACGGCAACATGGCCGCGCAGATGAAGCAGTTCATCGATCAGACCGGCGGCCTCTGGGCCAAGGGCGCACTCGTCGGCAAGGTCGGCTCGGCCTTCACCTCGACGGCGAGCCAGCATGGCGGACAGGAGACGACACTGACGAGCTTCCACACGGTGCTGCTGCACCACGGCATGGTGGTGGTCGGCCTGCCCTACGCGTTCCAGGGCCAGATGGGTGTCGACGAGGTGAAGGGCGGCTCGCCCTACGGCGCCACCACCCTGGCGGACGGCGACGGCTCGCGCCAGCCGAGCGCCACGGATCTGGCCGGTGCCCGCTACCAGGGCCGCCACGTCGCCGGCATCGCCGCGAAACTCGCCGGCTGACGCGACGCCGGGGATTCCCACCCAAGAAAAAAGGCTCGGATCGCTCCGAGCCTTGAGAGGCAAAAGGCCATTTGGGGGCTGAACTGGCCTTCGTGCTGGTCAAACGGACCGACGGTCCGCAAGGTTCCACCCCCGTTGAAAAGATTTCAGCGCGGAGCCGCGGCACGGCGCAGGCGATCGTTGATCGCTTCGCCGAGTCCCGTCTGCGGGATCGGCGCTACGGCGATGGATTCCGTGCCCGAGGCATCGAGACTCCGCAGGGCGGAGAACAGGTTGGCGGCCGCCTCGGTGAGATCGCCGCCCGGGCTGAGGTCGAGGGAGACGTACGCGTCCATGACCGCGGGCATCCCGCCGAACCGCAGCACGGCCTCGCCGGCCGCCACCGTCGTCGCGTCGAGGCGCACACGGGCACGGGGTGCATAGTGCGAGGCGAGGAGGCCGGGCCCGATGGGACGCGCGCTATCGTCCGGAGCCGGGCCGGCGACGGCATAGCCCAAGATGCGTTCGAGGTCGCCCCGCGTCACCCCGCCCGGCCGGAGCAGGCGCGGGGAACCGTCGAGGCAGGCGACCACCGTCGATTCCACACCCACCGGCGCCGTACCCCCGTCGAGGATCGCGTCGATCCGCCCATCGAGGTCGGCACGCACATGCGCGGCACGGGTGGGGCTGACCCGGCCCGAGCGGTTGGCCGACGGCGCCGCCACGGGTCGTCCGACCCGGGCGAGGAGATCGCGGGCGATGGTGTTGCCCGGCACCCGCAACGCCACGCTCGCCAAGCCGGCACGGGCGAGATCGCAGACGGTGCAGCCCGGGCCGGCCGGGACCACGAGGGTGAGGGGACCAGGCCAGAACGCGCTCGAGAGGGCCAGGGCGGCGTCATCGAACACCCCCTGCACCTGGGCCGCGGCGAGATCCGCCAGATGCGCGATGAGGGGATTGAAGCGCGGGCGTTCCTTGGCGGCGTAGATCAGGGCCACGGCCGTCGGGTCGGTGGCATCGGCGCCGAGGCCGTAGACGGTCTCCGTCGGGAAGGCGACGGTGCGCCCGAGCCCCAGCAGCCGTGCCGCCTCCAGGATGCCGGCCTCGTCGGCGGCGAGGCGCAGGCTTGACCGGAGATCGTTCATATCTAAACTATCCCTGGAGAGCGGAGCGGCTGGGCCGGGTTAAGCCGTTGCCCCATTGAAGCTTCCCCGCGCAGGGCGATCTGGGAGCCGGCCGGTGCTCTAGCGTCCGGCCGAGGCTTGCGTCAAACACGGGCGGCGAACGATACGCCAAGCGCGTCAAGCGCGACACAAGAAGACGCTCATAGGGAGCTTCCATGACCTACCGCGCCCCGGTCTCCGAGATGCTGTTCGCCCTGCGCCACGTCGCCGGGCTGGACGCGACCCTGGGCGAGGCCCTGACGCTTGACGATGTCCGGACCATCCTGGACGAGGCGGCCCGCGTCGCCGACGGCGTCATCGCACCCCTGAACCGCGTCGGCGACCGCCACGGCACGCCCCTTACCGACGGCGCCATCACCACCGCGCCGGGCTGGCGCGAGGCCTACCAGACCTGGACGGAGGGCGGCTGGAACGGCCTGTCCGCCGATCCGGACCACGGCGGCCAGGGCCTGCCGCTCCTCCTCAACGCCGCCTGCACGGAGATGTGGAACGCAGCCAGCATCGCGTTCGGCCTGTGCCCGCTGCTCACCGCCGGCGGCATCGAGGCCCTGGCGCAGCACGGGTCCGAGGATCTGAAGGCGCGCTATCTCGGCAAGCTCGTCTCGGGGGAGTGGACCGCGACCATGAACCTGACGGAGCCGCAGGCGGGCTCCGATCTCGCCCTGCTGCGCAGCCGCGCCGAGCCCGTCGGCGATGGCCGCTACCGCATCGTCGGCGCGAAGATCTACATCACCTACGGCGAGCACGATCTCACCGACAACATCGTCCACCTCGTGCTCGCCCGGCTCAAGGACGCACCGGCGGGCACCCGCGGCATCTCGCTGTTCCTCGTGCCCAAGATCCTGCCCGACGGCAACCGCAACGACCTGCGGTGCTCGGGGCTCGAGCACAAGCTCGGCATCCATGGCTCGCCGACCTGCTCCATGGCCTTCGGCGACGCGGGCGGCGCCATCGGCTGGCTCATCGGCGAGGAGAACCGCGGCCTCGCCTGCATGTTCACGATGATGAACTCGGCCCGGCTCAATGTCGGCCTGCAGGGCGTCGGCATCGCCGAGCGGGCGACGCAGGCCGCCCTGACCTACGCCCGCGAGCGCCGCCAGGGAAAAGCGCCGGGCGCGCAAGGCCCGAGCGCCATCGTCGCGCATGCCGACGTCCAGCGCATGCTGCTGACCATGAAGGCCTACACGGCGGCCGCCCGCGGCATCTGCTACCTCACCGCCGCCGCCCTCGACGCGGCAAAGGGACCGGAAGGGCAGGGCGCCCACGATCGCGCTTCGCTCCTCACCCCCGTCGCCAAGGCGTTCTCCACGGACATCGCCAACGAAGTCACGTCGCTGGGCGTGCAGGTCCATGGCGGCATGGGCTTCGTCGAGGAGACGGGGGCGGCCCAGCACATGCGCGACGCCCGCATCCTCGGGATCTACGAGGGCACCAACGGCATTCAGGCCATCGACCTCGTCAGCCGCAAGCTGCCGCTCCAAGGAGGCGCCACCGTACGTGCGCAGATCGCGTCCCTGCGCCGGGTGGCGGAGGGCCTCCTGAAGGATGCCGACCCGGCCTACGGCCATCTCGGTGCGCGGTTGCGCGCCGGCATCGAGAGCCTTGACAGCGCCACCAGCTTTCAGCTGGCGGCGCTCGCCTCGAACCGTCCGGAGACGGCGCTCGCCGGGGCGACGCCGTATCTGCGCCTGTTCGGCCTCGTCCAGGGCGCGGCCTGCCTCGCGCGGGAAGCCCGCGCCGCACGGGCCGCCCGCCAGGCCGGCGAGACCGATCCAGCCCATGCCGGGCGGATCGCCCTGGCGCGGTTCTTCGCCGAGAACGAGCTGACGGCGGCGAGCGGCCTCGCCGACAGCGTCATCGACGGCGGTGGCTTCACCGAGACGGCAGCCCTCGCCCTGGCGGGGTGAGCGCGGGACGCCCCTCCCGCGGAGGGGAACGGGACCGCGCGCAGGGAACGGCAAGACAGGCGAGACAGCACCATGACCGAGCACGTCGTCATCGAAGACACCGGCGGCGTCCGCCTCATCCGCCTGGACCGGCCCGATAAGCTCAACGCCCTGACGAGCGCCATGTACGACACCCTGCGCGAGGCCCTGGCGGAGGCCGACGCGTCGGTGGCCATCGGCGCCGTGGTGTTTTCCGGCTCGCCCGGAGCGTTCAGCGCCGGCAACGACCTGTCCGACTTCGTCGAGGCCTCGCGGCACCCGTTCGAGGATTCGCCGGCCCTGCACTTCATCCGGCAGCTCGCCCGGACCCGGACGCCCATGGTGGCGGCCGTCGATGGGGTGGCGGTCGGCATCGGCGCGACGCTTACCCTGCATTGCGACCTCGTCTACGCCAGCCCGGCGGCGCGCTTCCGCATGCCGTTCGTGGAACTCGGCCTCGTACCGGAGGCGGGAACGAGCTACCTGCTCCCACGCCGGATCGGCCTGCAGCGCACCACCGAAATCCTGCTGTTCTCGGAAGCCTACGATGCCGACGAGGCCGTGCGTCTCGGGCTCGCCAACGCCGTCGTTCCGGCCGACCTGCTCCTCGACCACGCGCTCGCCAAGGCCGCCCGCCTCGCCGCCCTGCCGGGGGGACCGCTGCAGGCGACGCGCACCCTGATTCGGGGGGATCAGGCCGCCCTGGAGGCGGCGGTGGAGACGGAGGCCGTGGCCTTCGAGGCGCGCCTGCGCTCGCCGGAGGCTCAAGACGCCTTCGCGGCCTTCCTCAACCGGTCGCGCAAGGCGTGAGCCCGGCGCCCGATCTTCGCGCCAAGGTCTGCCTCGTCGCCGGGGCGTCGCGGGGCGTCGGGCGCGGCATCGCCCAGGCACTCGGCGAGGCCGGCGCCACGGTGATCGTCACCGGCCGCTCCAGCGAGACCGGCCCACGCACGGACGGACGGCCCGAGACCGTGGAAGATACCGCACGAATGGTCGATGCCGCCGGCGGCACCGGACATCATTACCTCTGCGACCACACCAGCGAGCGCGCCGTCGACACCCTGGTGCACTGGGCCCTGCGCCGCTTCGGCCGGATCGATGTGGCCGTCTCCAGCGTCTGGGGCGGGGCCGAGGGCTACGATGGCGAGCGCTATCCCGACGGGGCCGCCTGGGGCACCCCGTTCTGGCGCCGCTCGGCCGAGCCATTCTCGGAGTTCTTCGGCAGCGGACCCTATCCGGCACTGCTGCTCGCCCGCGCGGTGGCGCCCGCCATGGTCGCGGCGAAAGCCGGCCTCGTCGCCATCGTGTCGTTCGACACTGGGCCCGGCTACCTCGGCGACGTGTTCTACGATCTGGCCAAGGCGACCACCAACCGCCTCGCCTTCGCCTGCGCGCAGGAACTGGCGCCGCACGGTGTCACGGCCCTCGGCCTGTCGCCGGGCTTCGTCCGCACCGAACGGGTGATCGATGTCGGGCACGCCGACATGGCCACGGAGAGCCCGCTCTATGCCGGCCGCGCGCTGGCGGCGCTCGCCGCCGACCCGGACGTCGCCGCGCAGGCCGGGCGCATCCTGCATGCGGGCGACCTCGCCGCCCGGTACGGCTTCACCGATGCCGACGGCACGCGCCCGGCGCGCTTCCACATCGGACCCTGAGAGGACGCCATGACGGGACCCGGCAGCGGATCACTGAAGGGCAAGACCCTGTTCATCACCGGCGCCTCGCGCGGCATCGGGCTCGCCATCGGCCTGCGGGCGGCGCGAGACGGCGCCAACGTCGCCATCGCGGCGAAAACCGACGTGGCCCATCCGAAGCTCGACGGCACCGTCCACACGGCCGCCGCCGCCATCGAGGCGGCGGGGGGGCGGGCGCTACCGCTGATCGTGGACGTGCGCGACGAGGACAGCGTCGCCGCCGCCATCGCCACCACGGCGAACACCTTCGGGGGAATCGAGATCGTCGTGAACAACGCCAGCGCCATTTCGCTGACCCGTACGCCCGAGACGGAGATGAAGCGCTTCGACCTCATGCACGGGATCAACACGCGCGGGACCTACATGGTGTCCAAGTATGCGATCCCGCATCTCGAAAAGTCCGAGAACCCTCATATCCTGATGCTGTCGCCGCCCCTCGACATGGCGGAGAAATGGTTCGCGCCGCACCTCGCCTACACCATGGCGAAGTTCGGCATGTCGCTCTGCGTCCTTGGGTTGGCGGGCGAACTGCGCCGTCAGGGCATCGCGGTGAACGCCCTGTGGCCGCGCACCACCATCGCGACGGCGGCGGTGAGGAACCTTCTCGGCGGCGAAGCCCTGATGCAGGCGAGCCGCACGCCCGAGATCATCGCGGACGCGGCCCACGCCCTGTTCGGCCTGCCGGCCCGGGAGACCACCGGGCGCTTTCTTATCGACGACACGTTCCTGGCGGAGCAGGGTGTCACGGACTTTACAAAATACCGCGTCACACCCGACGTCCCCCTTGCTCCGGACTTCTTCGTACCGGATGCGAGTTCACCGCCTCCCGGGGCCCTCGCCTGAGACGTAACCCGTGATCTTCATCCACCAGCCGGTCGCCGGCGCCGGGCAGACCCTGCTCGAGCGCACCTCCCTCGAATTGCAGGACCCGATCCCCGACGACACCGTGTGGCTCGACATGATCCGCCCGACCCGGGAGGAGGATCTGAAGGTCGAGGCCTTCATGGGCATCTCGGTGCCGACCCGCGAGGAGATGAAGGACATCGAGCCCTCCGAGCTCCTCTACGTCGAGGACGGGGCGCGCTACATGACCGGCCGGGTGCTGAGCAAGGTCAGCGACGGCGACGAGCCGGGGCTGGCCGGCATCACCTTCATCCTGCGCGGCAACCGCCTCGTCACCGTGCGCTACGAGGAGCCGCAGGCGTTCCGGATGTACACCCAGCGCGCCGGGCGCTCGACGGGCAACGGGCCCTCCGCCATCCCGTCCGGCGAGACCATTCTCGCCGGCCTCATCGAGACGGTGATCGACCGGGCGGCGGACGTGCTCCAGCTCCAGGGCGAGCGCATCGACCGCCTGTCGGGCAAGATCTTCGAGGAGAAGGCCGACCCGTCCGCCCGCAACACCGCCCTGCAGGACACGCTGCGGGCACTCGGGCGCCACGGCGACCTGATCTCGAAACAGCGCGAGAGCCTCGTTTCCATGGAGCGCATCCTGCTCTCGCTCTCGGCGACCTACCGCACCGCCAAGGCTCCGCGCGAGCTGCGCGAGGACGTGCGCTCGACCCTGCGCGATCTCCAGTCCCTCGAGGAGCACGCCACCTTCCTGTCCTCGAAGATCCAATTCCTCCTCGACGCGACCCTCGGCCTCGTGAACCTCGAGCAGAACAACATCATCAAGCTGTTCTCGGTGATGGCGGTGGTGTTCATGCCCCCGACCCTCATCGCCTCGATCTACGGCATGAACTTCAAGGCAATGCCGGAACTCGACTGGGGTCTCGGCTACCCGATGGCGGTGGTGATGATGGTGGTCGCCGCCGTGCTACCTTACGTGTTCTTCCGCTGGAAGCGCTGGTTGTAGCTGCGTATTCGAACCAACCCGTTAAGGATGTCGCGGCATAATGCCGGCATTCAGCGTGCTCCGGTGGCCGGTCGCACGTTTTCGGAGCGGGTCGATGGCACTGCAGAAAGTAACTATCCGGGCGAAGCTGATTGCCAGTTTCTCGCTCATCACCGCATTCATCCTCGGGATCGGCTGGCTCGGAGTGACGGGGTTGTCTCGGGTCGATGCTCTACTCACCGATGTTCAGACCAACTGGCTCCCGAGCATCCAGACGAGTGGACGCATCGACACGGCGCTCGCGCGATACACCACCAGCCTGCTGCGCACCACGCAGACGACCGATGCGGCCGACCGGGCGAAGATCGACGCCGACATGGGCAAACGGCGCGAGCAGATCACCGCCCTCACGAAGGCCTACGAGCGGCTGATCAGTTCCGAGACCGAGCGCGCGCAGTTCGAAACCTTTCGCAAGGAGGTGAACGGCTTTCTCGCCGTCGCCGACCGGATCGCCGCGGCGGCGCGGAACGGCAGCGACGGCTACAACCTCTACCTGTCCGAAGCGGTCGAGCCGCGTCGGCGGGCCTCGACGGCCCTGGAGAAGCTCATCGAGATCAACGATGCCGGTGCCCTCAAGGCGCATGAGGAAGGCAACGCCCTCACGGCACGGACAAAGACCATCGCGTTGACGGCCCTCACCCTCGCGGTTGCCCTCGCCCTCCTTCTCGCGATCCTGATCGTCCGCAGCGTCACCCATGGCATCGACGCCGTGGTTCGGCCGATGACCGGCCTGACGAAGGGCGACCTCGCGGTGACGATCCCTCACCAGGGCACCGGCACCGAGATCGGCCGCATCGCCGACTCCGTCCAGATCTTCAAGGACGGGCTCATTCGAATGAAACGCCTGGAAGACGAAACCGCCCAGGCCCGCGCGGGCGCCGAGGCCCAGCGCCGACGAGCCATGCAGCAAATGGCCGAGGCGTTCGAGCGCGCCGTCGTCGGCGTTGTGGCCTCCGTCGGTCGGTCCGCCGCCGACCTGCAGGCGACCGCGCAGGCCATGAGCGGCACCGCCACCGAAACCGCGAGCCAGTCGGTCTCCGTCGCCGCCGCCGCCGAGGAGGCCGCGTCCAACGTCGAAACGGTCGCGGCGGCCGCCGAGGAACTCGGTTCGTCCGTTCAGGAGATCGGCCGCCAGGTGCAGGGTTCGGCCGAACTCGCCGGAGTGGCCGTGCGCGAGGCGGGTGCCACCGCCGCCCTGGTTCAGGAACTCAGCGGCGCGACGGCGCGCATCGGCGACGTGGTCAAGCTCATCGCCGACATCGCCTCGCAGACGAACCTTCTGGCGCTCAACGCCACCATCGAGGCGGCGCGGGCCGGCGAGGCGGGCCGGGGTTTCGCCGTGGTGGCCACGGAAGTGAAGGAACTCGCGGGCCAGACCGCCCGTGCCACCGACGAGATCGGCACGCAGATCGCCCGGATCCAGGGCGCCACGGGCGAGAGCGTGCGGGCCATCGAGGCGATCCGCGGACGCATCGGCGAGATCAGCACGGTCGCGACCTCAATCGCGGCGGCTGTCGAGGAGCAGGGCGCGGCGACCCAGGAGATCGTGCGCAACGTGGCGCAAGCCGCGACCGGCACCGGCGAGGTCACGGCGAACATCGCGGGCGTAGCGGCCGCCGCCGAGGAGACGGGTGCGGCGGCAAGCCAGGTGCTGGCCTCCGCGTCCGACCTCTCGCGCCAGTCGGAGCATCTCGGCGCGGAAGTCGAACGCTTCCTTTCCAGCGTGCGCGCGGCCTGACCGTGAATCACCGGAGGCGCGTCCCGCACCTCCGGTGACCGTGCCCGTCGATCTCGACCTTCGCCGCCCCTTGCCGAACCGGACTGGATTTCTGATCGTCCCGTCATGTGTGGACGCTACTTCGCTCTCCAGTCGCCAGAACTCTACCGGCGGTTCTACGGCTATGCCGAGCAGCCGAACTTTCCGGCGCGCTACAACATCGCCCCGACCCAGCCGGTGCCGATCGTGCACGTCGAGAACGGGAGCCGGCATTTCCGGCTCGTGCGCTGGGGCCTGTGGCCGAGCTGGCTCAAGGATCCGAAGGACTTTCCCCTCGTCATCAACGCCCGTGTGGAGATGATGACCGAGAAGCCGACGTTTCGCGGGGCCCTGCGCCACCGCCGCTGCGTCTTCCTCGCCGACGGGTTCTACGAGTGGCGCCGCGAAGGCACGGGCAAGACGGCGACGAGGACGCCGTTCATGATCCGCCGGGCCGACGGGGCGCCGATGGCGCTCGCCGGTCTGTGGGAGAACTGGCTCGGGGCCGACGGCTCGGAGATCGATACGGCAGCCATCGTCACTACGGGCGCCAACGGGCTCATGGCGGCGGTCCATGACCGCATGCCGGCGATCCTGTCGCGCGATCAGGTCGAGCCCTGGCTCGACACGCGCGGCGTCGAGCCCGCTTCGGCCGCCGCCCTGTGCCGGCCGTGCCCGGACGACTGGCTGACCCTCGATCCCGTGAGCCCGCGCGTGAACGACGCCCGCAACGATGGGCCGGACCTCGTCGTGCCGCTGGAGCAGCCGAGCGTTGCACCCGAGGCCCCAGGCATTCCGGCGAAGGATCGGCCGCGCTCCAGCGACGAGGATGCGCAGGGCTCGCTGTTCTGAGACCGGCCGTTCCGAAGGGCGCCGTGATTTCCGACGTTGCGTCGGGGGGCCAAAGGCGGCATCGCTCGCAACACTGCGTGCGGGGCCGAGACGGTCCATCGGCCGGTTCGGCCCCGCCCGACCACAGAACGGGGAGACGAGACCATGACGCCCGAGGACATCGCCGACCTGAACCGGGCACGTGCCAGTCTGGCCCGGCAGCGCAGCGCCCTGTCGAAGCGCATCGGCGCTAGCGAACTCGCCGCCGCTTCGGCCGCCGAAGACCTGATGCGCATCCTCCTCGCCATCGAGGCGGTCGACCGGGCCCTGACCGATGCGGGACAGCCCTACACCCCGCCGATGGCCTGACGACGTGACACGGTCATGGACGAGACCAAGGATTCGAACGGCACCAAGCTCGCGGACGGCGATGCGGTGACCCTGATCAAGGACCTCAAGGTGAAGGGAACCTCGACGACCCTGAAGCGCGGGACCCTGATCAAGAACATCCGCCTGACCGGCGATCCCGAGGAGATCGAGTGCAACGCCGAGAAGGTCAAAGGGTTGGTTCTGAAGACACAGTTCCTGAAGAAGGCCTCGTCCTGAGGCGAACCCGGTCCTGAGGCGAACCCAGGCGCGGGCGGCCGTTGCTTCGGACCGGCCGCCCCGGGAGCCTTGGTCGCTTCAGTCGCCCGTCACGGCGCTCGGCACGCGGATCGGCGAACGGGTCAGGCTCCGGATCGGCTTCAGCGGCCGGCCCGACTTCTCGGCGATGACCCGGTCCTGCTCCTCGATGATCTCCCGCGCCGGGGCATCGCCGTCGAGGCCGCCGAGGATTTCCATGGGGACGCGCCGGTTCGAGGCGCGGGACTCGTCCTCGTAGAGGACATCGAACAGGACGGAGCCACGCTCCTGCGGTTTCGACTTCGTGCGTTTGGCCATGACGGGACGATGCTCGGACGCTGGAACAAAGGGATAGGGCAAAAGCCAACGGCCACGGAGAGGCCCGAGGTGCGCGTACATCCGGCGTCACCCCAAACCGTCATCGTGGCCGTCTCCGGTCGAGCGACGTGGGTCGCGACCGGCATGGGCCTTAAATGGGATCGCGACGGGCGGTTGGCAACCCGTTTCGGGGCCGGCCGTGCCGACTCCCTGCGGGATCTTGGCACGGGCCGTGCCCCTCGGCAGGATCGCGTGAGCGACAGCCGCGGATGCCCAGGGAGCCGGCATGACCGAGAAACCAAACCTGACGCGCTTTTCCGTCGCGCCCCTCGCCAGCATGACGCGGCAACTCGCGGCCGTGGCCTCGGGGCGGGCCGAGCCGGATCGCGTCCTCACCGGGGGCCGCCTGCTCTCCACCTATTCGGACCGCATCCTGCCCGACCGTGAGGTCTGGATCGGCGGCGGCCGCATCGCCGCCATCATGCCGGCGGGAACCTATCGGGGCCCGGCCGAGCGTATCGACCTCGGCGGGGGCCTTCTGGCGCCGGGCCTCGTCGATCCGCACCTGCACATCGAGAGCAGTATGGTGACGGCCTGTGCCTATGCGGAGGCCGCGCTCCTCAACGGCACCACCACCATCGTGTGCGACAGCCACGAGATCGGCAACGTGCTCGATGTGAACGGCGTCGAATGGATGCTGGAGGATGCCCGTCAGGCACCGCTCAACATCTATCTCACGGTGCCCAGCACCGTGCCGGCGACCTCACCCGATCTGGAAACCGCCGGCGGCGACCTGACGGCGGCCAAGATCGCGGCCCTGTTCGACCAGTGGCCGGAAGCCATCGGCCTCGGGGAGAAGATGGATTTCGTCGCCGTCTGCGAGGGCGATCCGCGCGCGCACGCTATCATCGCGGCATCGCTGGAGCGTGGTCGTCCGGTCTCCGGACACATCTACGGGCGCGGCTTCGTATCCACCTACGCGGCCAGCGGCGTCACCGACACCCACGAGGCCATCGACCGGGATATCGCCGACGACCTCCTGGAAGCCGGAATCTGGATCTACCTGCGCGGCGGGCCACCGACGACGCCGTGGCACAGCCTTCCGAAGGCCATCGGCACGGTGCTGGATTACGGCGCTTCGGCCAAGCGCGTCTGCGTCTGCACCGACGACCGCGACGCGCAGGACCTCCTCGCCTTCGGTCTCGACTGGGTGGTGCGCGAGGCCGTGCGCCTCGGCATCCCGAAGGCCCAGGCCTGGGCCATGGGCTCGCTCCACCCGGCGACGCGCTACGGCCTCGATGGCGAGATCGGCGGGTTCGGCGGCGGACGACGCGCCGATCTCGTCCTCCTCGACGACGATCTCGTGCCGCAATCGACCTGGTATGGCGGGGAATGCGTGGTGAAGGACCGGTCGATCACCCCGCTCCTCGACGCCGCCCTGTCACAGCCCTACCGCTACCCGGCCCCGGCCTACGCGACGGTGCACCTGCCCGATCCGCTGCCGGGCCTGGTTCCGGCGTTGCCGGCGGGTCCGGTGCGGGTCAACGCCATCCGCACCACGCTTCCGGGCATCGAACTCACCCACGAGGTGTTCGACCTCACCCCCAGCGCCGACTGGCCGACGACGCTGGCCGCCAACGACCTCACCTTCGTCACGGTGATCGAACGTCACGGCCGCTCCGGCACCGTCGCGCACGGGCTTCTGCGGGCGTTCGGGCTGAAACGCGGCGCGGTGGCGAGCAGCGTCGGCCACGATTCGCACAACGTGATCGTCGCCGGCCTGAACGAGGCCGACATGCGCGTGGCCCTCGACGCCATCGGCACCATCCAGGGCGGGGTCTGCGTCGTGGAGGACGGAGCCGTCGTCGCCCTGGTGCCCCTGCCGGTCGCCGGTCTCCTCTCCGACAAGCGGGTCACGGCGGTGGCCGGGGAAGTCCGTGTCCTGAAGGACGCCTGGACGCGCGCCGGGTGCACCATTCCCTATATGGGGTTCAATCTGATTCCCCTCTCGGTGATCCCCGAGATCCGCATCACCGACAAGGGCCTCGTCCTCGTCCCGGGGATGCGCATCGTGCCCTTGTTCGAGGCCTCCTGAACCCGGTGTTATTTTTGCCGGCTCGCGAGGAACTGGCCAACCCTAGCGCGGGTTGTAAGTCAGGGTCTCAACAGCCTCGCTTCCTCCCAAGCCTTTCAAACAGCCTGTTCGCCCAAGCGGCGGCGGGCTGCTTCTTTTTGCGCCCTCGCGCGTTGAGAGGTTCCTGTGTCCACGAGCAGCGAAGGGCGCGGGCCGGGGCATCGGCGAGCCCCTTTATCGGCAGGCCCACGGCCCGATTCCCCGGAGCGACTCCATGCGTAGCCTACTCACCCTCGTCATCGTCGGCGCCATCGCGTTCATCCTCGTCGGGATGTACGTGGCGCCCTCGCAACCCGACATGCGAACCTGGTACCTGCGCAATGCCTGCGAGCATCTCGATAAGCTGAGCCCGAAGATTTGCCAGCCCATGCGCGAGGCCGACGGGGCGCGACGCATCTGAGCGCCCTCGCACGCGCGCGCGACTGGTGGTTCCGCGACCGACGCACCGGCGCGATCACCGTCGCCCAATGGCCGAATGCGCCGCTCGTGATGTTCGGCCTCTGCGCTGGAGCGGACTGGGCTTTCGCCCCGGCTGGGCCGGCGGGGACGGTTTTGCGGGGTGTCGGCCTGGGGGCGCTGGTCGTCTGGGCCGTCGACGAGGTCGCCCGCGGCGTCAATCCCTGGCGGCGCTGCCTCGGAGGCGGCGTGCTGGTCGGCCTCACGCTCCGTTGGACCATGGCCGCCATGGCGTGAGGCCGCCCGTGGCGTGACAGCGCCTCGTCCGTTACGCCGTGTTTGACCGCTTGCGGTGCGGCGCCAGTGGCCTATCATCGGGCATCGTCACGCGGAACGAGGCAATACGGATGGCCTTCTTCATCGGAATCGCCTGCCCCTGGCTCGTGGTGGCCTTCCTCGATCTCATGGCGCTGAACCGCAGCCGGGAGTTGGCCGCCGCCGAATAGCGGCCTTCCGTACGAGGCCGCTGCGTCCCCAACGGGCGTTGCCCTCGCGCGAGCCTGCGTCTACCTCCCCGGTCTCCGATAGGGATCGTCGGGTGGCGGACGGGATGGCGCGATGATGTCCAGACATGCAGCCGGCCAGGAGCACACGCGCCGCGCGGGCGAATACCGTGCCGTACGTGTCTGGCTCTACGTGCTCGCGGCTCTCGTGGTCGGCATGGTGGCCGTGGGTGGGGCCACGCGCCTCACCGGCTCCGGGCTATCCATCACCGAATGGCGTCCGGTCACGGGCGCCGTCCCGCCGCTTTCGGCCGAGGCCTGGACGGCGGAGTTCGACAAGTACAAGGGCACTCCGCAATACCGCATCCTCAACCAGGGGATGGGCCTATCCGACTTCAAGACGATCTACGCCTGGGAATGGGGCCACCGGTTCCTCGGACGCTTCGTTGGCCTCGCATTCTTCCTGCCCCTGCTGTGGTTCTGGTGGCGTGGGCTCCTGAGCCGGCGCCTCGGGCTCGGACTCCTTGGCCTCGGCCTCCTCGGCGGCCTCCAGGGCGCCATCGGCTGGATCATGGTCGCGTCCGGCCTCGAGCCTGGCATGACGGCGGTCGCCCCGCTGAAACTCGCCCTGCATCTCACCACCGCGAGCCTCATCCTCGCCGGTCTCGTCTGGCTCGCCGCCGGCCTGCGCGCCGCCCCCTCCGCGCCGGTGCCGGCCAGGCTCAACCGCACGGCCGTGGCCGTGATGGCCCTGGTGCTGGCGCAGATCTTCCTCGGCGGCCTCGTCGCCGGATCGAAGGCAGGCCTCGTCTACAACACCTGGCCGGGGATGGACGGTGCCTTCGCGCCGCCCCTGGCCGAGTTGTTCGCCGTCCGGCCCTGGATCGAGAATTTCGTCGACAACCATGCCCTGGTGCAACTCGACCACCGCCTGATCGCCTATGTCCTCCTTGCCGTGGCAATTCTCCATGCCGTCGACGCGCGGCGGACCCTGCCGGGCAGCGGCACGGCACGGCGCGCCACCGGCGTGGCCGTCCTCGTCCTGGCGCAAGCCGCCCTCGGGATCACGACCCTGCTTCTCGCGGTTCCGCTCTGGGCCGGGCTGAGCCATCAGGTCTTCGCCATGGCGGTGCTGACGATGGCGACGGTCCACGCCCGCCTGAGCCCCGGTGTGACGGCTCGGCCGATGCGCCCCGAAGCGGCACCGGCCTTCGGCTTCGAGGCCTTGACCAACCGCGCGACCTGATCCCGCCGAACGGAATTCGCGCGCGCGGGACGGATTCCAATCCACCGCCTTCTCGCGCTCCGTGTCGACGCGCACGCGGCTCGGAAGAGGGCGCTTCCCTCGGCCGCCAGGGTACACCATCGTTCGGAAGCCGCGCATTATTGCGATGCAGCGAACCCGATCGACGCACGCGCGTTATGCCTCCGGCGACGCTCGGCATTTCGCGTTCTCTCCGCGCCCAACGAACGAGGACCACGACTGCATGACGCTTGGTAAGCCTTTGGTAGAGCCCATTTCGAGCACCGAAACCGTGAAGATCGAGCCCCGGTCTTCGGCAAGACCGGTCCGCCGTCACACACGCGATCGCCAGACGCGCCGCATCGTCTTCGGCCTCACGGGTGTGCTGGGAATCGCTTGGGCCGTTGTGATCGCGAGCCGCTACTCCGGACTGATTCCGGGGTAGGCCAAGCCACACCCGGGCAGGCGCGAATCCGTGTCACACGCTGCCGGAAGCGTGTCCGCACGAAGCCATTCCTGTGGACAGCACGAACTCGGTAGTTTTCGCCGGGAACGCTCCGGCACGGCCGAGCGTAGCTTTCGTATGACCGATCGGAGTCAGCGATGTTCCTGGCAGAGGATGGACGCCCCGCGGGGCTGAACTGGAACTACACCCGACGCGAGCTTCTCGCCGACGGGATCGTCCACTTCCTCGGCGTGGCCCTCGGCCTCGCCGGGGCCATCGCGATCGTGATCCTCGCGGCCCTGACGCCGCTCCCGGCCATCGATCAGGCGGCGGTCGCGGTCTACGGCGCCGCTCTCGTCTCGATGCTCGGCGTTTCGGCGACCTACAACATGTGGCCGGTGGGTCGCCGGAAGTGGCTCCTGCGCCGTGCCGATCACGCGCTGATCTATCTCATGATCGCCGGCACCTATACGCCGCTGGTCGCCCTGGTCGGCACTGGCGCCATCGCCTGGGGCCTACTCGCCACCGTGTGGCTGGTGGCCGGCATCGGCATCACCCTCAAGCTGACGCTGCCGGGACGCTTCGACCGGGCCGCCATCGGGCTCTACCTGCTTCTCGGCTGGAGCGGACTGGCGGCCTACGATTCGGTGATCGCGCGGCTCGAGCCCACCGCCCTGTGGCTGCTCGCCATCGGCGGACTGCTCTACTCCTTCGGCGTGGTGTTCCACGTCTGGCGCAGCCTGCCGTACCAGAATGCCATCTGGCACGCCTTCGTACTGGCCGCCACGGCCTGTCACTACGGCACGGTGCTCACCACCGTGGTCCAGGCCGCGGCCTGAACCCTTCGGACGTTGTGTCGTTTCGCCTCCTCTACTTGCCGGCGCAGAGGCCCCGTCCGGATAGGGAATGGTGGTCGCGCGGGTCGCAATCGGTGGCCAGGAACGAGGCCCATTCGGCCGTCGATCCGTAGAAGGCATTGCGGTCGACGTCGCCGCGCACGCCCGGCACCCGGCCGGTGGAAGTGAACTGCCACAGCATCCACTTGCGCTTGGCGAAGCGCTGCTCGGGCTCGGCCGCGGTGGAGCGGACCCAGTGGGGGTAATCCGGCAGCTCGTCCTCGAGTACGTCCTTGTGGAACGTGATGTCCGTGTAGATGATCGGGCGCTTGCCGGTGTAGCGCTCCATCTCGTCGAGCATGTAGCGGATCATTCCCAGCGCCTGGGCCTTCGGCAGCTTCTTCGGGCAAAGCTGCGAATGGCCGTTCCACTCCACGTCGAGAACCGGGGGGAGGGCGGTCGGATCCTGCGGGACGTTCTTCTTGAACCACTCGATCTGGTCCTGGGCCGAGCGGCACCAGAACACGAAATGATAGGCCCCACGCGGAACGCCGGCCCGGGCCGCACCGTCCCAATTCGCGCGGAACCGCTCGTCGACGTGGTCGCCGCCCTCCGTCGCCTTGATGAAGGCGAACTGTGTGCCGGCCGCCCGCACCGACGTCCAGTCGATGGGGCCCTGCCACTTCGAAATGTCGATGCCCTGGATCGGATGCTGCTTGGCGCGCGCGACGCCGGGATGGGGCTTCACGTCGCCCTTGGTCGGATAGAAGTCCGTCGCCGTGCCGGAGCAGGCGGCGAGGCCCGCGAGAAGGGCGATTCCGGCGATCCGGCTCGCCCAGCCACCGAGGCGCGTTTCACCACGGCGGGTACGGCGGACGGTCGGGGCAGTCCTGTTCGTCAGCGACATCAATGCCCGGCCCATCACTTTCCACGAACGCAACAACGGGTAAGGGATGCCCGTGCGCGGTTAACAGAGCTTTGACGGCAATGCGGCGGTTTTCGGGAAGTCGTGACCGGTCAGCCACATACGCCGTAGGTTCCACGGTTGGCCACAGGCCGGAAAACACCTAAGTCCCGCGCGAAACGCAGCATTTGCAGAGGAGGCCGGATGCGTAAGACTGTGTTCACCATCGGCTACGAAGGCCTCGATCCCGAGCGCTTCACCCTGGCCCTCACGGATGCCGGGGTCGGGACACTCGCCGATGTCCGCGCCGTGGCGAACTCGCGCAAACGCGGGTTTTCCAAGGGCGCCCTGAAAGCCGGCCTCGAAGCGGCCGGTCTATCCTACAATCACGCCCGGACCCTTGGGACCCCGAAAGCCGGTCGGCAGGCCGCGCGAGCGGACGACCCCGCGCTCATGCGCCAGATCTACTGTGAGGAGGTCCTCGACACTGCGGATGGCGGCCTCGCCCTCGACGCCCTGTGCGACCTTGCCGCCCGAAGTCCGACCTGCCTGATGTGCTTCGAGCGCGACCCCGCCCGCTGCCACCGCCGGGTCTTGGCCGAGCGCATGGAAGCGCGCGGCTTCGTCACCGTCGATCTCTACGGGGTGGACGTCTAGGAATGCCGTCAGACGATGCCGCCGCCATCCTGCGCCGGCCAGGACTTGCCGAGATGGGCCGCGACGGCGCCCGGATCCTCGCCCACCGTAGCGACGGCGTCCTCGACGGCTTCCACTGGGACCTCGAAGTAGCGCGCCCAATAGGCCCGCGTCCAAGGCTCGGTGACGTTCACCGATCTCGGGGCATGCGGATCGGGCTTCGGGTTCTCGTTCATGGGGCGTCCACGGTCGGGGGGCTTGAGACAAGCGCTGGATCAACGCGACCCGGTGGGCCGCGGTTCGGTGGCGTCCGGAATGCCGCTCACGCTTCTTTGCCGTCCTTCACCGCCGCATCGTATCCGGCCGTCCATTGCGCGTGCGCCTCGGTGCCCTCCGCATAGGGGCAATCCTGGCGACGCAAACCTTTGCGCGGCGCATGGAAGCCGAGGGTATAATGGTCGAGGTTGTCGTCTGGCATCTGGGTCATGTGCGGTAACGTCGAATTCGCGCGCGGGCTCCCGAAGAGCCGTCGCGTTCCGGCGACGCGGCGGCGGGCAGGGGACGCCCCAGCCGCCGCGTTCGGCGTGCGCCGACCGGATCGCCTATCGCTTCTTGCCCAGCTCCGCGGCGATGTCCTTGACCATGCGGCCGGCCTTCCGATGCGCGGTGGTGAGCTGGTCCTGCGTGACGCCCCATCGTTTCATCCAGAACTCGACGGCCTTGCGCTCCGACAGATCGAGCCGGTCCTTGTCGATGAAGCCTCGCTTGTCCTTCAACCCGGCCATGTCCGTTCCTCCAAACCAAAGGCGTGCCGCTCGCAGGCCCGCATGCGAAAGTTTCTCGGGGGGCTCGGAGGCCGGCCGGGCCGTGCGGTCGTGAAGGTCCAGGGTTACCGCCAGCCGCGCCGAACCCGGAGCGGTGGAGATCCCACTCCGCTCCGACAGACGCCAGCACATCCGGCTCCGAATGAATCGGACCTCGGACAACCCACCGATTTCGCAAAGCCACGCGGGAGAATGTATGATCTTCGCGCTCGTCACCGAGCGAGGGAACGTTGCCGACCGTTGCGGCGGACCTGTTCCCAGAGCCGAGGTCGGCGGATAAATCCTCGCCACACCTCGGAAGTCTCAAGCACCAACATCGTTATGTTGGTGCGGCCAAGAGGACTCGAACCTCCACCCCTTGCAGGACTAGCACCTCAAGCTAGCGCGTCTACCAATTCCGCCATGGCCGCATCGTCGTCACCATCGTCTCGAAGCCGGCCCGGTCGGGCGAGGCGTCCGTTTCGTCTGGCGCGGCGCAGCAACTAGCAGATGGATCTGGAGCCGACAAGCGGGTTTGCAGGAAATCGCGGGTTTGCAGGAAATCGCGGCTTCAGAGGAAATCGCGGCTTCAGAGGAAATCGCGGCTTCAGAGGAAATCGACGCCGTCGAGGACCGGAACAGCGCCTTCGCCGATGGTGACCCCGGGCAGGCGCACCACCTCCGCCTTGCGGATCAGCTCGGTGACCTCGACGGAGATGCGGTTTCCCGTCACCACGATCTGGCCCCGCGCGATCGGATGGTCGTTGGCCAGAATTTCCACCATATCGCTCTCCGTGGCTTCGAGTTCGATGACGGCGCCGCGCCCCATGCGCAGCAGGATGTGCAAGGGCATGTGCCGGCGCCCGAGAACCACCTTGAGGTCGACCTTGAGATCTTCGAGAACCGCCACGCGACCCGTTCCTTCACCCTGAGGAGCGCGCACCCGCACCGGCCCCGGAACCGACTGTCCATGCGCGATGGTGAAGCCTTGGTAAACGAATCCCTAATCGCCCCACGGCTCGGCGTCCGAACCGGGGATTTCTTCGCCCGCGCCGGTTCGCCGCCGGTGGAATGGCGGATCAGCGACGTGCCGGTCCCCTACGGGGAGGCCGTCGTCTACATGGAAGCGAGGGCCGCCGAGATCGCGGCGGGGCAGGCCCGGGAGTGCGTATGGCTGCTGGAGCATCCGCCGCTCTACACGGCCGGCACCTCGGCGCGGGCGGCCGACCTCGTCGATCCAGAGCGTTTTCCCGTTCATCGGACCGGCCGGGGCGGGCAATACACCTATCACGGTCCCGGCCAGCGGGTGGCCTACGTGATGCTCGACCTCAACCGCCGGCGCACGGACCTGCGCGCCTACGTGGCCGCCCTGGAGGCGTGGGTGATCGCAACCCTCGAGGCCTTCAACGTCCGGGGCGAGCGACGCGAGGACCGCGTCGGCGTCTGGGTGCGCCGCCCCGAGAAGGGGCAGGTCGACGGCGAGGGAGTCGAGGACAAGATCGCCGCCATCGGCATCCGGGTTCGGCGTTGGGTGAGCTTCCACGGCATCAGCCTCAACGTGGAGCCGGATCTCGCGCACTTCACCGGCATCGTGCCCTGCGGCATCACCGGCCACGGCGTCACCAGCCTCGTCGATCTCGGCCATCTCGTGACCCTTCCGGAGGTGGACATGCAGCTGCGCGCAGCGTTCGAGGCGATCTTCGGGGAAACGCTACAACTCAAGGTCGATGGAGCACCATAGCGCGCCCACCGGGCTTCGGCGCATACTCCACACTGCTGGATCAGTATGGACGGCGCATTCTATTACGCGAAGACCATCGTTGCGTCAAAGCAGTGGTTACCAGGATTTCCATGGAGACGCTCTTGGTCCTTCTCGTCCTCCTGTTCGGTCCAGCGGTCGCACTTACGATTTGCAGTAGCCTGTTCGGTCGGAGAACGGCCGTCGCCCTTTGGCGATACGCGTTTGCTTGGCTCTACGCGGCCGTGATCCTCTACGGCAGTGCGGAACTCGCCTGGTGGACCTTCGCCATCGGCGTCGAGGAAACCGATAGTGGTCCGCTACACTTCGCTAACACAGTCGTCACAGGTCTTCTGATCCTCTCGGCCGGATTCACGTGGTTCGCCGCCCGCATCCAGATATCGGAGTCGAAAACGGCAGCCCCGCCCGGCGCAATCCGATAGTGTTGGGAACCGAGGACCGGATGCGACTGTCACACCACCGGCACCCCACGCCCCTTGGCCTGCTCGCCCGGCTCCACATGGATCACCACGACGGCGCCCTCGACGGCGCCCTCGATGGCCGCTTCCAGGCGGTCGCAGATCTCGTGGGAATCCCGCACCGTCATCTCGCCCGGCACCACGAGGTGGAAGTCGATGAAGGTGGCCTGCCCGGCGTGGCGGGTCCGGACGTCGTGCGCTTCCAGGGCGCCCTCTCCGTGGAGCGAGATGAGTTCGCGGATCTTCGTCACCATCTCGGGCGGGGCGGCACGATCGAGGAGGCCACTCACCGAGTCGCGCACCATGGTCCAGCCGGACCACAGGATGTTGAGGGCGACCAGACCGGCGATGATGGGATCGAGAACCGCCGCTCCCGTGAGGAGTACGAGGCCGAGACCCACGAGTACCCCCAGGGAGGTCACCACGTCGGCCATGACGTGGCGGGCATCGGCCACCAGGGCCGGCGAGCGCCAGGCCTTGGCGCGGCCCAGGAGATAGACCGCCCACACCCCGTTGATCGCCGTCGCGACGCCGTTCACCGCCAGACCGAGGACCGGCGCGTCGAGGGGCTTCGGGTCGAGGATGCCGTGGAACGCTTCGCGCAGGATCAGCATCGCCGCCGCGATGATGAGCGCGCCCTCGATGACGGCGGAGAAGTACTCGGCCTTGTGGTGGCCGTAGGGGTGATCGTCGTCGGCCGGGCGTGCGGCCACCCGCAGGGCGACGAAGGCGAAGGCCGCCGCCACCACGTTGATGATGCTCTCGAGGGCATCGGAGTAGAGCGCGAGGCTGCCCGTGAGGGCGAAAGCCGCGAACTTGACGCCGGTGACGAGGGTGCCGATGGCGGCGCTCGCCAGGGCGGCCTTCTGAGTGCGGTCCATCACGGCATTCCATGGGTCGGGGTCGGGGTCCGATCGAACCCGCCCTTACGCGCCCGCACGCCCCCAAGGCCACGGCAAAGGTTGAACCCGCCACTGAACGATTGAGGCTCGGCTATAACCGCTGCCCTACCCCCTGCCGTCAGGTGGCCGGTTCGTCGCCGTCGCGCATGGCCTCAGGAATCCGGCCCCGGGCGGCCTCCCGATCGGCGCTCCGGGCCGCCTGGGCGCGCGCCCGCTCGGCCTTTCTGGCGTAGCCCCGCGCGATCCAACTCAACCGGGTGGAGGCCGCGAGGGCGTCGAGGCGGACCGCTTCGCGCTCCCAATAGGTGAGCAGCTGCGAATCCAGGGTCACGCGCAGGGGCGACGACACGGCGGACGGCTTCGCCCTGGGAGGCTTGGTGTTCGAAGCGGACGGGGGCATGGCGCGGCTTCCCGGAATGGAGAAGGGATTGGGAGCGGACCCGTGCTCAGGCGGGCGGCGGGCTCTGCGGCTCCGGCGCTTCCTCGACGAGCAGCGCATCGGGGTCGTCGCGAAATCCCGCATCGCCCGCATCGGCCACGGGCGAACCCGGCGTGCCGAACGGACGACTCGGATAGGCCGCCGTGAACTTGTCCCGTGCCGCCTGCGGATCGTCCGCCTTGAGGGTGATGCTCGGGCTGTCGGGCAGGGGCCAGCGCGGATCGGCGGGATCGCGGGGTCTCAACGCATACCAAGTCATTCGGAAGCTCGCTCTGCCTTCTCGCACGGCATCCGTACGGGTGAAGCATGAACCGGAGCGGTGCGCCCGAGTTCCCACGTTCCCGGGCTCCCGAGTCCCCGCTCATCGATCCGAGAGTCGCGCCCATTGATCCGACCCGTCAAACCGTGCTGTTGGCGCGGCATGCGCGTCGATCTCTTCGATTTCGAGTTGCCCGAGGCGGCCATCGCCCTGCGGCCCCCGACCCCCCGCGATGCCGGCCGTCTCCTCGTGGTCCAGCCGGGCGAGCCCTTCGAAGACCGGGCCGTGCGCGACCTGCCCGGCCTCCTGCGGCCGGGTGACGCCCTGGTGTTCAACGACACACGGGTCATCCCGGCCCGGCTCACCGGCATCCGTCATCGTCCCGGCTCCCCCGGCCTGCGCATGGAGGCGATGCTGCACCTGCGCGCCGGCCTGGACACCTGGCGCGCCTTCGCCCGACCGGCGAAGCGCCTCGCGCCGGGGGATCGCGTCGCGTTCGGCCGCCACGGGACGAGCGAGCCCTGCGACCTCGGCGGCCTCGACGCGACCATTCAGGAGAAGGGCGAGGCCGGCGAGATCACCCTGCGGTTCGACCTCTCGGGTCCGGCCCTCGACGCCGCCATCGCCGCCACCGGCAGCCTGCCGCTGCCGCCCTACATCGCCGGAAAGCGCCCGACGGATGCCCAGGACGCCACGGATTACCAGACCGTCTATGCCGCTCGGCCCGGGGCCGTGGCGGCTCCCACCGCCGGCCTGCATTTCTCGGAATCACTCCTCGCCGATCTCGATGCCGCCGGTCTCCACCGCCACCGCGTGACCCTGCACGTGGGAGCCGGCACCTTCCTCCCGGTGAAGGCCGACGACACGCAGGATCACCGCATGCATGCGGAGATCGGCATCCTCACGGCAGAGACGGCCGATGCCCTCAACCGGACCCGCGCGGCGGGCGGGCGCATCGTGGCGGTGGGCACCACCGCCCTTCGCCTCCTCGAGAGTGCCGCCGACGCGCAGGGGCGGCTGCACCCGTTCTCGGGTCCGACGGAGATCTTCATCACGCCCGGGACGCCGATCCGCGCCGTCGACGCCCTCATGACCAACTTCCACCTGCCGCGCTCGACCCTGTTCATGCTGGTCTCGGCCTTTTCGGGCCTGGAGACCATGCGGGCCGCCTACGCGCACGCGATCGAGCACGGATACCGGTTCTACTCCTACGGGGATTCGAGCCTGCTGTTTCCGGCGGGGCGGTAGGGGAGGCCGGCGCACCGTCCCGCCTGCCCACCCGGTCGATCCGGTGCTAAGGAGCGCCGATGTCCGAACCAGCCACGTCCCCCCTTCCGAGCACGTCCCCCCTTCCGAGCGCGTTCACCTTCCGGGTGGATGCCACCGACGGACCCGCGCGCACCGGCGCGATCGCGATGCCCCGTGGAGAAATCCGTACGCCCGCCTTCATGCCCGTCGGCACGGCCGCCACCGTCAAGGCGATGTATCCGGGTCAGGTGCGGGAGTTGGGCGCCGACGTGGTGCTCGGCAACACCTACCACCTGATGCTGCGGCCCGGCCCCGAGCGCATGGCGCGGCTCGGCGGCCTGCACCGGTTCATGAACTGGCCACAGCCGATCCTCACGGATTCCGGCGGCTTCCAGGTGATGTCGCTCTCGGCCCTGCGCAAGCTCGACGAGCAGGGCGTCACCTTCCGCTCGCATGTCGACGGTTCGACCCACCACATGAGCCCGGAACGGTCCATCGAGATCCAGGGGCTGCTGGGCTCCGACATCCAGATGCAGCTCGACGAATGCGTTCGGCTGCCCGCCGACCGGGCCACCATCGAAAAGGCGATGCACCTGTCCCTGCGGTGGGCGGAGCGCTGCCGCGTGCAGTTCGGCGAGCAGCCCGGCAAGGCGATGTTCGGCATCGTGCAGGGTGGCGACAGTCCCGATCTGCGGGTGGAGAGCGCGCGCGCCCTCGTGGATCTCGACCTCAAGGGCTACGCCATCGGCGGCCTCGCGGTGGGCGAGCCCCAGGCGGTGATGCTGGCGATGATCGAGACTGTGGAGCCGCATCTTCCCGCCGGCAAGCCGCGCTACCTCATGGGGGTCGGCACGCCCGACGACCTCATGCGTTCGGTCTCCCGCGGCATCGACATGTTCGACTGCGTGATGCCGACCCGAGCCGGGCGGCACGGCCTCGCCTATACCCGCCACGGCCGGATCAACCTGCGCAACGCCCGCCACGGCGAGGACACCCGGCCCCTCGACGAAACGTCGTCCTGCCCGGCGGCGCGGGACTACAGCCGCGCCTATCTCCATCACCTCGTGCGCACGGACGAGATCCTGGGGATGATGCTGCTCACCTGGAACAACCTGTCATACTATCAGGACCTCATGGCCGGGATGCGCGGCGCCATCGCGCAAGGCCGCCTCGCCGATTTCTGCGACGGGACCCGGGAGGCCTGGGCGAAGGCGGAGGCCGAGCGCGCCGCCTGAACGCCCCTCAGGGGCGGGGCAAAACCCTGTAGAAGCCGTCCGGATCGTCGGTGCCCGTCGCGACGGCAGCCCCCAGGGCGGTGACGATGCGTTCGGCGATGGGCAGCCTGTAATGAAGGGCGTCCCAGTAATTCGTGTCCTCGGTCGTCACCGGGGATGGGATTCGGAAGTCCACCACGCGGGCGCCGCGCCGGGCGCCGATCGCGGCGACCCGCGCCTTGCAGGCCGCCTCCCGCGCGCCCTTGGCCGTGCCGGGCAGACCCTGCGCCGCCACGTGCACCGGCATGAAGGCGAGCACCTTGCGCGTGTCCGGCGGCATCGCACCGAGGAGATCGTCGAGCCAGCCCAGCGCCGGCATCGGCGCCGCCACGGCATCGACCGGCGGATCGACCGGGGCCGCCTCGGGCATCGCCGCGCCGCCGCCATGGATATGGGCCGCGGCGCGGCGGGCGTCGTAGCCCGCCTCGGGCGGCGTGAAGACGGCATAGCCGTCCGCCCGCAGCCGCGGCGGCACGCCGGCCCAGCGGGCCAGCGCCACCCGCCAGGCCGCGGCGAGGCCCTGCCCGTTGAGCTGCCGCAGGACGCCCCAGGGTGCCCCCTCCGCGTAGAGCCAGGCGGGGAACGGCCGGAACGTGAGGCGCTTCGTGTCGGCATCGGCCGCGCACCAATTGGCGTCGAGGCCGAACACCACGACTTTCGGCGCGGCGTACCGCAGGAAGACCCGGGCAATGGACATCTGTTCGAACGGCGTCGCGGCGTTCATGGCGAAGTTGGCGAAGCGGCCGCCGAGCACGGGTCCGAGCCGATCCGGATCGAGGAGCCGTGACGTGGAGGAACCGAAGACCGCCGCGTCGTAGAGGCCGCTGCGGGCGACCTGGGGGTACATGAAGCGCTGGTTGCCATCCATCAAGGGCGCCGGCACCCGCCCGGGCCCGACCCGCAGGCCATAGGGGTCGAGCACGGCGACGAACCCGAACGCCGCCAGCCCGAAGCCGGCGACCGACAGGCCGAACACCCGGGCGAACCCCTGCCAGGCTCCTGCCCGCCACTCCCGTTCCGCCACTGCGCTCATCACATCCCAACCGCCACGCCCACAGGAAGGCGGTTTGGCGCGGTTGACCCCCACCCGTCGAGCCCCTATTGCGGGCGTCGCCTCCCGACGGACCCGGGCCCCAATGCCCCCGCCACGGACGCGAGCGCGTAGCTCAGCTGGTAGAGCAACGGACTTTTAATCTGTAGGTCTTGGGTTCGAACCCCAACGCGCTCACCAAACATTTCAATGAGTTAATCGGGCTTCCGGCTCGGCTCACTAGGACCTGGGTAACGCGACGGGTAACTCCTCGGGTGTTTGGAGGCGGGCAAATTGGATACCCAAGAGCCTCCGAACAATAATTCAGGCTTGGTCCAGCGTATCACCGCATTGAAAAGCGGTGCAGAGACCCTGAAAACTGAGAGTGCCCTAAATCCTCTCCTTTGGCCCATGGCGTGCATTTTGGCGACAATGGGTGCCGTAGCGATATTTGATCATGACCTCGCACGCATGATGTTCTGGTTCGCGGTGGCGTTTGGCGCCCTCATCGCTGTCGCTTATCTTTATTTTATGATTCGCGCGCCAGATCGCCTGCAGTCTGAAAAGTATCAGCTAGACTCAAGAAGGCTTGAATTGGGCCTTGATGAAAATCACACCTCGATTAAAACCATCGACATGAAACCATCGGCTAATACACGTATTAAAAGCATGGATCGGTGACATGCTAAAAGTATACTCGCTAAGCTTTGATCAAACTTCCATTGATCATATAAAGCTGCTTGCATTTCTGCGATCAAATCCAAGCATCATTGGCTATTGGAACTACATACCGGGGGTAATATTTTTCAAATCCATAGGACTTTTCGTAGACCTCCGTCCGCAATTTGACATCCATTTCGCAGGGCGGTTATTTATTATTGCTGAAATATCGAAATTCGAGAGCACTTGGCTGGTCGACGGGTTTGCGCCCAAGCAAGCGTGGGACTGGTTTTATGACACACCGTCGAACCGGCTTCTTGACGCACTGACTGGCAAGCCTTGATGGCTTGAACGCAAAAAGGGCGCGCCCCGAAGAGCGCGCCCCCAACAATTCCGAAACTGCCTGTGCAATCAGCCAGGCACGTATCGTGCGATCACCCCAGTCGCGACCTCTCTCAAGCCGAACACGATGTATGAGCCGCTTCGCTCGATCTGCTGAGGGTCGAGGTTCATCAGGAGGTCGCCCTTATCCCACCACAGCACGACGGGGCGCAGGCCATCCAGGTGCCCGTGCTTCATCAGGTGAACCCGTACGTACCCCGCAAGGGATTTCGACAGGTCCGCACCGTCTGCGGTGATGCACAGGCCGACCTTGGTCATTTCGAGAATCACGGCGGCGTGGATCGCGTCCCATAGCGTATAGAGACGCTCGTTGCCGGTGCCGATCGGAGCGAATTTCATCGCGCCGCGTATCTGCCAGCTTTGCAGCTTGAGCGATTTGACCCCCGAGATCCGGGCGAACTCCTGGAGTCCGAACTTCTGCGAGGGTTTCGGGGGTTTGGGATACGCCATCGGTTGAGGCTGCGCGGTAGTGGGCGGCGGGATGATGTGGAAATTCATGGCGTGAGACCGTTAGTCATGTTCGAAATCCATTTGTTGACGCCATAGCTCCGTATAGGTGGCAGCGCATTCCCGCGCCGAACTCGCCGGGGTCCGGTCGGGCACTAAATTCTTGGGGGGCAGAGTGACCACTGAGCCAAGCGGCGCTTCGAGTAAAAAAACAAATCCAAAGGCGGGTCGCACAAAAGGGAGCGACAACCTGATACCTTGGTACGCACTGACTGCGGTGTATCTGGGGTTTGGAGCCTTGGTTCTCTACGATCGCTGGAGCGAAGTTGGATCACTACTAGAACCGCCCGGTGCAACTCCTTCACGCCTGCCCCTTAATAGCATCGGCGATGTACTGGCTGGTTTCTTCGCGCCCCTAGCGTTCCTTTGGCTGTTCGTTGCCACGCAGCTTCAGAGAAAGGAGCTTCGGCTACAACGTGAAGAACTTGCAGAAACCCGTAAAGTTTTCGATGAACAGCGCGAGGAGCTAAAGAAGTCCGCATTGGAAAGCAATTTACAGACAAATATTATGCAAGACACCCTATTAAGCACTAAACAGAAGTCGATTTATGAGACTTTCAGTCTAGACCTTTATTTAAACTGTCGAATAATTTTTGGAAACCGAAATATACACGTCGACACCAGGCGGTGGTCAATTGGCTTGACACAGGTAACGCGCAACGTCTCTCTATCGCAATCAGATGCCGCAACTGTTGATTTTTACATCGAGCAATACTCAAGCAACCTAAGGGCTATCCGTAGCGCTATTTCTAATGACGAAGATACAAAACTTGAATTAAATGCGATCAATGATGAAGCGCACCGTATCATTGAAATGGGAATAATTTTGCTTGAACAGATCACTGATAATGAATTATATCAATCAAATCGCTTATCTAGCCTGAGAATCAAAGGCCTCCCTTTTGAAGGAATAATAAACGACTCTAAATTTGTACTGAAAGCACTGTGGAAATATGAGGTCGCTCGTTGAGTTTTTCAGATTTATCTTAAGATAATGCTGTCGTTTCGCTGAGCGCGCAATGCGCTGCAACAATAACGGCCTCTCTACCCTCTCAGCCGACGTGCGCCCGGGATGGCTTCCGAGATCGACCCACGTCCCTGCGATGCGCGACCAGCCATACGCGCCTCCATCTGATCGCTGATCATGTCGATATCGATCCTCGGGCCGTTGGCGCCTTCCGTCTGAGACACGGTGGTCCCGGCAGGAGCGCCGTGCAGGTGCACCTCGGTCTTGGTGTTCATGTTCGCCGGCGGCTGCGAGAACACCGGGCCGTCGTGACACGGGGCACCGAGCCAGAGTCCGCACCGCAACGACGGAGCCGGCTGGGTGTCGTGAACGGCAGCGTGTGGATTTACGACAAAAGACCAAGGTGCGCCGGGGCGAGCTCGCTGTGCTCCGGCTCGGCGATGTATCGGAGAACCCGCCCCGTCTGGGCCAGTTTCGCACCATCCGGCATGAGGAGCGACGGCATGTCGGCGGTGAACGATCCCAGCCCCGGCCGAGTTCAAGCCGATCACAAGCCCGTTCCAGTCTGCGAATACGTGCAGGATGCCGTGGTCCGGGTCACCGGCACCTGCAGCAATCCTGCTCGCCGACATCGTTCCGACGGGCTATCGTTCCACGGAAATGGCCGGGATCCAGCAGGGGGATACGATCCTCGCGTTCAGGGCCGGCCCGCTCGGGATCATGGCGGCGCGCTGTGCGTGGCTGTTCGATGCCGGACGCATCATTGTCAGCGAGGACGTCTTTCGCGGCACGACTGCGAAGACGGACCGGCTCAGCCCGTCGCCTTCGCATCCGCCTTATCGGCCACGCCCTTCAATTCATCGGCGCTCATCCAGGCGATCCCCGAGGGCGAGTGAATGGAATGAGCGATCAAACCCATGCCGATCTTCGTCTTCGCAGCCGCGAGGGCCTTCTCCGAACCCTCGTGCTCCTCGTGATTCCATTGCCCACTCACCTGATTGGTGGTGTCGCCCTAGAGAAGGGTCCACATGGTGATCTCCTTGACCATGAAGGGGAAACGGACCGCCTTCCATTCCGGTTTGGGACGGTCGAAGCACCAGCGGCTACCGTGTGGGCAAGCATTCTGATCCGCGGGCGAACAACACGAGATCGCCCTGCCGTGGATTGTTCAGCGCAAACGGTGTGTCGGACGCACGCGGAAGGAAACCATTACCCAACTCACGCTCGAAGAACGGGTGCCCGACGGCGTAGAAGCAGCGGTCCTGGACGGCCAGATAATCGAACGACCGACGGAGAATCGGGGCACTCGCATCGGCGCCGGAACAATAGGCCGCGACCTCGACGCTCCCTGGACCGGACAGCCGAACCGCGCCGGTCGACCTTGGATGCACGGTCATCGAAAGCCCGTCATTCAGTGTCACGACTAGGGTATAGGGCGAGCGATTGTGGACGGACCGCAAGCAGTCGGCCGACGCAGCAGTTGATAGCGTACTTCCCAGGGTGACTGCCAGCATGAGGCCACCCAACACTTGCTTCGTCCCACGCATCACTGGTTTTCCCCTGTGCACCTCAACGCGATCGCTTAAGCCATGGCCTGTATCCACGCCAGCGGCATTGCAGCACGAGACCGAACCAAATCTCTCCGCTGTCCTTTCGCGAACACGCGTCGAACGCGGCCCAGACTGAGCCTCCCGACCGCGAAGATTCTGACGGTCTAGCCCGAGAACGAACCGAAGCCCTCGAAGTCGGACGTCGGAGGAACGATCTTGGTCGGCAGGTCGTCCCATCCCCGGACCTCGCCGCGGCGATCGTCGCGGACGAGCTCCAGGGGACGCTTGCCATTCGTGACGCTCGGCGTATGGCGGACGTCGATCGACACATCGGAGAAGTCGAAATGGTCGGTCGTGATGTAGTTCCGCATTCGGATGATCCCTTTGGTATGCCAGGGTTGCACGGATTGTTCAGTGAATGCGTGGCGCGGCACGACGTTCCTTATGGGGCACTCGAACGACGCTTCACGGGGCTTTTTCGATCGGCCCCGGCTGGGAACGCGACGACATTCCATCTTATTAGCCGATCATCGGTGCCGCGGCTGTCGCTGGACGTCTTTACCGTCGTGGACCGGATGGCCGTCAGCCGGTCGTCCAATTGAAGCCGATCATCGCGATCGCTCCGACGACGGTCATCCCGAGAAGAGCGAGACTGACGATTCGAACGCCCTTGTCGCCGGGATGGTTCTCCGACTCGTAGGATGGCCGAAGCGGACGGCCGAACCCGTCATCGGTGCCGCGCGATTGGTTCGCGAGTCGGGTTGCATGGGTGTCGGGGTGGAGGGTCATCGATCCCTTTGGCAGCTGACGGAAGGTCCTGAGTAACGCCCTGAGGGCCCACACGATCAGACGAACAGGTGCGACTCGATCGCCTCGCCGCTTCTGCGGAGACGATCGTGCGTCCGCGAGAGATCAGCCCAGAAGCCAATGAAACACGAGCGTCACCCCCGCGCCGACAATGGCCAGACCCAGCAGGGTGATGCTGCTGACCTGATCGACCTTATCGACGGTGTCTCCGGCGCGGTGCTGCGGTTCAATCGTAGAACTCTGGCTGCCGACAGGTATAGAATCGGCGTTGACGACGTCCAGAGTTGTCTTGAGCGGTGTCGCAGTGGACCGGCTCTGCGCGTTCATGACTGTCACTCCTGCGAGATCGAACAGACGATGCGCGGGCATCGGCCGATGGTGGCTGGGTCTAGAACGACTCGCTCGCGGCCTGACCACGGAATTCGGGGTTCGCCAACGGCGGCGCCTCGGTCGGCGACCGCCGCAACTCGTCGCTCAGGGGTTGCCATGCCCGCGATGGTTCGGATCGATACCGCCATCCGGCCTGGTCTCGTTCTCTATGTCGCCCTCAACGGTAGAATCCGCCGCGATGTCTTCGAAATCGTGGCCGGTCATCCCTTTGGATTGCCCGATACCCGGATTTCCTTTGAGATCTGCGTCCGTTGGGGTCTCGGACTTCAAATGCTTGTTCGACACGGGGACTCCTGTTGCTTGGCTGGGTCGGCCCTGCCGGGAGGGCTGCCGGTGTATGTTTCCAACCCGACGTCAGGAGCCTCGTTCCTGGCTTTCGACCCCAGGCGACCCTGCGCCGCAACCCACATCGCAGACGCCGCACCGGTGGATCGTTCCCACCGATGGACCGAGCGCGAGATCGGCCCAGATTCATCCTCTGCCGCCGAGAGGGCGAGAGTCCGGTCGCCGAACGCAGCGTTTGGGGTGGCTTGGCGCCGGTTACGGCGCGAAGCAGTGCGGCTCCTGAACGAGCGCCCACGGGACGGTGGGCCTACGCCCGCTCGCGTGGCGAGATCCCAGCCGCGGGGAGTTCAGGAACGCCGCTTCGCGAAAGAGAGGCTCCCGTGTGCTGCCCCCTTCAGCACCCAGAACCCAATACGGATATAGGCGAGCCACACGAGAAGTTGGCGGCGGATGCCGGTCGGAGCGTGGTCGTCGATCATGGCTGCGTCCCACGTGAGGCCTTGGAGCCCACCACGTCATCTAGTACTTTAGTACTGGTATAAATAGGGCCGCCCCGAGCGGCTACCTTCACGTTTCGGTGCGCCTTCACCGCAGCGCCTCGGCCGTGCCTGGCGGAGCCTATTGTCGTAATCGGGAGCGTCGTTCTTGCTAAGACCTACACGTGGAACGATTCACGGCACAAACGGACGGCCGGCAGTCGCATCGCGGCCGACGACCAGGATCGAGTTCGCGACGATGTCTTGTGCTCTTCGAACGCGAACGCTGGCGAACTCGTGAATGGGAAGGGCCTTGGCATCCGACACAACCGCTGCGACGAACGAATACCCCTCCCAAGGGGTTCTTTCGTCGACCCGACTTCACCCGCCCGGCGCGAAGCCCGGCGGGTTTTTCGTCGCACGCGCTGAGTTCCAATGATCCTCTTCGGCGGATTTCGCGTTTCCCCCGGCGAACTCCAGATCGCCAAGGAGATGATGACATGAGCTACGGTGCCACCGCGAGTGACAGTCCCTTCATCAAGGGTCGGAACGCCCGCCTCAACGGCAGGAGCCGAGAGGCCTGCCCCTACACCGAAGGCACTGCGGATTACGTTGCGTGGATGCAGGCCTTCGACGAGGCCGCGACCGACGATACCGGGACGGAATCCGGAACGATCGACCCGCAGAAGGCAGCCGAGTAGCACGCGCCACGCGTTCTCTTCTCCTCACCCGCCCGGAGCGATCCGCGGCGGGCTTTTTGTGACTCGGTTCGAGCGAAAAGCCGAGGGAGGGGGAGACACGAATTGCTCAAACAGTAAGGCGGACATGGAAGAGACCCGGCCACCATAGGTTGCCACCCGCTGAAATGGATCGACGTCAGACCAGATCCGTATTCCCTAATAATATCTTATAATTGTTTGATCCACTAAGATCTATTTGAACAATAATTTTTCGAACGAATTTTAATACTACCGCACATGGAGAACAAAATACCGAAGATTGTAACCTATGTTTTTGCCTTGGCTTTTCTGATTGTCAGCGGGGGGGATATCGAATGCACAGGAACCCGAGACGACGGTCCGCTCAAGGACTTCACCGGCGGGCACGGCCGGTGAGATGCATAAGGGTGAGCAAATGAAGGCCGGTGAGATGGGTGGCGGTTCCGGGAATACGGGCGTTCCAGGCGCCTCACCCGCAGCCGATGGGAACAAGACGCAGGATTCTCGGACGACCAAGACACGAGACCGTTGAAACGGGATCCGCATCCGAAACGCAGCGAGAAATAACCCGTGTGATTCGCAGCTGCGGCGTTCTCTGCCAAAGCGCTTTCTCCCCACAGGGGACGCTTCGTGAGACGCTACCTCCACCCGCCCAGCTCCGGCTGCGGCGGGCTTTTCCGAAGCCGTCCGATCGGGCTCGCCGAATAGCGCTACTGGGTCCAGTACTCGTTCTGAGGGTCGTCGAGGTTCCGCGTGATCACCCGGCCGACCTCCTTCATCAACACACGCATCAGCGTGGCAAGGTGGGCGTCCCCCGAATCGAAGATGTCCTCCGCGAGGGCGAGCGTGAGTCGACCGAGCCGCTCACGGGTCGCAGCGTCCAGTTCCTTACCATCCTGCGGATCGGACATCGTTTCTCCCTCGCTCAAGGCGTTGCGCTCTTTTGCGCCACCACGATTGCGCGGCGACGTTCTCGGAAATATCAGTGCAAATATTACAGGCGCTCAACCTTGAAATCGACAAGACAACCGCCTTGCACAATGGCGCCTGTCACGATTTTGATCTCTCGCTAATCCGACTCATGGAACCGTTTCAGAAATTAATAACATTCCGGAGAGACAAATCATCGCGCAATTTGAATATTCAAATATTGATGATCAAATTTCTCTTATTGACGAATTGTTTTTGAGCGTTTTTTCAAAAAACATAGCGATACGCCCAGACAGATCATACCGAACTATTATTTATATAATTAATAAAGTAACAACTCGGTCAAAAGATACTTACACTACGGCGATGGCGAATTGAACATTGGTCCAGCCCAATAAAACAGATCCCGAGCCCCGACGGATTTCTATAGTCATTGGAAGATGCGACCAGATGGCGCCCTCGGCATTCACATATATCAGAAGCACACGAAAATGTGCCCTCCAACCTTCGAAACGGGCGATGCCAACAGCAACGCCCAACCGTGGAGCTCGGGTTCGTCCGCCGTCATCGAACTTACGCAGGAGGGAACCAATAAGGATACAAGATCGAAAAACATCAAGGTTCCGCATCGGTCAAACAATGCGTTCTTCCCCATAATGCGCTAAGGTGAGGAAGAGTGATGTAATACCTCAATCCAGAGACACCAACGTGCCGACGCGCTACCGCTTTGACCTTGAAGATGATCAAACAGTATTCCGAGATGAGATCGGCGTCGAAACAGACGATCTCGATCACGCAATCGCTCAGGCTGTGTCGGCCATCGATGAACTGAGATTCATAGGTATGACCCGAACACTTTACATCGGTTGGCATCTCGTCATCTGCGACGACAGCGGCACCGAGTTGAGGCGCGTCCGGCTTTAAACCTTATTCGGCCGAGAGCGGATCGGCCCGAAATTCACGACGGTTCAGAGAACCACCGGGCCTCAGGCAAGGCGTCAGCGACCGGGACCGGGACCGGCACGCGGCTTCCCGCTTCCGGATTGGTGGGTGGTTCCAACGCGCTGCGCTCTGCGCTACGAGATCGCCGATGAGACTACGAAACTTCACACGAAAACTCGATTCCGACTTTCCGGCGAGCCGAATGCCAGGATTCGACGAGACGTTTTACCTCGCTGCCTATGCCGATGTCAGACAATTCTCGGGCACCCCGCTGCAGCACTATCTGACGCATGGATGGAAAGAGGGGCGAGATCCAAGCCGCGGCTTCAGTGGCGACGGGTATCTCGCGGCGAATCCCGATGTCAAAGCGAGCGGTCTGAATCCGCTGGTGCACTTTCTCGGTCATGGATTGGCAGAAGGTCGGAAAGGATGGGAGAAGGAATCCCATTCCCCCGCACCCGTAGCACGACATCAATACGTTAGAGACAACCCGCTGCTCAATTCTCATGCCGAAAACAGTATGGTTTTCATGTATTGGGTGAGTCAGGATCTGAAGGAGCCTCCGGCAGCGCCGGCTTGGCGTGCCATCTACCCGAAGTTCACAGTCTTTTCCGATGACGATGTCGTACCATTGATGCCGCAGGCATTTGTGCCGATCTTCAAAGCTATTCGTCTGCCTTCCGCCAAATCGGACATCGCCCGCTTTTTCCTCCTACGCGAATACGGTGGCTTCTATATCGACGCGCATGTCGGGCCGACGTCTCCTGCACAATTGATGGAGACGCTCGATAAGCTGAATTCTCACGACCTGATCCTGTTCGGCAAAGGCTGGAGCATGACGAAGGTTACGGATTTCGACCTCATGAACGGGGTTCTGGCTGCACGAAAGAACTCCCCGTACATCGATCTGGTTCTTGATCGGATGATAGCGAACGTCCTGGAACATAAGAAAAAAGAAGACGCGACCGCCGCCTATGTTCCCTATGGACTTTTCGAGATGACCGGCACTTACGTCATCATACAGGCATACTTCGATCAGTCACTTCCTCGGCCTGAGATCAAAGCCGAGTATCGTGACAAGATATTCGTTCATTTCATGAAAAACGAAACGGATTCCGGGTTCGAAGTGGCGGCATTCTACACGTACCGGAAACCGAACAATCATTGGAGCGAGCGGCAAAACAGCGAGCGTTTCTTTATCTGAAGTCCCGAACGATGGCCGCAACGGGTCCGGGTTGCGGGTCAGCCCCATGACGGCCTCGTGCTGGATGATCCGGCTGAAGGCCGTTTCGGGCGTCCGGGGGAAGCGGGCAACCGATGCTCCCCATTCCGGCCGAATCATCGGGCGCCGGAGTGTCTTCTGCTTTCGCCACGCGCCTTGTTAACGCGTCCTTAGCCCCTTCCAGCCTCCGGTAGATATAGGCGCGTCGGTGACGCTTCGCGCCCGATTGCGGTGGAACCGGATACTCATGCTCGAGCGATTGCGGATCTCGCTGAAGGTCGTGAACGGCGTCCAGGTCGGACTCGTGGCGGGCCTCGCCTGCGTCGGCGCGTGGCTGATTCTGCCCACCGGCCGGGAATCCCTCGAGATGCGGGAGACCGCGCGCCTCGCGGCACGCAACCTCGCGGGAGCGATCGACCTCGGATTGAAATCCGTCGAGACCGATGCCCGTTCGGCAGCCATGCTCCTGAAGGTGGGCGAGCCGGGGGCGGACGACGAGCGGCGCGGCGACACCCTGCGCCAATGGCTCGGCCTCCATCCAACCTACGCCGACGCGATGCTGGTGGGTGCCGACGGTGCCGTGCGGGTCTCCGGCGGCGGTGGCAGCGCGCCGGTGGGTCAGGCTTGGTTCCGTCGAGCCCGCGGGGCCGACATCGCCGTGGCGACGGAGCGCGGCGCCGTTCATCTCAGCGTCGCACTGGGCGGCGATCATCTCGTGCTGCGCGTCGGACCGGCTTGGTTCGGCGAACTGGAAGCCCGCGTGCGCGACGGCCTCGCCGTGTCCACATCCCGACTCGCCCTCAGCGTGACGGGTGCGGACGGAATCCCGCTCTCGGGTGTCGCCCCTCCGCGTCCGCTGCCCGACGGCGCCGTCGAAGCCACGGCGCAGACCAGCGGCGCTCAGGGATTGGCGAGCACCGGCTGGGCGGTCACCTCGGTGATGGCGCCGGCGCCCGCGAGCGTCCGGCTCCCGGACCGGACATTCGCACTCCTCGTCCTCACCATGATCTTCGGCGGCACGGGACTGGGCTACGCCGTCGCGATGCATCCCGCCCGGCGCCTGCGGCGCCTGGCCCGCCCCCTCGACACCGTTTCGGCACCCGACGAGGCGGCACGGATCACCGAGATCGACGACCTCGAGCGGGCACGCGACTCCCTCGCACCGCGCGACGATCGCGGGACGCGGGATGCCCGCACGGGGCTCGGCCGGATCCGCGCACGCCTGCGCACCTTCGAGGCCATGTCGGGCTGGACCCTGTGGGAGGTCGATCCCTCGACCCGGCAGGTGATCTGGACGGACCCCAGCCACGAGACCGGACTCGCCGGCGACCGCTCGATTGCGCTGGACGAACTGATCGACGGCATTCTTCCGGCCGATCGCGCCCTGATGCGGCTGACCATGGAGGCCGCCATGGCCGAGGACGGTCCGCACGACGTGGTGCTGCGCACCTCCCATGCGGGCCCGGAGGGCGGAGAGCGCCGCCTCCTCGTGCGCTTCCGGCGCGGCGAAGCCCCGGAGGAGGGCGGTGTCCGGCTCCTCGCCCTCAGCCGCGAAATGGACGACAGCCACGAGCCGACGGCCGCCGTCAACGAGCGGCGGCGCGACGCGCCCCTCCGACGGGTCACCGACGGCATCGTCCACGACGTCAACAACGCCCTCACCGTGGTGACGGCCAATCTCGGCATCCTGAAGCGGCGGCATGCCCTCGGCACGGCCGAAGCGCGGCTGGTGGATGGGGCCCTGGCCGGCGCCGCGCGCGGGGCCGCCCTGACACGCCGGATGGCCGGGCTGGTCCGTTCGGACAAGGGAAGCCTCGCGGAGGCCGACATCGCAGCGACGGTGGCGTCGTTCCTGCCGTTCCTACAGGCGCAGGTGCTCGGTGAGATGCCGGTCATGAACCGCTTGGCGGCCGACCTGCCCACCGTGCGCTGCAGCGAACCCGTCATCGAGGTCGTACTCCTCAACCTCGCCTTCCACTTCCGCGATTGCGGCTTCGACGGGTTCGCCGTCGCGGGCAGCGCGCACGAGACCGAGTCCGAGATCCTCCCCGGCCTCCTGGCGGGCCGCTATGTCCGCCTCGTCGTGGCCAGCGGCCGCCCGGCACGGCAACGCCCATCGCCCCCGGCCGGGGTCGCGCCGCTGGAGGCGGTGGCGGAACTGGTCGCGGGAATCGGCGGCCGCTTCGCGATCCAATCGGACGGGTCGGGGGCCGAGCCCTTCCTCGCCGACCTCTGGCTTCCGGCCGAGGCTCGTCGCGCGGAGGCCGCCCCAGAGCGGGCTGGCGCGACGCGCCTGCTACGCGTGCTCCTCGTCGAGAGCGACAGTCTCGTCCGGGCGTGCCTCGCCGAGGTGCTGACCGATCTCGGCCATGCTGTCGTCCAGGCGGCCTCCGGTGCACATGCCCTCGAAGCGCTCATGCGGGACGGTGCCTTCGACGCGATGATCACCGATTACGCCATGCCGGTGATGTCCGGCCTGCAACTCGCCGCGACGGTGGTCGAGCGTCATCCGGGGGTGCGCGTCATCATTGCCGGACCGCATGGCCACCTGCCGGCCACCGCCCGCCGGTTCCTCCAGCTCGACAAGCCGTTCCGCGAGGAAGACCTCGCCGCCATCCTCTCGGCCATCGCCGCGGCCCCCCTGGCCCACGCTGCCTGAAACGGGATCGGCCACCCCGGGATACCGGCCCGGGGGACAGGGATGCCTCGACGGCCGGTCCAGGCGGCCATGTCGTTCACCCGCCAGAACGCCGGTCCGGTTTCGCCCGTACCGCATGCGCCTCGCCGGTCGCACTGCCTTGTGGCATTCGCCGTGCGCAGCTGTCGGGTACGTCGATGGTACGACCGGCCATCCGTCCATGAATGCTCATCGATGTCTCAGGACGACACAGGCCGCGCTCTGGAAGACTTTGAGCGGCAGACGGATATTAACCTTCATCGATCATGAATCGGACCGTGCGGTTCTCAGGAATCTGAGCCCAGGTTTTCGCAGGCACAAAGCGAGCTTCGATCCATGCATGGCCTGAAGGCGTCCGCCGTTCTCGGCACCCTCGTCGCTTTTCCGGCGACCGTGTTCGCCGCCGATCTTCCCAATCCCCGCACCACCAGCACCGAGTGGTACACCGGCGCCGAGGCGCAAGGCATCGACGACAGCTGGCGCGTCGCCGTGGACGGGTCCACCAGCGTCACCTCGAACAGCTCCGCCTTCGGCTCGGTGACGGGGACCATCGCCGCTGCCGGAACCCTGACCCAGAGCGGGCCGCGCGTGCGCATCGACGGCACTGCGGGGACCTACTCCTATCCAGGACAGGGCGTCGCGCAGCGCGTCACCGGTTACCAGCAGGAGGGCGCGGGCCTGCTCGGCTACGAGTGGATCTGGGCCGATGCGGCACTGGCCGGCTATCTCGGCTTCAACGTCCGCAGCAACCAGCTTTCCATCGCCGATCCGGGCAACCCCGTCGTCGGAACCGGGGTCGGCCTCAAGGTCGCGGCCAATTTCTACGCCACCCCCACGGACCGGACCATGGTCTCGGCCTATGGCTCGTACTCGACCAAGTTCAACGCCTATTACTCCCGTGTCCGGGCCGGCTACATGGTCGCCGACGGCGTCTATCTCGGCCCGGAGGCCCTGTTCCTCGGCGACGATTTCTTCCGGCAGTACCGTATCGGCGCGCACCTGACCGGCGTCCGGTTCGGGCCCGTGGCGATGTCGGTGGCGGCGGGCTTCGTCCAGGATCGCATCCAGGGCAGCGGCTACTATTCGAGTCTCGAAGCACGCATGCAGTTCTGAGGGGATCTCGGCGCACGGCCGGGCGTCATATCCGCCGAATCGGATCCGGACCGCTCGAGTATCGCGTGGATCTGACGACACGTCTGCGATCTTGTCGGACGCGTTCGCCACCCGAATCGGTCCCCGCGGCGGCATCGCTCGCGTGACACGCGCTCGGGTCCGGGTACCCTCGCACCGTGCAGCGACATTCTACCACAGGCACCGAATGCCCGGACGGCTCGACCTCCATCGATCGCCCGGCGCCGGCGCCGTCACCGCCTTACTGTGCAGCGCACAAGACATTTCTTCATCCGAGGCCGATTGTCAGATCGCCGTTGCGCCCTTGCGAGACGTTTCCGCTGCAACCAGGGGGAAAAACAATCGTCGGGCCCGGGAATTCCCTCGCGACGTCATAGATTCCGTATCCTGGACCTATCCTCTCCTCGCATCGCCGTCGTGCATTCATCGTTCTGGCAAATCGACACCTTCGCGAATTTGACGGTGTCCGATCCGTCCGGGTCGTACGCGACCGCTCCAGATCCTTCTGGCTGCCCCGAGGACGACTGTCGGCGCTTGTCCATCGACGCAAACAAGCCCTGATTAACCGGCTTTCATGCCTCTTTGGAAAGAACCCGGAGCCATACCGAGGTCCGGTGGGCGAAGAAGGAGCGCGGCGTGTGAGGATCGGGGTCCGATGGCTAGCGTGGATCGTCGCGACCGTTGCCGGTCTCGTCCTGCTCGGCCAGCCGGTCGGTGCTCAGAACCAGCTCGTGATGAGTCTCGCCGCGATGCTGGCGATGCTGGTGTTGTGGGTGTTCTTCGACGGCCCGCGTGCGCGCTTCGTGTTCCTCGCCCTCGGCTCCATGGTGGTGCTCCGCTACGTCCTGTGGCGGGTGACGAACACCCTGCCATCCCCGGGCGACCCCGTCGGCTTCGGCTTCGGCCTGGTGCTGCTGCTCGGTGAACTCTACTGCGTCTTCATTCTGTTCGTCAGCCTCATCATCAACGCCGATCCCCTCAGGCGTCCCCCGCCTCCCTTGGCGGCGGCGGCGGACCTTCCCGAGGTCGACGTGTTCGTGCCGACCTACAACGAGGACGAGAGCATCCTGGCGATGACCCTCGCGGCCGCGCGGCAGATGGACTACCCGGCGGACAAGCTCATCGTCTGGCTGCTCGACGACGGCGGCACGGACCAGAAATGTGCGGATGCCGACCCCGCCAAGGCCGCGGCGGCGCGCCAGCGCAGGATCGACCTCCAGCGGCTGTGCGGCGATCTCGGTTGCCATTACCTCACCCGCGAGCGCAACGAGCACGCCAAGGCGGGCAACCTCAACAACGGCCTCGCGCACGCACGTGGCGACGTCGTCGTGGTGTTCGATGCGGACCACGTGCCGTTCCGCTCGTTCCTCACCGAGACGGTCGGTCACTTCGCGCAGGACCCACGGCTCTTCCTGGTCCAGACCCCGCACGCGTTCCTGAACCCCGACCCTGTCGAGCGGAACCTGCGCACCTTCGACCGGATGCCGTCCGAGAACGAGATGTTCTATTCGGTGACGCAGCGCGGCCTCGACAAGTGGAACGGCTCGTTCTTCTGCGGGTCGGCGGCCCTCTTGCGGCGTACCGCCCTCGACGAGGCCGGCGGCTTCTCCGGCATCACCATCACGGAGGATTGCGAGACGGCGTTCGAGCTGCATTCGCGCGGCTGGACTAGCGTCTACGTCGACAAGCCCCTCATCGCCGGCTTGCAGCCCGACACGCTCACGGACTTCATCGGCCAGCGCTCGCGCTGGTGCCAGGGGATGTTCCAGATCCTGATGCTCAAGAATCCACTGTTCCAGAAGGGTCTCGAGCCGATCCAGAAGGTCGCCTACCTGTCGAGCATGACGTTCTGGTTCTTCCCCGTGCCGCGGCTGATCTTCATGTTCGCGCCGCTGCTGCACATCTTCTTTGACCTGAAGATCTTCGTCGCAAGCGTCGATGAGTCGATCGCCTACACGGCGACCTACATCGTCATCAACCTGATGCTGCAGAACTACGTCTACGGCAAGTTCCGCTGGCCGTTCGTCTCCGAACTATACGAGTACATCCAGGGCCTGTTCCTGGTCAAAGCCATCGTCTCCGTCATAGCCTCTCCGCGGAAACCGACTTTCAACGTCACCAACAAAGGTGCCACCCTCGACCACGACCACCTCTCGGCCCTGGCCGGTCCGTTCGTCGCCGTCTATCTGCTGTTGCTCGCGGGCTGCGGCGTCGCCGCCTATCGCTACCTGTTCGAGCCCGGCGTCACCAACCTGATGTTGGTCGTGGGCTTGTGGACCTTCTTCAACCTGATCACGGCCGGCGCGGCTTTGGGCGTCTGCGCCGAGCGCAAGGTGACGGAGCGGACGCCGTCCCTCGTCGTCGACCGCCAGGGCGCGCTGACACTGGGCGGCCGCGTCACCGACGTGACGGTGGAGCGCGTCTCGGCCGAGGCCTGCACGGTTCGGCTGAATGCCGCCTTCCTCGCCCCCGGCATGGGGCTGAAGCCGCTGCCCGGCAGCCTGTCGGTGGTGCCGGTGCCGGGCGCCCGCAGGGCCGGCCCGCTCTCGGTGACCTTGCTCGGCGTCGAGCGCACGCGTGACGAGGCGATCTGCCGCCTCGGCTTCGGTGCGCTCTCGACACAGGATTACGTCGCCCTGTCGGGCCTGATGTACGGCGAAGCCGACGCCATGCGCCGGTTTCAGCTGCGCCGCCGGCGCCACAAGGACCTGTTCACCGGAACGCTGCAGTTCGTGTGGTGGGGCTTGGTCGAGCCCGTGCGCGCCCTGCGCTACGCCTTCCTGCCGAAGCCGGTGCCGGCACCCGCGGCCGAGGCCCCGGCGGCGACCCAGACCCGTCCGAGCGAGAGCCCGCGCCTGGGTCTACGTCCGCCCGACTCGAATTTCGACCAGTTCGGCACGGCCCCAGGGTCGGCCGGTCCGGGTCCGGCGGGCTCGGGTCCCACCGCCCCGGGCCCGGCGCCGATCCGGCCGACCCCCGCGGCGGCCACGGCGAACGCACACGAGGCAGGGGCCGGCGACTGGGTCCGCCTGATGCTTGAGTTCGAGAACGAGCGCAGGCTTTCGGGCGGTCGTGCCGATCGCCGCAAGTCGGTGGCATCCTGATGCGCACGCTCTCGCGACGGCCTGTCCCACGGCTCCGCCGTCTGGTCCGCATCGTGCGGGCCACGGGCCTCTGCACGGTCCTGCTCGCAGGCGCGACGAACGCACAGACGTTCCTCGGCGGCAGACCCTCCGACCGGTTCGGCGGGCCCCCGGCTCCCGAGACGCAGCGCCCGGCCACCGCCCCGACGGGCGGCCCCAAGCTCGGCAATTCGCCCCCGGGCGGTCCCACGGCGGGCCGGGTCACCGAGGCCGGATCGACCATCGCGTCGGCGCGACGACTGCCCTCCGGGACGCGCGGCATGCGCCTCTCGGGCGAGGCCGACAGCCTGCAATATCCGGTGTTCCTCACCCCCGGTCAGGCCCGCGGCCCGGCCCGGATGCGCGTCTCCTACCTGTCGGCGATCTCGGTGGCCCCGGAATCCTCCGAGCTGACCGTCACGGTCAACGACGAGAAGATCGGTTGGACCCGGGTTCAGGCGCCGGGCGCGGTCAAAGTGGTCGAATTCGCGATACCGGACGGTCGCTTGAAGCCGGGCTACAATGCCGTGCGGCTCAGCGTGATCCAACGCCACCGTGTCGATTGCTCCGTCGATGCCACCTACGAATTGTGGACCCAGATCGATCCGTCCCGAACGGGGCTGGTGGTTCAGCCCGCCGGCCAGGACCTCGACCTGCGCAACCTCGCGGCGCTCGAACCGGACGAGAGCGGAGCCCTGCCGGTGCGTGTCCTGCTCACCGAGAAACCGAGCCTGAAACGCCTGCGACGCATGATCGGGGCGGTTCAGGCGATCGCCCTGGTCGGGCGCCTCGCGCGGCCGGCCGTGGAGTTCGGCGGTCCGATGGCGGGCCGTGCCGGCCTCAACCTCGTGGTCGGCACGGCCGAAGAGTTGCGCGGCGTCGACGGCGTGGCCGACCTCGGCGCGATCACGGGACCCAAGCTCGCGCTGCTTCCCGACCGGAGCGACCGTGCCCCCACCCTCGTGGTCACGGGTGCGGGCGACGCCGACGTGGCCGAGGCGATCCAGACCCTGGCGCGGGCGCGGGCACCGGAGGGGGCCGGGGGCGAGGATCTCGCAGACCTCACCCGTGGCTACGAGGTCTCGGGTGGCGAGACCCTGAGCCTCGATGCCGTCGGCATCGCCTCGCAGGAATTCAACGGCCGCCTGCTGCGCACGCGGTTCGAACTCCGGCTGCCCGCCGATTTCGTTCCGGCGGATTACGGGAAGGTGATGCTCCATCTGGCCGGGGCCTCCGCCGCGCGCCTGTCGCCGGAGGCGCGGATCATCGTCGACGTCAACGGCCGGAACGCCGCGAGCGTCCCCCTGGCCTATGCCAATGGGGAGCTGTTCGAGGACAGTGCGGTTCCGCTCCCCCTCGGCCTGTGGCGGCCCGGCCTGAACCGGATCGACATCTCCGCCCAGGTGCCGACGGACGCCGACCGGACCTGCGACACCCTGCAGCCGGGCTCGACCCAGGCGCGCTTCCTGCTCCTCCAGAAGACGCGCATCGTGATTCCGCGCCTCGCGCGCGCCGTGCGCAATCCGGATCTCGCCGCCGTGAAGGGCGGGGCGATCCCGTTCATCGCCGCCGGAGGCCAGCCCCGGCTCGTCCTGCCGACGCCGGACCGGGATTCGGCCGCCGCCGCCGCGGTGATCGCCGCCCGCCTCGCCATCGCGGCCAAGCGGATCATCGACTTCGAGGTGACCTCCGACCACGAGGGCGGGCGCGGCCCCGCCCTCGTGGTCGCCCCCGCCCGTGCACTCAATCCTGCCACCGTCGCGTCCGTGGGCCTCGACCCCGACCGTATCCGGCAGGGCTGGGAGGGTCGGGCAGAGACCGTCGCGGCGCCGGGACCCGCCGGCGCCGAAGGGATCCTCACCCTCGACCGGCTCCGGCGCAACGTTCCCATGCGCTGTGCCTTGCCATCCGCCGTGATGCCGCTTCGCCTCGCGGACGGAGCCGCCGAACGGGTCCGCGAGCGCCGCGCCGGACCGCCCGCCACACCGGTCCCGGCCCCGATGCAGACCGCCTCGCCCCTCGTCCAGCTCTCGGGCGCCGACGGCGACGGCGGCTCCTCGTCGGGAGACCTCGTCGCCAAGTGGGACCAGCGCCTGCGCGCCGGCCCGTCCTCCCTCGACACCCTGGCGGACGCCGGCAATGCCATCTCGGATCGCGCCCAGCAGGTGTGGCACGCCCTGGTGGACGGGGTCGGGATGGCGCCGGGCAAGTCCGTCGAGACCTTCGATGCCCGGGCCTCCCTGATCGTCGCCCAGGGCGCCGGTGCCTCGTTCGATTCCAGCGTCGTCCTGGTGACCGCTCCGAATGCGTGGCTCCTCAAGGCTTCGGCGTCCTGCCTCGTCGATCCGCGGGTTTGGACGAACCTCTTCGGACGTGCCGCCTTCCTCGACGCGGCGGAAGGCACCTTCACCATCGACCAGCCGGAGAGCGTAAGCGTGATCGAGACCCAGCCGCGCAGCCTGTCGAACCTTTGGCTGCTGGCCGCCGCGTGGCTGTCGCTCAATCCCGCGATCTACGTGGTCCTCATGCTGCTGGTGGCGCTCTGCCTCGGCCTGGCGACGGCGGCCCTGGTGCGCGATGTCGGCCGGAGCAACCGATGAAGCCGCTCGTCCACCGCGTCCGCGGGCTCGTCATGGCGGCCGCCCTCGGCCTCGCCCCGTCCATCGCGCCCGCGCAGACCACACCGAAACCGGCGCAGGCCCAGAAAGCCGAGCCGGCCGACGAGCCGACGCGCGAGATGTCCCGTCCCGCTCCCACGGGAACCGCCGTGCCGCCATCCACCGCCCTGCCGTCCGCCCCGGGCGATGGGAGCGGCCCAGCGACCACGGTCCCGGTTCTGGCGGGCGCCCTCGGGGATTCGCCCGGATGGCGCACCTACCGCGCCCGGTTCGTCACCGCGGCGGGGCGTGTCGTCGATACGGCGAACGGGTCCATCAGCCACAGCGAAGGCCAAGGTTACGGCATGCTCCTGGCGGTGGCCGCCGACGACCGCGCCACCTTCGAGCGGATCTGGGGCTGGACCCGCGCCAACCTGATGGTTCGCTCCGACGCGCTCCTGGCCTGGCGCTGGGCGCCGGACCAGCGCCCGGCCGTGTCCGACCTGAACAACGCCACGGATGGCGACCTCCTCGTCGCCTGGGCCCTCACCGAGGCGGCGGAAGCCTGGGGCGAAGGCGCCTACCGCACGGCCGCGCGCCGCATCGCCGTCGAGGTCGGCCGCAAGGCGATGCTGTTCAAGGACCCGCACGGCACTCTCCTGCTTCCGGCGGTGGCGGGGTTCTCGGCGGCCGACCGACCGGACGGCCCGCTAGTGAACCTGTCCTACTGGGTGTTTCCGGCGTTCCAGCGCCTCGGTCTCGTTGCCCCGGAATACGATTGGCAGGGCCTGATCCGGAGCGGAATCGACATCCTGCGCCAAGCCCGGTTCGGACCGTCACGCCTTCCCACGGAGTGGATCTCCATGAAGGCGGAGCCCCGCCCGGCCGACGGCTTTCCGGCGCTGTTCTCCTACAACGCGATCCGCGTGCCGCTCTATCTCGCCTGGGCGGGGGTGGGACGCCCGGAGGATTACGCGCCGTTCGCCACCCTGTGGAACAGCACGGACGTCGATCGCCTGCCCATCGTCGACACCCGCGACGGGCGCGCCATCGAATGGCTCACGGAGAGGGGCTACGCCGCGCTGGCCAGCCTCGTGGCCTGCGCCGCCGATGGCCGGGCCGTTCCGGCCGATTTCGAGACGGTGCGCGACACCGAGAACTACTATCCGACGACGGTGCAGCTCCTCAGCATGGTCGCGGTTCGGATGAGGTACGCGTCATGCCTGAAGCGCTGAGCCGTTCCTTCGGCAGCGAAGCCGTGCGCGTCGGCCTCGGGCTCCTCCTCGCCGGCGGTGTCGCCGGGGCCGCATTCGCCCAGACGCCGACGCCCGGTCGGCAGGTCGTCTATGGCGATGGTGCGCGTGCGCCCGCCATCCTGGCGGCTCCCACCACGGCCGCGACCCCCGGCATGGTGGACGAGAGCGCCCTGCGCTACTACGCGGCCCAGAAGCAGACGGCCCGGATGAAGGCCGAGATCGGCCGTCTGAAGCGGCTGTATCCGGGCTGGACCGAGCCGGAGGACCTCGACACCCTGAAGCCGAGCCCGCCGGAGGAAGCCCCGCTCTGGGACCTCTTCACCGCCGGCCGCTTCGACGACCTGCGGGAGGCGATCGCCAACCGCCGGGCGTCCGACCCCGCCTGGCAACCCTCCGAAGAACTGACGCGCAAGCTCCTGCGGGCCGAATTCCGAAGCCGGATCACCGCCTTGGGTACCGCACAGGGGGCAAAGCGCGCCGAGGATGTGGTCGCGCTGTATCGGGCCGACCAGGCCGCCCTCGACCCGTCCGACGTCGAGAGCATCTGGACCATCGCGGACAGCCTCGCCGCCATGGGCAGCACCGAGGAGGCGCAGACGCTCTATCGCTCGGTGCTTCAGGGCAACGCCGATGCGGGCGCGCGCCGGGCCACGATCCAGAAGGCCATGGCCTACCTGAAGATGGCTCAGGCCGAGGAACTCATCGCCCTCGGCCGCGGCGAGGCCGACCGGAAGGGCGACGGGAAAGCCGAGTTCGATCCGATCCGCCTCGACATCACCCGTGCGCAGATCGCCGCGTTTCTGCACGACGACCCGGCCCAGGAACCCAAGGTTCCGGACCTCGCGGCATTCCAGGCCTACGCCAAGGCGTCGAACGATCCAGGCCAGACCAGCCTGCTCGGGTGGTACGGCTACAAGCGGCGCCAGTATCGCGACGCCCTCGACTGGTTCAAGCTCGCCATCGCGCATGGCGGCGACGCCATGGTGGCGCACGGCCTCGCCCACACCCTGCGGGCCCTCAATCGGGTGCGGGACGCCGAGGAGGTAGCTTATGCGTGGCGGGACCGTTTCGTCGGCAACGAAATCCTCTACATCGATCTGCTGGAGCGCCGCCTGACGCAGGCCAACCCACCCTTCGTCGAGCCGGCCCGCATCGAGCGCTACGCGAAAGTGGTCGCGGCGTCCGGCTCGGGCGAGGGCGCCCAGGCCCTCGGCTGGTACGCCTACAATTCCTGCCAGTTCGAGGCGGCCCTGGAGTGGTTCCAGCGGGGCGTCGCCTGGCTCCCGGGCGAGACCACGGTGCTCGGCTACGCCCTGACCCTGCAACGGCTCAAGCGCCAGCGCGAGTATCTCGAGGTGATCAACCGCTACGACGGCCTGTTCCCGAAGGTGGTGGACCTCCTGTTCCGCGAGGATTTGGGCGGACCGCCGCTGCCGTGCCAGGCGACGCCTCAGCCCGCTGCGCGGCAGGCCGCCGCCGCACCGCCGGCTGCCGAGCCGAGCTATGGCCGGGTGCCGAAGCCCGGAACGTCCGCCCCGGGCGCCGCCGGCCTGCCGCCCGCGATCCAGCGCAAGGAATTCCCCCTCGCCGTCGCCCTCGACAACCCGCTGCGCTTTCCGGCGCCGTCGGCGCAGCGCCTCGTGACCGAGAACCCGCCCGGCACCTATGCGCCGGAACCGGTCATGCCGGCGCCACCCCTCGTGGCACGCCGGGTTCCCGGCGCGGGCGCCATGCCCTACGAGCGCTACGGCTTCGCCCTGCTGCCCGGCTACAACGGGAGCGACAAGCCGAGCGGCATGCCGCTTCCGGCCGCCGGTACCTTGTGGCGGCAGCAGGAGGCGGAGCGGACGGCGGTGCCGGGTCGCTCGGTTTCCGAGGACGATCGTTTCTCGGCGCCCGGCCGCGCCTCGGCGCTCGACGCAACCGGCGCGGACACTCGACGGGGCCTGCCTTGATCCACCACGTGCGCCGATTTCCTGCTGCCCGGTTCGCCGCCACCGCGGCCTTGGCCCTGCTCGCCATCGGCCCGGCGGCGCAGGCGGCGCCCGTACTGCGCCTGCCGGGCGCCGGGCGGGTGGTCGCCACGAACGACACCCTCGTGCGCGACGGCTTCGATCAGCGCATCCAGTTCGGCGGTGGCGCCGGCACCAATGCGGCGAATCTCGCCCTGCGCACTCAGACCGCCGATCTCGTCCTGGCTTTTCCGGCGAACCTGGCGCGGCCGAACCGCGCCGGGATCGACGCCGAGATCGCCGCCCTGTTTCCCGGTCAGATCCTGCGCGTGCTTCCGGTTCCGCGCCGGAACGCCTACGGCCCCGTCGGCATGGCCGTGGGCGCCGACTGTCTCTACGCTTGGCAGTGGATCGACCTGACCCCCGCCATGATGCAGGCCTCCGGCCGACCGCGCCTGTTCGGCGCCCTGAGCCGACCCGATCCCATCGGGGCGCTGTCGCTCCGCATCCGCCTGTGCCGGACCGAGCAGGCCAGCCTGCCGGACCTCATCGCAGCCGTGGAGAGCATGAGACTGGACCTCGTGGCGCGCCCCCGGGCGGATGTGGGGATCGCGCCTGCCGGCACCGAGCCCACCCGCATCCGGCGCCGCCCCCGCCCGGTCGCGGGCGCAGAGACGGCGCGGAGGGAGCGCGCCACGCCGCCGCGGCCGGTCGAGGCACGGACGAGACCCGAGCCCGCGCCCAAGGCCGGCGCCGTACCGGAAGCGGCCGGTCGCCGATTCATCGCCCCGGCGCCCTCGAACGAGGCCGTCGCGGCACCCGTCACCCGTCCGGTGCCGGGTGCCGTACCGGGTCCCGCGCCCGGCGGCCGGTACATCACCGATGTGATCCAGCAGCCCGAGGCGCCGGCCCGCGGGGTTCCGACGCCCGCGCCCAATCCGGTTGGGCGGCCGACGGGCGGTGAGGCCGTATCGTCGGACCTTCCAGCCCAGGCCTATCGCCCCGGCCAGCGCAGCCCTCGCTGAAACGCCCGCGACGGCGTCTTTCCCGCGATCGCGATCACGCCCCCTCGACCGCCCCGTCTTATGAGGTTAACCAACCCTTAAGACGCACGGCCTAGGTTGAGGGCGAGGGAATCCGGACATATGCCGGCCCTTCGGGAAGGGAGACGGCGTGCGTTGGGGGGCTGATCGCTGGCGGTTCTATCGGCTGATCGGCCGCGAGGTCGCTCAGGTTGCACGCAATATCTATGTGGGCGCCACCGGACGACCCGATATTCTTGCGGGTGCCCGGGTCACCGGCCTCGTCATCGCGCCCCATGACTTGCGCACCAGCGATGCCACTTTCGCGGACGACATCTACGCGGGGTTGTTCGTCTTCGCCGGGCGGTCCCTTTCCGTCAGCGGGCGTTCGCCGTTCGATTACGCGCCGCCATCCCCCGAATGGGCCGACGCCCTCTACGGTTTCGGCTGGCTGCGCCACCTGCGCGCCGCCGACACGGCCCTGGCCCGCGCCAACGCCCGTGCGTTCGTGGCCGACTTCATGGCCGGGCGCGGCGAGGCGGGGCTCGCCAAACCGACGCCCGTGGCGGCCCGCCGGCTCATCGCCTTCCTGTGCCAGTCCCCCCTGGTGCTGGAGGGGGCCGACCACGCCTTCTATCAGGCCTTCCTCAAGACCATCGGCCGGACTGCGCGCGATCTCGAGCGCGACCTACGGCGCGGGATCTCGCCCCAGACCCGGCTGCTCGCCGCCGTCGCGCTCTGCTACGCCGGGCTGTGCTGCGAGGGCATTCAGCCGATCCTGAGGCGAGCCACGCGCATCCTCGTGCGCGAACTCGAACGTCAGATCATGCCGGATGGCGGCCACCGCAGCCGCGATCCGCGCTTCGCCATGGAGCTGCTCCTCGACCTCCTGCCCCTGCGTCAAAGTTTCCTCGGGCGCGGCATCGACCCGCCGGAGGCGCTGCTTCACGCCGTCGACCGGATGCTGCCCCTCTTGCGGCTCCTGCGCCACGCCGACGCCTCGCTGAGCCACTTCAACGGCATGGGCGCCACCGCCGCCGACCATCTGGCCACCCTGCTGGTCTATGACGGTGCCATGGCCCAGCCCCTCATGCACGCGCCGAATTCGGGCTACGAGCGCCTGGAGGCCGGCCGCGTGCTCCTGGTCGCCGATGTCGGTGCGCCGCCGCCGCTGGTCGACTCGATCAACGCCGGAGCGGGCTGCCTCTCGTTCGAACTCTCGAGCGGCCCCCAGCGCATCGTCATCAATTGCGGCCTGCCGGCGAGCGGTCCGGAACTCCGGCGCCTCGCCCGCAGCACCGCCGCCCATTCCACGGCGACCATCGCCGATTCCTCTTCGTGCCGGTTCCTCACCGGGGGCGGGGCCTGGTACGAGCGCTGGGCGGTGACGTGGCTCGCCAGCCGCATCGGGCCCGTGGTCCTGCGCGGCCCCAAGGCCGTGAAGGCGGAGCGCACCCTCGATCCCGACGGTACGCGGGTGCTCGCCGCCCGCCACGACGGCTACGTCCCGGATTTCGGCCTCGTCCACGAGCGGCGCTGGCGCCTGGCCGCCGACGGGTCGGTTGTGGAAGGCGAGGATGCCTTCGTACGGTCGGGGTCGGCACGCGCGAGGGCCCACGAGGTCGCGATCCGCTTCCACCTCCACCCCGCCATCGCCGCCCGCGGCCGAGAGGAGGGCGGCCTCGAGCTCGTCTCGCCCATCGGCGAGGTCTGGCATGTCGAGGCCGAGGGCGCGCAGATGGCCTTGGAAGAGAGCGTCTACTTCGCCGGGCTGACGGGCGCACGACGCACGGACCAGATCGTCCTCTACCTCACGGTTTCGGAGGCCACCCGTGTGCGCTGGCGCTTCGCCAGGGCGACACCCACGACGGGCTGAGGACCACCCTGGTCGCCTGCCGGGCTTTCGTGTTAGGCGCCGAGCGGTTCCATCGCTTTCGACCGGACAGCCTTCCATGTCGCATGATCAGGTGCGGGTGACCCGCGCGCTCCTTTCCGTCTCGGACAAGGCGGGGCTCGTCGCGTTCGCCCGGGCCCTCGACGCACGCGGCATCGCCCTCGTCTCCACCGGCGGCACCCACCGCGAACTCCAGGCGGCGGGCCTGCCGGTGGCGGAAGTCGCCGATCTCACCGGCTACCCCGAGATGATGGACGGACGGGTCAAGACCCTGCACCCGGCGGTCCATGGCGGCCTCCTGGCGGTGCGCGACAATCCCGAGCATCAAGCCGCCCTCGCCGCTCACGGCATCGCCGCGATCGACCTCCTCGTGGTCAACCTCTACCCGTTCGAGGCCACCATCGCGCGTGACGCATCCTACGACGACTGCGTCGAGAACATCGATGTCGGCGGTCCGGCGATGATCCGCGCGGCGGCCAAGAACCACGCCGACGTGGCCGTGGTGGTCGATGTCGCCGATTACGGCGCGATCCTCGCCGAGCTCGATGCCCAGGGGGGCTCCCTCTGCGGCGGCACGCGCCGGGCGCTCGCGGGCAAGGCCTTCGCGCGCACCGCCGCCTACGACGCGGCCATCGCCAACTGGATGGCCGGGCAGGGCGAGGGCGCGGCCGGGACCTCGGCTCCGGCCTTCCGCGCCATCGGGGGGAGCCTCGCGCAAAGCCTGCGCTACGGCGAGAACCCGCATCAGAAGGCCGCCTTCTACCGGGCGCCGGGGCTCGTCCGCGCCGGAATCGCCAGCGCGCGCCAGCTCCAGGGCAAAGAGTTGTCCTACAACAACTTCAACGACACCGACGCGGCCTACGAATGCGTGGCCGAGTTCGATCCCGCCCGCGTCGCCGCGGTGGCGATCATCAAGCACGCCAATCCGTGCGGGGTCGCCGAGGGTGCGAGCCTCGTCGAGGCCTACGAGCGGGCCCTCGCCTGCGACCCGACCTCGGCCTTCGGCGGCATCGTCGCCCTGAACCGGACGCTGGACGCCGAGGCCGCGGCGCGGATCGTCGAGATCTTCACCGAGGTGATCATCGCGCCCGATGCGAGCCCCGAGGCCATCGCCATCGTGGCGGGAAAGAAGAACCTCCGGCTGCTCCTCGCCGGCGGCCTGCCCGACCCGCGCGCGACCGGCGAGACGGTGAAGACGTTGTCCGGCGGCTTCCTCGTTCAGGACCGGGATGCCGCCGTCATCGACGACATGCCGCTGGATGTGGTGACGAAGCGCGCGCCCACCGAGCGGGAATACGCCGACCTGCGCTTTGCCTACCGCATCGCCAAGCACGTGAAGTCGAACGCCATCGTGTATGCCCGCGACGGCGCAACCGTCGGCATCGGCGCCGGGCAGATGTCGCGGGTGGATTCCTCCCGCATCGCCGCCTGGAAGGCCGCCGAGGGTGCGGCGCGCATCGGAGCCGCCGAGAGCCTCGCCAAGGGTGCGGTAGTCGCCTCGGATGCGTTCTTCCCGTTCGCCGACGGCCTCCTCGCCGCGGCCGAAGCCGGTGCGACGGCGGTGATCCAGCCGGGCGGCTCCATGCGGGACGCCGAGGTGATCGCCGCCGCCGACGCCGCCGGCCTCGCGATGGTGTTCACCGGACACCGCCACTTCCGGCACTGATCTCGCAGGGCGCGCCGCCCGCGCAACGTGCCGCATCCCGACCGAGGCCTAACTCCATGACCGACACCCAGACCTCATCCCGCCGTGGCGAGCGCCGCGCGGCCGGCAAGCGCCTGCGCGATTCGGTGCCGCGCGAGTCCCACGCCGAATGGCAGCCGGCGCCGGGTCGCGATCCCCTGGCGATCCTGAACGCCGGCGATTCCGGCCGGCTCATCGAACTCATTCCCCTGCGCCACGAGCGCATGCGGGCGAACCCCTTCGCCTTCCTGCGCGGGGCCGCCGCCGTGATGGCCGCCGATCTCGTCGGTGCGCCGGCGCCGGGCATCCCGGTCCAGGCTTGCGGCGACTGCCATATCGGCAATTTCGGAGTGTATCGCAGCCCCGAAGGGCAGACCCTGTTCGACATCAACGATTTCGACGAGACCCTGTGGAACGTCGACTTCACCATCGACGTGAAGCGCCTCGCCGCCAGCGTCGCCGTCGCGGCCCTGTCGCAAGGCGAGGACAAGGCGCGCCGCGCGGCCCGGGCCGGCGTGCGGGCCTACCGCGAGCATATGCGGGCGCTCTCCGACCTGGCTCCGCTGAGCGTCTGGCACAGCCGGATCGACCTCGGACACGAGATCGGACGCCTCGGCGATGGCGACCTCTGCCGCAGTCTCCTGGCCAAGGCCGCCACCGAGACCTCCGACGGCCTCAGCCACGGGGACGCGCCCGACCTGGATCCGGCCACACAGCGTTCCGACCCGGCGCACTGGCGCATCGCCGACAAGGCGCCGACGATCTTCCATACCGGACCGAACGGCTTGACCGAGGCGGTCGACGAGGCGGCGGCGGCGCTGCTGACCTACCCGCAGAGCCTGACCGCCGACCGCAACCTCCTGGTGCTGCGCTACGTTCAGCGCGACGTGGCCTTCAAGGTCGTGGGGATCGGCTCCGTGGGCACGGTCTGCGCCGTCGGGATCTACGCCGATGCCGAAGGGGCGCCGCTGTTCCTTCAGATCAAGGAAGCGCGGCCCTCGGTTCTGGCTCCCCTGGCCCTGAGCCCGTTCTTCCTTGCGTCGGAGGGCCAGCGCGTCATCGACGGGCAGCGCATCATGCAGGCGGCGAGCGACCCGTTTCTCGGCACGTCCCATTCCGGGCCGAGCGGCCGCTCCTATTACGTGCGGCAGCTGAAGAACAAGAAGCTCTCGGCCGTGGCCGAGATCCTCGCCGAGAGCGGGGCGAAGGCCTACGCGAAGCTGTGCGGAACCACTCTCGCGCGAGCGCATGCGCGCTCCGGCGACGCGACCACCATCGCGGGCTACCTCGGACGGGGGTCGGCCTTCGACGAGGCCATCGCCGAGTTCGCCATCCGCTACGCGCGGCAGACTCAGGCCGATCACGCCGCGATGGTCGACGCGGAGGGGTGAACGCCGGCTCCGGCCGATCCCGCTCGCATCCGACGAAAAAGGCCCCGTCCTGCGACGGGGCCTTTTCTCATCCGCTGCCCGAAGGCGGGCGACGTCCGGACGAATGTGCCGGATATCGTCCCCCTTCGGGGTCCATGAGGCTCAGGCCGAGCGGGCCGGTGCCTCGTCGTAGGTGAAGATATCGCGATCCTTGGTCTCGGGGATGAACAGGGCCCCGATGACGGCGGTCGCGAGGGCGATGACGATCGGGTACCAGAGGCCGAAGTAGATATCGCCGGTCTGGGCCACCATGGCGAAGGCGGTGGCCGGCAGGAGGCCGCCGAACCAGCCGTTGCCGATGTGGTAGGGCAGCGACATCGAGGTGTAGCGGATTCGCGTCGGGAACAGCTCGACCAGGGCAGCCGCGATCGGGCCGTAGACCATCGTCACGTAGAGGACGAGGATCGTCAGGATGCCGATGATGGTCAGCTTCTGGGCCGAGAAGATGTCGATCATCTTGGCGAAGTTCGACAGGCCGTCCTTCGGGTCGATGACGATCTTCACGATGCTGGGGTTGTTGGCGGTCGGGTAGCCGGAGGCGGTGAGGGCGGCGCCGACATCCTTGGCGAAGGCCGGATCGGCGGCGGCGAACTCCTTGCCGGCGACGGTGACGGTGGCCTTGGTGCCGGCGGCGACCGGCTCTGTGGTGTAGTTCACCGCGGACCGGGCGAGCAGCGCCTTGGCGATGTCGCAGGAGTTGGTGAACTTGGCGGTGCCGACGGGATTGAACTGGAACGAGCAATCCGCCGGATCGGCCTTCACCACCACCTGGGTGTTCTGCTGGGCCGCGTGCAGGGCCGGATTGGCCGCAGCGGTCAGCGCCTTGAACAGCGGGAAGAAGGTCAGTGCCGCGATCACGCAACCGCCGAGGATGATCGGCTTGCGGCCGATCTTGTCGGAGAGCGCGCCGAAGAACAGGAACCCGCCGGTGCCGAGGATGAGCGACCAGGCGATGAGCACGTTGGCGGTGAACTGGTCGACCTTCAGGATCGTCTGCAGGAAGAACAGCGCGTAGAACTGACCGGTGTACCAGACCACGGCCTGGCCGGCGGTGAGGCCGAGCAGGGCGAGGAGGGCCCACTTGGCGTTACGCCACTGGCCGAACGCCTCGGAGAGCGGCGCCTTCGAGCCGGTGCCTTCTTCCTTCATCTTCTTGAAGGCCGGGCTCTCCTGCATCTGCAGGCGGATCCAGACGGAGACGCCGAGCAGCACGATGGAGACCAGGAACGGGATGCGCCAGCCCCAGGCGGCGAACGGCGTGATGGTGCCGGCCGTGCCGTCGGCCAGGGTGGTGGCCACGGGGGCGTAGTTGGCGTTCACGTAGATCTGGGTGAACAGGATCACCATCAGCGACAGCAGCAGCCCCAGGGTCGCCGTGGTCTGGATGAAGGCGGTGTAGAAGCCGCGCCGGCCGCGGGGGGCGTGCTCGGCCACGTAGACCGCCGCACCGCCATACTCGCCGCCGAGCGCCAGGCCCTGCAGCATCCGCAAAGCCAGCAGCGCAACGGGGGCGACCCAGCCGACGCCGTACTCGTTCATGGTCGCGTAGGAGGGCAGCAGGCCGACGACGAAGGTCGAAATGCCCATGATCAGGATGGTGATGAGGAAGGTGTACTTGCGGCCGACCATGTCGCCGAGACGGCCGAACACCAGGGCACCGAACGGACGCACGAGGAAGCCGGCGGCGAAGGCCAGCAGGGCGAAGACGTTGCGCGTGGCTTCCGGGTAGGCGGAGAAGAACTGCGCCCCGATGATCGCTGCGAGCGAACCATAGAGGTAGAAATCATACCACTCGAACACGGTGCCGAGTGAGGACGCCAGGATGACCTTCTTCTCGCCAGCACTCATCGGCCGCGTGGCCGAATCGCTGACGGGCATTGCGCTTGACGCAACCATAACGACGTTTCTCCAGTATTTCGATCGCCCGAACGTTGTCCGCCCGTAGCTGTTGGACCCTTGTGCGTATCCAAGTTGTCGTGGCCCGGGGTGGCATGAACCGGCCCCAGGTCCGCGAGCGACGTTCCTGAATGCGTCGGGCCGAATGCTAAGCGACGCCTCGATTTCGCCCAATAGCGCCGCAGCAACGGAGAGTACCGAATTCGAAACGAATTCCGCGAAATGACAATTATTTTTTGTTTTGGGCGAGGATTAAAGCGTCCACCCATGCGTAAAGGGGCGCGGATTGCGCCGCGCCCCTACAGATCTCGAGCTTTTCCGTCCTCGCAGCCTCAGTGTGCGTGCGCTCCGTCGGCACCGATTCCGGTCTCCGAACGGATGAACTGTGCCTCGAACGACGCCCGTTCGGCCTGGGCCCGACGGGTGTTGTCGAGCTTCGAGACGACGAAGATCGTCAGGAAGGCGAGCGGCATCGAGAACAGGGCCGGGTTGTCGTAGGGAAAGATGGCGACCGGATTGCCGAATGTGGTCACCCAGACGGCCTTCGACAGCACCACCATACCGACGGCTGCGACGAGGCCGACGAGGCCGCCGATGAGCGCCCCCCAGGTCGTCGTGCCCTTCCACAGGATGGACATGGCCAGGACCGGGAAGTTGCAGCTCGCCGCCACCGAGAAGGCGAGGCCCACCATGAAGGCGACGTTCTGGTTCTCGAAGACGTACCCGAGGTAGATCGCCACGATGCCGATGACGACGGCGGCGATCTTCGAGAGACGCACTTCCGCCGCCTCGTTGGTGCGCCCGCGGGCGATCACCTGGGCGTAGAGGTCGTGGCTGACCGCAGAGGCACCCGCCAGGGTCAGGCCCGCCACCACCGCCAGGATGGTCGCGAAGGCCACGGCCGAGATGAAGCCGAGGAAGTACGGACCGCCCACCGCGTTGGCTAGGTTCACCGCCACCATGTTGGTGCCGCCGATCATGCCCTTCAGCTTGTCGAAGGCGCCGGCCGCATCGAGGTTGAAGTAGGCCGGATCGGACATCAGCAGGGAGATGCCACCGAACCCGATGATGAACGTAAGGATATAGAAGTAGCCGATCAGACCGGTCGCATAGAACACCGACTTGCGGGCGGCCTGGGCGTCCGACACCGTGAAGAAGCGCATCAGGATATGCGGCAGGCCGGCGGTGCCGAACATCAGGCCGACGCCGAGCGAGATCGCCTCGATCGGGTTGTTGACGAGGCCGCCCGGCGCCATGATCGCGTCACCCTTCGGGTGCGTGGCGACGGCGGCGGCGAACAGGGTCTCGGGGTTGAAGCCGTAGCGGTAGAGCACCGCGCCGGCCATGAAGGTGGCCCCGCCCAGCAGCAGGCAGGCCTTGATCACCTGCACCCATGTGGTCGCCTTCATGCCGCCGAAGGCGACGTAGACGATCATCAGCACGCCGACGATGATGACGGCGTAGAGATAGGGCAGGCCGAACAGGAGCTGGATCAGTTTCCCCGCGCCGACCATCTGGGCGATCAGATAGAACGCCACCACCACAAGCGTGCCGGTGGCCGAGATGATGCGGATCGAGGTCTGGTCGAGGCGGAAGCTCGCCACGTCCGCGAACGTGAACTTCCCGAGATTGCGCAGGCGCTCGGCGATGAGGAACAGCACGATCGGCCAGCCGACGAGGAAGCCGGTGGAGTAGATCAGCCCGTCGAAGCCCGAGGTGTAGACGAGGCCGGAGATTCCGAGGAACGAGGCGGCCGACATGTAATCGCCCGCGATGGCGAGCGAGTTGGTTCCGGCCGAGATGCCGCCGCCGGCGGCGTAGAAGTCGGCGGCCGACTTGGTGCCCTTGGCGGCCTTGTAGGTGATGCCGAGGGTGAAGATCACGAAGAACGCGAACATGCCGATGGCCGGCCAGTTCGTCGCCGATTTCGTGACGTTGCCGAGGTCCGGGCCGGCCGCGTAGGCGACGCTGGCGGCGAGGCCCGCGAGGGTGGTGCCGAGGACGATGGGGTGCCGGAGGCGGATCATCGGCCGAGATCCCGCTTCAGCGCGGCGGTCAGGTCATCGTAGCGGCCGTTGGCGCGCTGGACGTAGATGCCCGTGAGGATGAAGGCGAGCACGATCACGGTGACGCCGAGGACGAGGCCGAGGGAGGCGGTGCCGCCGCCGATCTTCACGGCCAGCAGCGCCTTGTCGAACGCGATGAGGCCGATGAAGCCGAAGTAGATCAACAGCATGATGGCGGTGAGCGTCCAGCCGAACCGCGTGCGCTCGTGGACGAGCTCTTGGAAACGCGGATTCTGCGCGACGCGCGCAGTCTCGAGATCCGACATGACATGATCCTCCCCGGGCGCTGTCTCTTGACGGACCAGCATCCCGTTGTGACGAAGCGTGTGTGCGAACGCAGGTGCGCGGGCATCGGAATGCCCGCGCGGATGATCGGACCGGTGTCGCTCAGTGAGTCCGGTTCTGGCGATTCTCGATGAGGTCGTCGACGACCGCCGGCTCGGCGAGGGTCGAGGTATCGCCGAGGGACGAGAACTCGTCCTCCGCGATCTTGCGCAGGATGCGACGCATGATCTTGCCCGAGCGGGTCTTCGGCAGACCGGGCGCGAACTGGATCAGGTCCGGAGACGCGATCGGGCCGATATCCTTGCGGACCCAGGCCACGAGCTGCTTGCGCAGGTCGTCCGAGCCCTCCTCGCCCTCCATCAGGGTGACGTAGGCGTAGATGCCCTGTCCCTTCATGGCATGGGGATACCCGACCACCGCCGCCTCGGAGACCTTGGCGTGGGCCACGAGGGAGGATTCCACCTCCGCCGTTCCCATCCGGTGCCCCGAGACGTTGATCACGTCGTCGACACGCCCCGTGATCCAGTAATAGCCGTCGGCGTCGCGCCGGCAGCCGTCACCCGTGAAGTAGGTTCCGGGATAGGTCGCGAAGTAGGTCTGCTCGAAGCGCTCGTGGTCGCCGTAGACCGTGCGCATCTGGCCGGGCCAGGAATCGGCGATGCACAGATTACCCTCGCACGGACCGTCGAGGACCTTGCCTTCGGCATCGACGATGATCGGCTGCACGCCGAAGAACGGCCGGGTGGCCGAGCCGGGCTTGAGCTTGGTGGCGCCCGGCAGGGGGGTGATGAGGATGCCGCCGGTCTCGGTCTGCCACCAGGTGTCGACGATGGGGCACCGGGAATCGCCCACCACCTTGAAGTACCACTCCCAGGCCTCGGGGTTGATCGGTTCGCCGACGGAGCCGAGGACCCGCAGGGACGACCGCGAGGTCCGCTTCACCGGGGCCTCGCCGCCGCCCATGAGGGAGCGGATGGCGGTGGGCGCGGTGTAGAAGATGTTGACCTTGTGCTTGTCGACGACATCCCAGAAGCGGGAGTTCGACGGATAGGTCGGGATGCCCTCGAACATCAGCGTCGTGGCGCCGTTGGCGAGCGGCCCGTAGACGATGTAGCTGTGCCCCGTCACCCAGCCGACATCGGCGGTGCACCAGTAGACCTCGCCCTCGCGATAATCGAAGACGTATTGGTGCGTCATCGACGCGTAGACAAGGTAGCCGCCGGTGGTGTGGACCACGCCCTTGGGCTGGCCGGTGGAGCCAGAGGTGTAGAGGATGAAGAGCGGGTGCTCGGCCTCCACGGCCTCGGCCGGGCACTCGTCGGTGACCTGAGCGGCGGCCTCGTCGTAATAGACGTCGCGGCCCGGCTCCATGGCGACGTCGGAGCCCGTGCGGCGCACCACCACCACGTGGTCCACGGCGTCCTTGCCGAGACGCGCGATGGCCGCATCGACATTGGCCTTCAGCGGAACCTTGCGGCCGCCGCGCAGGCCCTCGTCGGCCGTGATGACGAGCTTGGAGGCGCAGCCCTCGATGCGGCCGGCGAGGGAATCCGGCGAGAACCCGCCGAACACGATGGAATGGATCGCCCCGAGCCGCGCGCAGGCGAGCATGGCGTAGGCGGCCTCGGGAATCATCGGCAGGTAGAGGGTGACGCGGTCACCCTTCGAGACGCCGCGATTGCGCAGCACGTTCGCCATCCGGCAGACTTCGGCGTGAAGCTGACGGTAGGTGATGTGCTTGGATTCCGTCGGGTCGTCGCCCTCCCAGATGATCGCGACCTGATCGCCGCGTGTCTCGAGGTGGCGATCGATGCAGTTGTAGGCGACGTTGGTGCGTCCGTCCTCGAACCACCTGATGTCGATATTGCCCGGCTCGAAGCTGGTCTGCTTCACCTTGGTGAACGGTGTGGACCAGTCGATCCGCTTGCCGTGCTCGCCCCAGAATGCGGCAGGATCGTCGACGGAGGCCCTGTACATGGCCTGATACTTCGCATCGTCCACATGGGCACCTTCGACCCACTCGGTGCGGACTGCCACCACCTTCTCGTCCATGACGTTTTCCCTGAGCGGTGCCCGATCGTATCGCGATGATCCGCGCAGCCGGGGCTTCCCAAAACCTTCTTATGCTTAGGGGGATAGTCGCTGCAAGCACCTTACCGGCGAGACTTCTGGACAGGTTGCCCGAAGATCGGGCGGTGGCGCAGTCAGTTGCAGCCGGTGCAGATTCCCGACCCGATCTTGCGGTCGAGGGTGCGCTCCCGCCGGGTCGGCTCGGCGGATTCCCGGGGGCCCGCGCCGTCGAGGGCCCGGCCCGGCGGCTTGGTCACCCCGGTGGAGGTGATGTTGCGAAATTCGCCGGCGGATTCGAGGTTCTTCAGGGGCGCGGCGTCCGTCCCCTGCGCCGGGGCGGGGGTGGCGGCCAAGGCCATCAGACCTGCGACCAGGAACACACGGCTCGATACGATCCTGAGCATGGGAACCTCCTGCTTTTTCAGACAACGCGCGGAGCCTGCGCGAGGTTCTAGCCTTCCGCGCGCCGGCTCGCCTGGGCTGCGGGGAACAGCATCTCCACCAGGGTACCCTCGTCCTTGCGGCTGGTGATCCGGAACTCGCCGCGGTTGGCCTCCACCAGGGCCTTGGTGATCGGCAGGCCGAGGCCGGTGTCACCACCCGGGCGCGGGCCCTGCACCGGCGCGGCGCGGTAAGGCTCCAGCAGGGTCTCGATCTCGTCGGGCGTGAGGCCGATGCCGGTGTCGCGGACCCTGAGGGCGATCTCGCCCCGGTCGGCCATGGTGGTGGAGACGATGACCTGACCGCCGGCCTCGGTGAAGCGGATCGCATTGGCGATGACCGTCAAGGCCGCCTGACGCATGGAGCGTTCGTCGGCGAGCAGCGGCGCGAGATCGGCGGAGAAACTCGTCCGCACCACGATGCGCTCGCGCGCGGCCTCCGGCTGCATCTGAGCGACGCAGCGCGAGACGAGATCGTTCAGGGGAATCTCGGTGAAGTCGAGATCGAGATGCCCGGCCTCGATCCGGGCGAGGTCGTTGAGATCGTCGACGAGGCCCAGAACCTCCGAACCGGATTTGCGAATGTCGTCGAGGTAGTTGCGGTAGCGCTCGTTGCCCAGGGGACCGAAGGGCTCGGTGAGCATCAGATCCGTGAACCCGAGGATGCCGCTCATCGGCGTCCGGATGGCGTGGCTGACGCGCGCCAGGAACGCCGATTTCCGAACGTTCGCCGTCTCGGCGAGACGCAGGGCCTCCGAGGAGGAGGACGCTGCATCCTGGGTGAGCCGCACATCCGGCCCGCGCTGCGGACGAAGGATCGCGCAGAGCCGGGTCTCGGCGTCGCGCGGGACCGTGCGGATGGTCAGCCGGAGGGGGAGGGGGCCGTCCGGCCCGCGGGCGATCACTTCGCAGGCCGCTTCGCCGGGGGACGATCCCGGTTCGGGAACGCCATGCGTGGCGGCCAGCACGTCGACGGCGCTTTCAGGCGCGAACAGACTGAGGAAACTTTCACCCACGACCTCGCGGGGATCGGCACCGAACAGAGCGGCGGCCGCACGGTTGAGGGCGAGGATGCGGGCGCTGTCGTCCAGGGTGACGACCCCCTCGTCGAGGGCGTCGAGGATGCCGAGGGCGTCCTGGGCACGGCGAGCGGCGAAATCCTGCGCGATCCGCTCGGCCGTTCGTGCGCGGGCCGGTTCGTCCCTCACAGCGTCGCGCGCGAGAAGAATTTCGGCCGGGCGGCCGCACCAATCGATGGCCGAGCGCTGGAGTTCGACGCCGCGATGGGCGCCGTCGCGCGCCGTCAGGATCGCGGGCGCGTCGCTCGTCGGGCGTTCGTGCGGGGGCAGGCCGCGGAACAGGTGAGCGATGCCGCCGGCCGCCACGAGGGCCGGGAAATCGGGAAACCCGGCGAGATCGAGGAGCGTGCGGTTGGCGAACAGGACGTCGTCGCCCCGATAGACGAGTACGCCCGTGGGCAGGCGTTCGAGCGTGGCGACCACGGCCGCGTCCGGCGCCGGCTCCTCCGGCTCAGGCGCCCGGGGCGGCGGTCCGGGAAATGCCATCACGGCGCCGCTCGGGTTGGCACGTCCCTCGTCGCGCGAAGCCTCCGCCAGATCGTCGCCGGCGAAACGCGCACCCAGGGCGCGGGCGATCTCGCGGAACGCCGCATGCTCGTGAGTCGTCAGGGACTCGTGGGTCACCGGTGTTTCTTGGGTCACCGGTGTTTCTTGGGTCACCGGTGTTTCTTGGGTCACCGGTGTTTCTTGGGTCGTCGGGGATAGATCGACGTCCGGGGCCGGCGTGCCGGATGCGGCTTCCGACGGCGAGGGTTCCGAGATCAGCTCGTCCGGAGCGGTCTCGAGTCGTTGCGTCGGGCCCTCCTGCGGTGCGGCCTCGGAGAGTGGTACCGGGGTGGGGGGGGTCGGGACGACCGCTTCGGGTTCGGATACAGCAGCGGCCTCGACGCCGCGCACGATGCCGAAGCCCGCGAACCCGCGTGGCGGCTGTCCGGTGCGCGCCAGCGGCGCCCCGGACAGGTCGAGTTCGACGACACGGCTCGGGCCGGCGAGGTGGATGCCCAAGGGGATCGCCCGGAACGTGCGGTTGGCGGCGAGGACGGCGAGCAGACCTTCGGCATCCCGGGCGATGCCGCCTTGCGACAAAGCGGTCCAGGATCGCCCGACGATCGCGCCGCGCAGGAGTGCGCCGGCCGGACCGTCCACACGCACGAGGGTGCCGGCCGCATCGGTCGTCCAGGTGAAGCGCGGAACGGCGCTCGGCTCGGCTGGCACATCCGCGGGCACATCCGCCTCCGCCGCAGGCAGGGAGGACGCGGCGGGCGGGACCGTCTCGGGATGCCCGCTCGGAGCAGCCGGCACGACGGGGCGCAGTCGGGGAACGGCCTCCGTCAGGACGAGAACCCGCACGACGCGACCGTCGGACACCGTCCCCAGAACCACGAGACAGGTCGTCGGCGGGGCAAGGCCGCGCCGGTCGAACCGGATGCGGGTCAGGGCGGGCCGGGGCGTCGCCTGGATCTGCGCAGCGAGACGAAGGCTCGGCAGGACGACCCCGTTCGCGTCCGCGATGGCATGCGCCAAAGGACGTGCCGCACTGGATGCGTGGACGAGGCGGGTACCGGCCTCGTCGAAGATCAGCAGGGCGCAGCCGGGCACGTTCAGGAGCGGCCCGAGGCGCGGTTCGCCCCCGAGACTCCGCACCAGGGCTCCCAGCGCCGCATCGTCCGGGACAAGCCCTTCGACCCCGTTATCGAACATTCGCACCCGTTTCACGTGGCGAGCTTATGGAGAGGATGTTTTCTCTTAACCCCAGCCGGGCCGGAGAGTGGACATCAATCGGTGGCGCCACACGTTTACCTGTTGTCAATCTTAATGCAGCCGCACAGGGTGGCATAGGGCGGACGGTGTGTTATTGTGCAGCGCACAACGAACGAATCAACAAGCAGTCCAAGAAGGAGAGGATGATGACCAGCACCCCGAATTATGAAGTTCCCGCCGAGATGCGCGACTTCGCCGAGAAGAGTGTCGATCAGGCCCGCAAGGCCTTCGATTCATTCATCAGCGCCGCCCGGCGCACAGCCGATACGGTCCAGGGTTCGGCCGAGACCGCCCGCACCAGCGCGCACGACGTGTCCGCCCGCGGCTTCGAGTTCGCCGAGCAGAACGTGACGGCGGCCTTCGACCTCGCCCAGAAGCTGGTCCGCTCGCGCGACCTCCAGGAGGCCATGCAGCATCAGGCCGAGTTCGTCCGCAGCCAGTTCGCGGCGATCCAGGCGCAGGCCAAGGAGTTCGGCGGTCTCGCTCAGACGGCGATGCAGCAGAGCGCAGAGAAGGCCAAGGGCGTCATGCAGGAATCGGCCGAGCAGGCCCGCAAGGCCATGGAGCAGGGTGCCGAAGCCGCGCGTAAGGCCGGCGCCGACACCGAGCAGGCCCTGCGCAACGCCACCAACAACTGAGATCCGGCTCGTCCGAGATCCCGGTTCGGTCAAGCCACCGATCGACGCCCGACGGCTCGTCCCGCATCCCAGCGGGGCGGGCCGTTTTCGTCGTCGCCATATTCCTAGGCGCCATGCTCGAAAACCCGATTCCCCTCCGCGCCGCGATGCCTTAACGGTTGCGCCCCGCCGGGCGTCCCGCCACGAGCGGACCGGATCAATCGAGGAGCTGCGTATCCCGATGCGACCTGCCTACCGAATTAGCGTGATGGTCGCGGCCCTGACCGCCGTGCTCGGGTCCCAAGGCGCCAGCGCACAATACTACGACGACGGCTACGACCGTCCGCCGCCGCGCCGCTACTACGACGACCGTGGGCCTCCGCCGCGCCGCGCCTATGACGATCCCTACGGGCGTCCGCCGCCGCGCCGGGTCGCGACGGGCCTCAATTGCGATGCCGTGCAGTCCGGTCTCACGGGCTTCAGGCCCTATTCCTGTCCCTTGCCGGGGCCGCGCCCCCTCGGTGTGCGCTGCTTCTGCGACATGCCCATCGCGTCGTTCAGCGCGCCGCAGACCGCCGTCGGCCGGGTGGTCCCGTAACGGACCGGCCTGGCCCCCATCTCCTGCACCCCGTCTACGGACACGAAATCGCCGCCCCCTCGAACGAAGGGGCGGCGATTTCGATTTACGTCGGTTTCTGGTCGGCGCCCGAAAGGATCAGTTCAGAACGACGACCTTGGCACCGACCCGGACACGCTCGTAGAGGTCGGTGACGTCCTCGTTGGTCATCCGGATGCAGCCCGAGGAGACCGCCTGCCCGATGGTGTCCGGCTCGTTGGAGCCATGGATGCGGTACTCGGTGTTGCCGATGTACATGGCCCGTGCGCCGAGGGGGTTCTCGACTCCGCCGGCCATGTAGCGCGGCAGATCGGGACGGCGGGCAATCATGGCGGCCGGCGGAGTCCACGACGGCCATTCCTTCTTGGCCGTCACGGTCTTCGTTCCAGACCACGTGAAGCCCGGGCGACCGACGCCGACGCCGTAGCGGATCGCCTCGCCACCCGGCAGGACGAAGTACAGCCGGCGCTCGGAGGTCGAGACCACGACGGTCCCGGGCTTGTAGTCGCCCCGGAAGGCGACGAGTTCACGCGGGATCGGAGCCACCTGCGCCTGGGGAGCGGCCTGGACACCCTGGCCGACCGTGCCCTGGTAGCCATAGGGGCTCGCGCCGGTCTGCCCGTAAGCGGGGTCGGCGTAGTAGTCTTCGCCGGCATCGCCGCCGAAGGGATCGTAGGGGTTCGCCAGCACCGGGCTGCTGGACAGGACACAGACGCTGAGAATGCCCGCGAGGGCGGAGGCCAAGGTCTTCATCGTTGATGCCTTACCTGAAGCGTAACCTTTGCTATACAAGCGTAAGCGTAGGGTGCCGGTTCCACGAGGCCCTGAAGATTTCGTTTCTCCGCCGATCGCGCGCGATCAGAACACCTCGTCGGTGTGCACGTCGAAGCGGGCGAGGTGCGCGTAGCCGAAGTTGGTGGTGATCGCCACGTCCGTGGCATCCCGGCCCCGGGCCATGACGATGCGGCCGATGCGCGGCGTGTTGTGGCGGGCGTCGAAGGTGTACCAGCCTCCGTCGAGATAGACCTCGAACCAGGCCGAGAAATCCATCGGATCGGGCACGGGCGGAATCCCGATGTCGCCGAGATAGCCGGTGCAGTAGCGTGCCGGGATGTTCATGCAGCGACAGAAGGCGACCGCAAGGTGCGCGAAGTCCCGGCACACGCCCTGGCGCTGCATGAACCCATCCCAGGCCGTGCGGGTGGCGTCCGCACACATGTAGTCGAAGCGGATCCGCTCGTGGACGTAGTCGACGATGGCCTGAACCCGGCCCCAGCCCATGGGCGTGCCGCCGAACAGGGACCAGGCCGTCTCGGACAGCTTGTCCGTGTCGCAGTAGCGGCTGCCGAGGAGGTAGACGAGCACGTCCGACGGGAGGTTCTGGACCTCGATCTGCTGTGCCCAGGGGGCGTACACGTCGGGCTGCCCGGAATCCTGCACGATGAAATCGGCCGAAATGGTCAGCCGCCCCATCGGCGTGACGATGCGCGTGAGGATGTTGTCGAAGACGTCACGGTATTCCTGCGACGGGATCGGCGGATCGAAGGTGATCATATGCGGCGTGAGCAGGTCGGGCATCCGAGAGGGATGGACGCTCAGCGCCAGGATCATGGGGGTCGGCTGAGCCGATTCGAAGGCGATGTCGAACCCAGTCCTGATCTTCATGACGCTTACCCAATCTCTCGAATTTGAAATGTCGTGTCCCGCGGGAAGATCCGGGCAATGCAGTAATTGGACCGTCAACGCGCGATCATAGGGTCCGGAACCCGTGCATCGCCAGCACCCGGTTCGACTTCATCCACGGCGACGCTCACGGTCATGCCGAGGTCGTCCGCGGGAAACCCGAAGAAGGAGCCGTGCAGGGGCACGGCCTGGCGCGGATCGCGGGCAACGGCGACGCGGATCAGGTCGCGGTTGCCGACGATCCCGTTGGTCGGATCGAACTCGATCCAGCCGGCACCCGGCAGGTAGACCTGCACCCAGGCATGGGTGGAGCCGCCGCCGACATGGCGTTCACGGTCGCCGCGCGGGTTGTAGAGGTAGCCGGAGACGAACCGTGCAGCCATGCCGAGCGCCCGCACGGCCTCGATCATCAGAACGGCGAAGTCGCGACAGCTCCCGCGCTTCAAGCGCAGGGTGGTGACCGGGTCCTGGACGCCCTTCTCCGAGCGAGCGAGGTAGGCGAAGTTGCGCCGAACGCTGCGGGTCATTTCGGCGAGGAGATCCTGGGTCGCGATCCGGCCGTTGGGCGGGACGAAGCCGCGGGCCCAGGCGTCGACCTCGTTGCGCGGATCGGGATGCTGCCGCTCCATCGAGCGGCTGAGGTCGGGGATGTCATCGGCGCCGTAGCCGAACGGGTAGAAGGCCGCGTGCGGGGCGAGCGGGAAGATCGGCGCGAGTTCGGGCGTGTGATCGAGGGTGATGGTGCAGTCGAAGGTCAGGGTAGAGGCCCGCCCCTGGAAGGACGCCACGGCGACGCAATTGCCGAATACGTCGTGCAGCCAGCGCAACGACACCGGCTCGGGCGTGATCTTCAGGGCGGCGGAGAGGAGCCGCTGATCGTAACTGTCGCGCGGCCGGAACATGATACGGTGCTCGCCGAACGCCACCGGCTGACGATAGCGATACGTGGTGATGTGGCGGACGGACAGAATCGGCACGAATCGGCTCCACCGCCCCGGGCGGCGCGGTCTCGTCCTCGATTAATGCAAGAGGTGCGCCCAAGCGAGATGGTGCGATGCAAAAGGCGGGGTTGCCCTCAGGGCAGGATCGGCTGCGGCTCCGCGCAGGCCCGCTCCGCCTCGCCAAGAAGGTCCATCGGACGCCACGGTTTCGGGATGAACACAGCCTGAGGGGCGAGGCTGCCCGGTCGCTGCGTGCGCTGGCCCGAGGTGACGACGAGCCGGGTCATCGGCCACAGCAGGGCGATCGCGGACGCGAGCTGAACCCCATCCATGACGCCCGACAGATGCACGTCGGCAAACACCAGGGACACGTCGCCGCCACGCGTGCGCATGATCTCGATGGCCGCCTCGGCGCTGTCGCACCCCACGACACCGAGTTCGGTCTCTTCGAGCAAGGCCTCCGCCAGGGCCCGGGTGGTCGCGTCATCCTCGACCACGAGGGCGAGTTTGCCCGATTTGGAGGTGGGCTTGCCGGCGATGGGGCTGGCGACGGCGGGTGCGGGCTCGGGTTGGCGAACCTGGCGCACGAGGGCGGCCAAGTGCTCGGGCACCCCTTCGGCGATGAGATCGTCGTAGAACGAGGCCAGGGCCTGACCGATTCGGTCGAGGGACAGGCTCGGGCTCAGGGTGTCGGCGGGACCGAACACACCTCCCTCTGGCACGCGACGGTGCGGCGTGCCGTTCGTATCGGCCTCGAAATCGGCCAAGCGGAGCCTCCAGCGTTACGGTCTCGTGGTGGGCCGAGTGTCGGACACACCTACATTAAAGCCGGGAGGGCACGCTGGGTTGCCGAAAATCCATCGTGCGTTCGCGATGCAGGCGCGGATCAGTCCGCGGAGGCGTCCGCATAGGCCATGACGCCGGCCACGGAGCGGACATCGCGATAGCGGGCGCCGCGCGCGCTCATCATCGCCTCGAACTTCTCGTGAACCTGGGCCACGGACAGGCTCGTCGCCTTGCGGCGTCCGCGCTGAGCCGCGAAGAAGATCGTCTTGTTGGCGCGCGCGGGCCCCGGCAGCATCTGGGCGGCGGCGGCCTTGGGCTTGTCGGCAACGGTGGCGAGGAACTCCTCGGCGTCGTCCGGTCCGAGGAAGTGAGCGAGATAGACCTCCCCCAGCGACAGGTCGCGGCCGATGCGCAGGGCGATGCGGGCGGCGTCGCGCTTGAGCATCTCACCGGCCATGAGGGCGGAGAGGTAGGGGTCGCGGCGCAGTTCGAGGATGCGGGTGCGCTCGGCCGGATCGGCGACGGCGGGGCGGCCGTTGTCGCCCGTCGTCACGAGGGCGGCGTCCTGCGTCAGCCCGTGCTTGGGTCCGAAATCACGCACCACGCCGAGCCAGGTCCGCTCGATGAACTGGAACAGGCCGGTGGCCGAGGAGGTCTGGGCCTGCACCTCGGTCTTGAAGCTCGATTCCTTATCGGCCACCGCCATGAGCAGCACCGGGTCGGTCTGCACGGCCTGGGCCGCGCGGACGATCTTCTGCACGAGGTGGCGGCGGATCTTCATCGGGCCGAACTCGAGGACGTCGTTGGGATCGCCCACCGCGCTTTCGGTGATGAGGAAGTCGTACGAGACCCGGTCGACGGCGTTGGAGCCGAGTTCGGTATCAAGGTCGTGGATCGGCGCGAAGGCGGCCGACGCGGAGAGGACGCTCGCAGGAGTCCCGAGAATGGCGGGCGGGGCGATCTGAACGCGCGGGCGGGGCATCGCCACGGTGGTCATGGCCTGAGCCGACTGAACCACGCCACCGAGGCCGGACCCGGCCGGACCGACCCCGTTGAGGAGGGCCACGCTGAGCCCACCGACGAGAAGCGTCACCAGGAGGACGGAGCGCGTCAGCGCCGCCCGGCTGCCGTGTTCGCGGCCGACGCGGCCGCCGAGGGTCAGGGCGTCGGAAGTGGGGGACGAAACGATCGCGGCGGAACGACCGCGGAGGGGACCCTTGACGGGACCGTTGGCGAGGGCAGTCCGTGACGATCCGACCGTGCGACCCTGCATGTGCTCTCTTCGTCCCCGCGGCTGGTAACTACGGGGAGAGATTAACTTGACAGATGTGGCGACAACACGGCTCCGCTCGTGGCGAAGCCGTGGCGGCCGAGTTTTCCTCAGCCGATGCGCGCCTTGAGGGCGGCCACGACGGCATCGCCCATCCCGGCGGTGCCGAGCGCCTGTGCGCCCTCGGCGGCGATGTCCCGGGTGCGGGCGCCACTGGCGAGGGCGTCCGTGATCGCGCCGTCGAGGAGATCCGCCGCCTCGCCGAGGCCGAACGAGTAGCGCAGTGCCATGGCCAGCGACCCGATCATCGCGAGGGGGTTGGCGATGTCGCGCCCGGCGATGTCCGGTGCCGAGCCGTGCACGGGCTCGTAGAGGGCTTTTCGCGAACCCTTGTCATCGACGGCGCCCAGCGACGCCGATGGCAGCATGCCCAGGGACCCGGTGAGCATGGCGGCCACGTCGGAGAGCACGTCGCCGAACAGGTTGTCGGTCACGAGCACGTCGTACTGCTTCGGGCGGCGCACGAGCTGCATGGCGCAATTGTCGGCGAGCACGTGCTCCAGGGCCACGTCCGTGTACTCGGCATGGACCCGGGTGACGACCTCCTTCCACAGGACGCCGGACTTCATCACGTTGTGCTTCTCGGCCGAAGCGACCCGGCCCGAACGCTTGCGCGCCAGATCGAAGGCGACGTGGGCGATGCGCTCGATCTCGCCCGTGGTGTAGACCTGGGTGTCGACGGCGCGCTTCGACCCGTCGGGCAGGGTGGTGATCTCCTTCGGCTCCCCGAAGTACACGCCTCCGGTGAGCTCGCGTACGATCATGATGTCGAGGCCCTCGACGAGCTCGCGCTTGAGGGCGGAGGCGTCGGCGAGCGCCGGGTAGCAGATCGCCGGACGCAGATTCGCGAACAAGCCCAGATCCTTGCGCAGGCGGAGAAGGCCCGATTCGGGGCGGATCTCGTAGGCGACGTCGGCCCATTTCGGTCCGCCGACGGCGCCGAGCAGCACCGCATCGGCCGCATCCGCCCGGGCGAGGGCCGCGTCCGTGAGCGCCACGCCATGGGCGTCGATGGCGCTGCCGCCGACGAGGTCGTGCTCGGTCTCGAACGCCGCGATGCCGGCCTGCCCCAGGAAGCCGATCACCGTCTCGACCTGTGCCATCACCTCGGGGCCGATGCCGTCGCCGGGCAGGAGGAGGAGCTTGTAGGTGGTCATGGGATCAACTCGCCTGGGTTCATCGTCCCGTCGGACGCTGTACGATGGGCTGCGGCGGAGCCGCAGCATTTGGGGTTGCGGGTGTTCAGACCTTCCGCGCCACGGTGAACCGCGCCGCGTCCCGCAGAATCTGGGCCCTGTCGCCCCAGGCCGAGACCGCATCCTCGCAGACGCCCACGAGACGGTCGCACTCCGCGCGTGCGCCGTCGAGGCCGAGGCGGTCGACGAGGGTGGCCTTGCCGGCGTCCTTGTCCTTGCCCGTCGCCTTGCCCATGGCTTCCGCCGAGGCTTCGCGGTCGAGGATGTCGTCGGCGATCTGGAAAGCCTGACCCAGGGCGTGGCCGTAGCGCAGGAGCGCGCGACGCTGGTCCGGCGTCGCACCGCCCACGATGGCGCCGGCCTCCACCGAGAAGGCCAGGATCGCGCCGGTCTTCATGGCCTGGAGCTGCAAGGTATCGTCGACGGTGAGCGAGACGGCTCCGAAGCGCCCTTCCGCCCCGAGATCGAGGAGCTGGCCGCCCACCATGCCGCCGAGGCCCGAGGCCTTGGCGAGGCCGAGTACGAGATCGGCCCGGATGGCAGGATCGGGCTGCCAAGCCGAATCGGCCAGGACTTCGAAGGCCAGAGTTTGAAGCGCGTCGCCGACCAGGATCGCGGTGGCCTCGTCGTAGGCCTTGTGCACGGTCGGCTTGCCGCGCCGCAGGTCGTCGTCGTCCATGGCCGGCATGTCGTCGTGGACGAGGGAGTAGCAATGCACGAGTTCGATGGCCGAGCCGGCGGCGAGCGCCCCGGCCTCGGGGCCGCCGAGCATGCGGGCGGTCTCGACGGCGAGGAACGGGCGCAGGCGCTTGCCGCCGCCGAGCACGGCGTGGCGCATGGCCTCCATCAGGCGCACGGGGCGGGTGATCTCGCCGGCTTGCGTCTCGGCGGTCAGGCGGTCGGCGAGCCAGGCCTCGACGGTGTCGGCCACCGTGGCGAGCCTGTGGGAAAACGCGTCGACCGGGGCATCCGCCTTGACCGAAGCGTGAGATCCTTGCGTTGACGTCATGGTCGGGCGGGCCTTCGGAAGTGTGAGCGTGGCGCGAGCGGAGGAGGTTCGAATTCAGGACGAGGCCGAGAGTGCCGAGCGGCCCCTGCGTCGCAGGCCGCCCCAGGCAGCCGCACGCCCGGCCCGTGGCCGCGGCCTGCGCAGGCTCGTCGGCCTCGTGCTGCTGGTGCCCGCCCTCGCGGTGGGTTTCCTGCTCGTCATGGCGCTCGTCTATAGCGCGGTGACCCCGCCCTCAACCCTGATGCTCGGGCGATGGGCGACCCTCAAGGCCGTCGACCGGCAGGCCGTGGCCCTGTCGGCGATCTCGCCCCACCTCGTCCAGGCGGTGATCGCCTCGGAGGACCAGCGGTTCTGCCTGCATGGCGGCGTCGATTGGAACGCCCTTCGGGACGTGGTCGACGACGAGGAAGGCCCGAGCCGCGGCGCCTCGACGATCTCGATGCAGACCGTGAAGAACGTGTTCCTGTGGCCGGGGCGGTCGGTCCTGCGCAAGGGCCTCGAGATTCCTTTGGCCCTGGCGACGGATGCCCTGTGGGGCAAGCGCCGGATGCTCGAGGTCTACCTCAACGTCGCCGAGTGGGGCGAGGGGGTATTCGGAGCCGAAGCCGCGGCGCAGCGCTGGTTCGGCAAACCCGCGCGCGACCTGACGCGCGCGGAGGCGGCCCTGCTCGCGGCGGTGCTGCCCAATCCGATCCTGCGCAACCCGGCCCTGCCGTCGCGCGGCGTTCGCGCGGCGGCCGCTCGCATCCAGGCGCGCATGAACGGGGTGGGCGGGCTGATGGGCTGCCTCAAACGATAGCCCCACCTCGACACCCGGGGCGCGGAGGCGGCGGGAAACGCCGTCGCGGTTCGTGACCCGCGTTTGAGGATTTCTCGATGCGGCCGACGTGATATCGCGATCCGCCCGGTGATTCGGCGCCGGCCTCGATTCCGGACGATCGCACGCCATGCTCCGCATGCTCCCACGCCCATCCCTCCGCGTTGCGGCCGTCCTCCTGTCGGCGAACCTGTTCACATCGGTCTCGGTCTCGCCCGCCCGGGCGAACGACAGCGCGGCGGAACTCGACGCCGGCGGTCTCGTCCTGGTGAAGGACCGAGACATCGGTCTCGTTCGCGAGGATCTGCGCATCGGCCTCGAACGAATCACCGTGCGCTACGTCTTCCGCAATCGCTCGGCGAGCCCCCGCACCGTGCGGGTGGCCTTCCCGCTGCCCCCCATCGATGGCGCCGAACTTTCTTTTTCGGCCCAGGATCTGCCCGACGAATCGAGCGCCAACTTCGTCGGCTTCACGGTGGCGGTGGACGGCATACCCCTGACCCCGCAACTCGAGGAGCGCGCCTTCCTCGGGGACCGCGAGGTCGGCGATCTCCTGCGCAAGCACGCCATTCCCCTCAACCCCATGCGGCGCGACGACCTCGCCAAGGCGCTGGCCAACCTGTCGCGGCCCGCACGGGCCGAACTCGTCGCCGCCAAGCTGATTCCGGAGGCAGCCGAGATGGGCGAGGGCCTCTGGCGCAGCGAAGCGAAATTCCATTGGGACCAGACGTTTCCGCCCGGGCGCGACCTCGTCGTCGAGCACGTCTACCGGCCGGTCAACGGCAGTCTGCTGATCGGCGAGAGCGACCTCAAGGACCAGGCTTTCCGCGCCCGCTACTGCCTCGACGATGCGGGGGCGGCGGGGCTGCGCCGGATCATCGCCGCCGCGGGGGCGAAGCCGGTCGATGCGGGCGGAGGCCCGAACGCCGTCGTCCGCGCCGTGGTGGTTCCCTACATCGTCACCACGGCACGCAACTGGGCCGGCACCATCGGGACCTTCGCGCTCACCGTCGACAAGGGGCATCCCAAGACCCTGGTGAGCCTATGCCGAAACGGCCTCGTCAAGACCGGCCCCACGACCTTCGCCTTCACCGCCACCGACTTCGTACCCGATGCCGATCTGAGGGTGCTCTACGTCTCGCCGGATGCGAAGGCGCTCGGCATCCGTTAGAGGAGGCCGGAACGCTTCCAGAGAGACACGCGATGACCGAGCCGACCTTCGAACTCACCCTGGAGCGCATCGCGCTGATCCGCCGGATGGTGGTGGCCTGGAACCGGGAGGGGAGCGGCGCCCCGATCGTCCATCCGGACGCGCCCTACGGCAGCACGGATCGGGACGGCGACATCTTCAACGTCACCGGCGACGACGACGGCGCGGACGAGGAGCACCGGACCCTCGGCGACGGGCTGGCGGTGTTCTGCGCGAACGCGGTCCTCAAACCGGGGCGCTACGCCTATCACAACACCCTGGCCAAGCTCGATTCGGCCGATGTCGGCGACGTGTTCCGCGACGAGACCACCGGCGAGACGCCGGAGCACGTCACCTTCGACATCACAGCCGAGCATATCGCCCTGGTGCAGGCCCTGAACGTGGTGTGGGACACGGCCCGCGACGTGCCGGCCATCGACGTGGCCCGGCCCTACGGCACCGCCTCGGAGCCACCGACCCTGCACCACGAGATGCAGCCGGCCCTGCAGATCTTTTTGCGGTACGCCGATCTCGGACCGGGGATGTTCCGGCGGGGCGCGACCGGCTGGGTCTCGGCCTGACGATCGTTCCGAAAAGCCCTCCCCCGGGACGGGGGAGGGTGCGGAGGATCAGGCGCCGAGCTTCTTCTTGCGCTGGGCGAGGGTGCGCAGGCGCAGGGCATTGAGCTTGATGAAGCCCGCCGCGTCGCGGTGATCGTAGGCCACGGCCCCTTCCTCGAAGGTGACGAGGTCCTGATCGTAGAGGGAGTTCGGGCTGGTGCGGCCGATCACGTGGATGCCGCCCTTGTAGAGCTTCAGCCGGACCTCGCCGGTGACCATCTCCTGGCTCTTGTCGATGAGGGCCTGGAGCATTTCCCGCTCCGGTGAGAACCAGAAGCCGTTGTAGATCAGCTCCGCATATTGCGGCATGATCTGGTCCTTGAGGTGCGCCGCACCCCGGTCGAGGGTGATCGACTCGATGGCGCGGTGGGCCGGCAGCAGGATGGTGCCGCCCGGCGTCTCGTACATGCCGCGGCTCTTCATGCCGACGAAGCGGTTCTCCACGAGATCGAGGCGGCCGATGCCGTTGTCGTGGCCGAGCTGGTTGAGCTTGGCGAGCAGCGAGGCTGGCGATAGCGCCTCGCCGTCGATGGAGACGGCGTCGCCCTTCTCGAAGCCGATGGTGACGATGGTGGGGGTATCGGGCGCCTCTTCCGGCGACAGCGTGCGGGAATAGACGTAGTCCGGCACCTCGTCGGCGGGATCCTCGAGCACCTTGCCCTCGGAGGAGGCGTGCAGGAGGTTGGCGTCCACCGAGAACGGGCTCTCGCCGCGCTTGTCCTTCGAGATCGGAATCTGGTGCTGTTCGGCGAACGCGATGAGCTGCTCGCGGCTCTTCAGGTCCCACTCACGCCACGGGGCGATGACGGTCACGTCGGGCTTGAGCGCGTAGTAGCCGAGCTCGAACCGCACCTGATCGTTGCCCTTGCCGGTGGCGCCGTGACAGACGGCATCCGCGCCGAGGCGCTCGGCGATCTCGATCTGCTTCTTCGCGATCAGCGGCCGGGCGATGGAGGTGCCGAGGAGATAGACCCCCTCGTAGACCGCGTTGGCGCGAAACATCGGGAAGACGTAGTCCCGCACGAACTCCTCGCGCAGATCCTCGATGAAGATGTTCTCGGGCTTGATGCCGAGGAGCTCGGCCTTCTTGCGCGCCGGCTCCAGTTCCTCGCCCTGGCCGAGATCGGCCGTGAAGGTGATGACCTCGCAGCCATAGGTGGTCTGCAGCCACTTCAGGATGATCGAGGTGTCGAGACCGCCCGAATAGGCTAGCACGACCTTGTTGACGGGCTTCGGGTTCGCGTCTGGCATCGGACTCGCTTCGGGTTCGGACATCGGGCGTATGGCGCGGCTTATCAGCGGAGCGATGGACGGTGCAACCGCCGTGCCGCCGACGCGTTCGTCAGCGTGACAGTGGCCCAGGCGACCTTGCCCCCGTCGCTCCCAGGGGCCAATCTGGCCGCTTCCAGAGAATCCGGAGATTCGACGTATGCCGCGCCGGCCGACCCTCGAATTCTGGTACGAGTTCGCATCCACCTATTCCTATCTCTCGGCCATGCGGATCGACGCCCTCGCGGACGCGGCCGGTGTCGAGGTGCGCTGGCGGCCCTTCCTCGTCGGGCCGATCTTCGCCGCCCAGGGCTGGAACTCATCACCGTTCAACCTCTACCCGGCCAAGGGTCGCAACATGTGGCGCGACGTGGAGCGCGAGGCCGCCCGGATCGGCCTGCCGCCGGTGACGCGTCCCGATCCGTTCCCGCAGAACAGCCTCAGCGCCACGCGGGCCGCCACCTACGGCATGGACCACGACTGGCTCGTGCCGTTCTCGAAGGCGGTCTACGAGGCCGAATTCGCGCGCGGACAGTCCATCGCCGAACCACCCGCCGTGGTCGCCCTGCTCAACGGCCTCGGCCTCGACGGGACGATCATCCTCAAGCAGGCGGCGTCGGAAACGAACAAGGGGCGCCTGCGCGTCAACGGCGAGGAGGCGCGCTCACGCGGGATCTTCGGCGCACCGACCTTCCTCACCGGCGACGGCGAATTGTTCTGGGGCAACGACCGCCTCGAGCAGGCGCTCGCCTGGGCGGCGGGCGACCGGCCCGGGGCCATGCGGGAGTAGGCGTTTCGCCCCGAGCCGATCGGGATTAGAACCGGGCCCGACCTCTCCTCGATCCCGGGCCGCCCCATGCGCTTCGACCGTCGGCATTTTCTCGCCTCCACCGCCGCCATCGGCCTCGCGGGCGCCGGCCGGGCGTTCGCCCAGGGCTACGGCCAGACCTACAAGGTCGACAGCGACGAGGGCCGCCCCGTCGCCAACATGCGCCTGCCCGGCGAGATCGTCGGCGAGATTCCGGGCCTGAAGGGGGTGACCTATATCGGGCCCGCCGAGGCCGAGACGACCCTGTACGAGTTCTTCGACTACAATTGCCCGTACTGCCGAAAGGCCGCCTCCGACATGGTTTCGCTGGCGGAGAGCGATCCCACCTTGCGCATCGGCCTCGTCAACAATCCGATCCTCGCGCCCCAATCGGCCCAGGCCGCCAAGGTGGTGCTGGCCGTGCAACGCCGGCTCGGCTCGGCCGCCGCATGGAGCCTGTACCGAACCCTTCTCGCCGGACGCGGCACCATCGACGGTACCGGCGCCCTCAGGGCCGCGGCCAAGCTCGGCGTGCCGTCCGCCGAGCTGGAGACCATCGGCGACAGCGAGGAAGTCCGCCTCGCCCTGAAGGCCCAGATGCGGATGGCGGCCGATCTCGGACTTGCCGCCACACCGTCCTACGTGCTCGGCAACACGGGCCTCCTCGGGCATCCCGGCGCAAAGTCCCTGGCCCGGATGATCGCGGCCACGCGGCGTTGCGACCGGATCGCCTGCTGACGCCCGCCTCACCTTCGCCACCGTTCGGCGCGACCGCATGTTCGAGACGCTGCTGCGTCGCACGAGCGGCCGTGCCCCGATCGGGCGCGCAACCCCCTCGACGGGCTGTCCCGTGTCGGCGTGGCCGATCGTCTTGCGCCCCTAGAACCCGCATGCTAGGCCCTCGCCGCGCCGGAAGGGCGGGTTTTTCCATGACCCGCGCAGACCGGCACGTTCCCAATCCTGACGGTTTCGCAAACCTGCGCCGGACACGGCACGCGGTGGCCGAAACCCTAGGGCCGGATTGAAGAGAGAGCGGCGCGTGGCGCAGAACGGTTCCGAGGCGGCTTCCCCGGTTGCAGGCGTGGCGGCGCGCTATGCGTCGGCCCTGTTCGAGCTGGCGCGCGACGAGCGCAATGTCGATGGCGTGGCGGAGAGCCTGGAGCGCTTCGGCGGCCTGCTCAACGAGAGCGCGGATCTGCGCCGTCTCGTGCGCAGCCCGGTTTTCTCCGGAGCCGAGCAGGAGGCCGCCATCGGCGCCGTGCTCGACAAGGCGGGCATCACCGGTCTCGGTGCGAGCTTCATCCGCCTCGCCGCCGCCAACCGCCGCCTGTTCGCCCTGCCCGACATGATCCGCGCGTTCCGTGTGCTGGTCCGTGAATCCAAGGGCATCGTCCGCGCCGAGGTCACCGTCGCCGAGCGCCCCTCCGACGCCGTCGTCGAGGAGATCAAGGCCAGCTTGCGCGATGTCGCCCGCGCCGAGATCGACCTCGACCTCAGGATCGACCCCAGCCTGATCGGCGGCCTCGTGGTCAAAATCGGCAGCCGCATGGTGGACGCCTCCCTGCGGACCAAGCTCAACGGTATTCGCCTCGCGATGCGGGAAGCCCGGTAAGAACCCGTCAGGGTTCCCCCGCTCCCGTTCTCCACCCATTCAATCAATCAACGACAAGAGGCCCGACGATGGATATCCGCGCCGCCGAGATCTCCGCGATCCTGAAGGATCAGATCAAGAATTTCGGCCAGGAAGCCGAAGTTTCCGAGGTGGGTCAGGTCCTGTCCGTGGGTGACGGCATCGCCCGCGCCTACGGCCTCGACAGCGTCCAGGCCGGCGAGATGGTCGAGTTCGAGTCGGGCGTGCGCGGCATGGCCCTCAACCTCGAGCAGGACAACGTTGGCATCGTGATCTTCGGGTCCGATCGCGACATCAAGGAAGGCCAGACCGTCAAGCGCACGGGCGCCATCGTGGACGTGCCCGTCGGCAAGGCGCTGCTCGGCCGCGTCGTCGACGCGCTGGGCAACCCCATCGACGGCAAGGGCCCCATCGCCACCACCGAGCGTCGCCGCGTCGACGTGAAGGCCCCGGGCATCATCCCGCGGAAATCCGTGCACGAGCCGATGGCCACCGGCCTCAAGGCCATCGACGCGCTGATCCCCGTCGGCCGCGGCCAGCGCGAGCTGATCATCGGCGATCGCCAGACCGGCAAGACCGCCATCGCCCTCGACACCATCCTGAACCAGAAGCCGGCCCACGCGGGCACCGACGAGAACGCCAAGCTCTACTGCGTCTACGTCGCCATCGGCCAGAAGCGCTCCACCGTCGCTCAGTTCGTGAAGTCCCTCGAGGACAACGGCGCGCTCGAATACTCCATCGTCATCGCCGCAACTGCGTCGGACGCGGCACCGATGCAGTTCATCGCGCCCTTCGCCGGCTGCGCCATGGGCGAGTACTTTCGCGACAACGGCATGCACGCCGTGATCGTGTACGACGATCTCTCCAAGCAGGCCGTGGCCTACCGTCAGATGTCCCTTCTGCTGCGCCGCCCGCCGGGCCGCGAGGCCTATCCCGGCGACGTGTTCTACCTGCACTCGCGGCTTCTCGAGCGCGCCGCCAAGATGGGCGACGCCGCCGGCAACGGTTCGCTGACCGCGCTGCCGGTCATCGAGACCCAGGCCAACGACGTCTCGGCCTACATCCCCACCAACGTCATCTCGATCACCGACGGCCAGATCTTCCTCGAGACCGACCTGTTCTACCAGGGCATCCGCCCGGCGGTGAACGTCGGCCTCTCGGTCTCGCGCGTTGGCTCCTCGGCCCAGACGAAGGCGATGAAGAAGGTCGCCGGCAAGATCAAGGGCGAGCTCGCGCAGTACCGCGAGATGGCCGCCTTCGCGCAGTTCGGCTCGGATCTGGACGCCTCGACCCAGAAGCTCCTGAATCGCGGCTCGCGCCTCACCGAGCTCCTGAAGCAGCCGCAGTTCTCGCCGCTGAAGATGGAAGAGCAGGTCGCTGTGATCTATGCCGGCGTCAACGGCTACCTCGACGCCCTGCCGGTCTCGAAGGTCCGTCCGTTCGAGGACGCCTTGCTCTCGACCCTGCGCACCAAGCACGCCGATCTGCTCGCCAAGATCCGCGACTCGAAGGATCTGTCCGACGACAGCGCCAAGACGCTGAAGGGCGTCGTCGAGGCCGTGGCCAAGTCGTTAGCCTGAAGGACCCTCGGCCGATCCGCAGATGATCGGCCGAACGTCAGTGTAAGCGAGGTATCCGGAAGGCCGGATACCTCGCCTTGAGCCGCAGCGGATGGATCTGGAAGTCACCCCATGGCGAGTTTGAAGGATCTGCGTAACCGCATCGCTTCGGTGAAGGGGACGCAGAAGATCACCAAGGCCATGCAGATGGTCGCCGCCGCCAAGCTGCGGCGCGCCCAAATGGCCGCCGAGAGCGCGCGTCCCTACGCAGAGAAGATGTCCCAGGTGCTCGGCAACTTGGCCGCCAACCTCGTCGGCGGCGTCCAGGGTCCGAAGCTGCTCTCGGGCACCGGCTCGGAGAAGACCCACCTCCTCATCGTCTGCACGGCCGATCGAGGCCTGTGCGGCGGCTTCAACTCGTCGATCGTGCGTCTGGCCCGCGAGCACATCCGCCGGCTCACCGCCGAGGGCAAGACGGTGAAGATCGTCACCGTCGGCAAGAAGGGCTACGACCTCCTGCGCCGCCAGTACCGCGACCAGATCATCGAGAACCGCGATCTGCGCGGCAACAAGCCGGTGGATTACGAATTCGCTGCCGAAATCGCCGACAGCGTCATCGCCCGTTTCGAGGCCGGCGAGTTCGATGTCGCGACGCTGTTCTACTCGCGCTTCCGCTCGGTGATCGCCCAGGTTCCGACCGCCCAGAAGCTGATCCCGGCGGAACTACCTGAGACCGGTGCCACGGCCCCGGACGCCGCCCTGCAGTTCGAGCCGAGCGAGGAGGCCATCCTCGATACCCTGCTGCCGCGCAACCTCACGGTGCAGGTGTTCCGGGCGCTCCTCGAGAACGCCGCCTCCGAGCAGGGAGCCCGCACGGGTGCCATGGATTCGGCCACGCGCAACGCCGGCGAGATGATCAAGAAGCAGACGCAGATCTACAACCGTACGCGTCAGGCCATGATCACCAAGGAACTCATCGAAATCATCTCGGGCGCCGAGGCCCTCTAGGCCGCTCCGGCACCCTGACCGCAACATCGTCGAAGGACCCGTATCATGGCGAACACCGCTACCCCCGGCGCCGGCTCCAACAAGGTCGGCAAAATCACCCAGGTCATCGGCCCCGTGGTCGACGTGCATTTCGACGGCCATCTGCCCGAGATCTTGAACGCCCTCGAGACCAAGAACAACGGCAACCGTCTCGTCCTCGAAGTCGCCATGCAGCTCGGTGAGAGCACCGTGCGCTGCGTCGCCATGGACACGTCGGAAGGTCTCGTGCGCGGTCAGGAAGTCACCGACACCGGCGAGGCCATCAAGGTGCCCGTGGGCTTCAACACCCTCGGCCGCATCATGAACGTCATCGGCGAGCCCATCGACGAGGCCGGCCCGATCGTCTCCGAGACCCTGCGCGCCATCCACCAGCCCGCGCCGTCCTACGCCGAGCAGTCCACCGAGTCGCAGATCCTCGTCACCGGCATCAAGGTGGTCGATCTTCTTGCTCCCTACGCCAAGGGCGGCAAGATCGGCCTGTTCGGCGGCGCCGGCGTCGGCAAGACCGTGCTGATCATGGAGCTGATCAACAACATCGCCAAGGTGCACTCGGGCTATTCGGTGTTCGCCGGCGTCGGCGAGCGCACCCGCGAGGGCAACGATCTCTACCACGAGATGATCGAGTCCAAGGTCAACATGGACCCGAAGGAGAACAACGGCTCGGCCGAAGGCTCCAAGTGCGCCCTCGTATACGGCCAGATGAACGAGTCCCCCGGCGCCCGCTCGCGCGTCGCCCTCACGGGTCTGACCATCGCAGAGGATTTCCGCGACCAGGGCCAGGACGTGCTGTTCTTCGTGGACAACATCTTCCGCTTCACCCAGGCCGGCTCGGAAGTGTCGGCGCTGCTCGGCCGCATCCCGTCCGCCGTGGGCTACCAGCCGACGCTCGCCACCGACATGGGCGCCCTGCAGGAGCGCATCACCACCACCACCAAGGGCTCGATCACCTCGGTGCAGGCCATCTACGTGCCGGCCGACGATCTGACCGATCCGGCGCCTGCCGCCTCGTTCGCCCACCTGGACGCGACGACCGTGCTGTCCCGCTCCATCGCCGAGAAGGGCATCTACCCGGCCGTGGATCCGCTCGACTCGACCTCGCGCATGCTCAATCCCGCCGTTCTCGGCGAGGAGCATTACGCGGTAGCGCGTCAGGTCCAGCAGACCCTGCAGCGCTACAAGGCCCTGCAGGACATCATCGCGATCCTGGGCATGGACGAGCTCTCGGAAGAGGACAAGCTCACCGTCGCCCGCGCCCGCAAGATCGAGCGCTTCTTCTCCCAACCCTTCTCGGTCGCCGAGATCTTCACCGGCTCGCCCGGCATCCAGGTCCCGCTGGCCGACACCATCAAGGGCTTCAAGGGCCTCGTGAACGGCGACTACGACGATCTGCCGGAGGCGGCGTTCTACATGGTCGGCACTATCGAGGACGCCAAGGAGAAGGCCAAGAAGATCGCGGCGGCGGCCTGATCTTGAACAGCAAGATCGGTCTTCTCCTCGTCGGTCTCGTCGTCGGCGCCCTGGCCGGGTACCTCACCCGGCCCCAGGCCGCCGAAATCAAGATCGGGGATTTCAGCCTCGAAGTTCAGGGTGACAAGCCGGCGGGTACGTCCGGCGGCACCCTGACCACCGGCCAGATGCAGCATATCGGCATCTTCGCGGTGATCGGCGCGGCCCTCGGCCTCGGGGTCGGCTTCGTCGCCGGCCGCGGCCAGGCCTGACACCCTCTGCGGCGCACGGCCCCGGGCCGCGCGCCGTACCGCACGACAGACACACCCGAACCGGGATTCGCGACGTCATGGCCACCTTCCAGTTCGATTTCGTCGGTCCCGAGCGGACGGTGTATTCCGGCCCGATCGAGGCCGTGCAGCTTCCCGGCATCGAGGGGGAGATGACCGTTCTGCCGGGCCATGCTCCGGTGCTCACCGCCCTGAAGGTCGGCGTCATCGTGATCAACGAGGCCGGCCACGCCGGCAAGCGCGTCCTCGTACGCGGCGGTTTCGCCGATATCGGGCCGACCTCCGTCACCGTCATCGCCGAACGGGCCAATCCCTTCGAGGAGATCACACCGGAATCCCTCGACCGCGATATCGCCGCCGTCGAACTCTTGCGCGACGCGACCACGGATTTCGCCAAGAAGGACGAGCTCAACGGTCAGATCGTCCAGCTTCAGGATGCAAAGGTCGCCCTCGCGCTCTGAGGTCGAACTAGCCCGAAATCTACGAAGCCGCGCGCTCGAGCAAGGCCGCGCGCGCGGCTTCGTCAGCCGGGCAGCCGGCCGCGAGCCACTGCGTCCGCGCCCGTCCGAGGCGGCGCCCGATCTCCGGTCCAGCCGGGATACCCCGTGCGACGAGGTCGGACCCGATCAAGGGGAAGACCGGAACCGACACTTCGCCCCGTACCATCAGCCCGAGTAGATCACCGGCCTCCGCCGTGATTTGTGATAGACACGCCCCGAGGGCGTCGCTGGCCAGGGCGATGGGCTCGGCGCCGTGAGCGGCCGCCAGCCTGCGCATCTCCATCACGTCGATGACGGTTCTGCTCCGCAGAGCCACCAGCGCACGGGCATAGCGCCCAAGCCGATTCTGTTCCGCCTTCGACAGCCTCAGGCGAGCGGTCAGGCGTTCGGCATCGTCCGCCGAGAACACCGAAAGGGCCGCCAGCCGCGCCGGCGCGTCCCAGGGGTGCCGGGTCGTCCGTTCGAACCGTCGCAGGTCACCGATCCCGCCGACGAGCCGGCCGAGGAGGCCGGTCTCGCTCAGAACGGTCACGGCCGGAACCGCCCCAGGGGCGAGGAGCAGTTTCAGCAGTTCACCGCGCACGCGCTCCCGCGACAGGCCGTCGAGGGCGGCCCGGGCGCCGATGCAGGCCGCAAGCCCCTCCGCATCGGGTGCTTCGGCGCCGTAGCGGGCGTGGAAGCGGAAGAATCGGAGGATCCGCAACGCATCCTCACGGATGCGTGTCGCGGCTTCGCCGATGAAGCGCACACGGCCGGCACGAAGATCGGCGAGGCCGCCGGTCGTGTCGTGGAGGTGACCCTCGGCATCCACCGAGAGGGCGTTGATGGTGAAATCCCGCCGCTGCGCATCGAGGCCGAAGTCGCGGCCGAACCGGACCACGGCGTGACGTCCGTCCGTCTCGATGTCCTCGCGCAACGTCGTGACCTCGAACGTCGCAGTCCCGGCCATCAGCGTCACGGTTCCGTGCTCGATACCCGTGGGGATGCTGCGCAGGCCCGCCGGCCTGGCGCACGCCACGACGGCTTCCGGCAGGAGCGTGGTGGCGAGATCGATGTCGTTGGACGGATGCCCGAGGAGCGCGTCGCGGACGCAGCCTCCGACGAGGCGGGTGTGTTCCCCCGGAACGCGCAGCGCGGCCAGGACGCGTGCGAGGCCGGGAGTCGCCAGCAGGGTGCCCAGCCCATCCGGGTCGAGGCGGTGCGCCGTCACTGGAAACGACCCGGCACGACCGCGCCGTTCTCCAGGCGCGGCGGTACGTAGCCGCCGCGATGGCGCTCACCGAACAGTCCGGTGGCGACGAGGGAGAGGATCACCAGGACGATTCCCGCCATGGTCAGGCGAAAGACCTTGCCCTCCCAATGGGCATGATGGCGCGGATGCCGGCCGCTGAGGGCGAGATAGCCCGCGAACAGCAGGAACGGCAGGAGGAAGATCAGCACTTCTTCGACGAGCTTGCGGATCATGAAACTCTCATTCGCGGCGACGTGCCGGATGGGGGATACAGGCGTTCGTGGAGGTTGTTCACGATGCCGGCGGTCACGCCCCAGATCCGATGATTACCGTAGGCGATCACGTAGTAGCGCCGGGTGCGCCCTTGCCAAGTCGCGGTCTCGATTCGGCGTCGACCCGGATCGAGCAGGTAGGATAGAGGCGCCTCGAACGTGTCGGCGACTTCGTCGGGGTTGAGACGCAGGGTGGCGGCCGGATCGACGAGTCCGAGCACCGGCATCACCAGGAAGCCCGTGGCCGAGAGGTAGGGGTCGAGATAGCCGAGGGTCCGGATGGCGCCGGCCTCGAGGCCGATCTCCTCGCGGGCCTCGCGCAGGGCCGCGTCGGCGGGCGTCGCGTCGGTGGGATCGATCTTGCCGCCCGGAAAGGCGATCTGGCCGGAATGATCGCGCAGGTGTGCGGAGCGCACGGTGAACACCACGCCGAGGCCGTCGGGACGCGGCACCACCGGTACCAGCACCGCCGCATTCCGGTGTGGCCCGGGCGGCACGACGTCGATGCCGTCGAGATCGTGGTCGCCCCGCGGATTGGCCGTCGGGTCACCCGGCCCGGGTGGTTCCGCGTCGAGATACCGGGCGGCGCGGTCGATGAGCTCGGCGACGGCGTCGAGTCTCATGCGGTGGCGGTGGGTGCGATCCGGTGGAACGTGCCGCCCGCGGCGATGCCGAGCCAGCCGTCGCGTTCCTCGGCCAAAGCCACGAGATCGTAGGTCAGCGCCCGGGTCACAAGCGCCCACAGGCCGCGCCGGACGTGCACGTAGGGGCGCAGGCCGCCGGCCTCGTCCTCCTCGAACCGCAGGGCATGGTCGGAACCCACCGCCACGAGGTCGTCGACGTTGGTGCGCAGCGCGATGCGGCGACCGTCGCCGTCGCCCTCCACCGCCATCTCGACGGCGACGAAGGCGGCATCCTCGACGGTGATTCCAACGCTTTCGACCGGCGTCACCAGCACGATGCTGCCGTCCGGCTCGCACCGGAGGATGGAAGCGAACAGCTTCACCAGGGCCGGGCGCCGGATCGGCGCACCATCGTGGAACCACGTCCCGTCGGCGGCGATGCGCATGTCGATGGCGCCGCAATAGGGCGGGTTCCACTGGTCGACGGGCGGGGGACCGCGTCGGGGCAGATCACCGAGGGCGGCGCTCAAGCGGTCGATGGTCGGGTCGGATTCGTTTGGTGCCATGACGGAAAGATAGCGCTCGAAGCCGCCTTTGGAACGCCTGGAGGCAGGCCTGTTTCGTTGCCCGCATGCGTCCGATTCGCGACAGGAAAGGCACTGTCAAACCGAAGGCGAACGCCTGCGGCGTCGCGCCGACCTTGCCAGGGCGGCGCAAACGGCGCCACACTCGACCTGCACGGCCACCCCATGGCCGTTCCCTGACTGCCGCCATCGACCCCCAGAAGTCGAGGCGGAACGCGAGGACCGACACCGCATGACGCAAGGCTCCCAGCCGGCCACCTCCCTCGACGACGGCATCGTCGCCACGGCGGAAGCGTGTCTCGGAGCCGTCGGCACGGCGCGTGAAGCGGTTCACAAGGTCATTTTCGGCCAGGAGCAGGTGGTCGATCTCACGCTCATTACCATCCTGGCGGGCGGCCATGGGCTGTTGGTCGGTCTCCCCGGCCTCGCCAAGACCAAGCTGGTCGAGACCCTCGGCACCGTGCTCGGCCTCGACGGGCGCCGGGTCCAGTTCACCCCGGACCTGATGCCCTCGGACATCCTCGGCACGGAAATCCTCGACGAGGATGCCAACCGGCACCGCTCGTTCCGGTTCGTGAAGGGGCCGGTCTTCACCCAGTTGCTGATGGCCGACGAGATCAACCGCGCCAGCCCGCGCACCCAGTCGGCCCTGCTGCAGGCGATGCAGGAGCATTTCGTTTCCGTGGCGGGCGAACGATACGATCTGCCGCGGCCCTTCCACGTGCTGGCGACCCAGAATCCCATCGAGCAGGAGGGCACCTACCCGTTGCCCGAGGCCCAGCTCGACCGTTTCCTGCTCGAGATCGACGTCGGCTATCCGGATCGGGCCGCCGAGCGCCGCATCCTCATCGAGACCACGGGCGTCGACGACCACAAGCCTCAGGCGGTGATGTCCACCGAGCAGCTCCTTACGGCCCAGCGCCTGGTGCGCCGCCTGCCCGTGGGCGATGCCGTGGTCGACGCGATCCTCGACCTCGTGCGTTCCGCCCGGCCCGAGGGGGGCGACCCGTTCCTCAAGGGCAAGCTCCTGTGGGGGCCCGGCCCCCGCGCCAGCCAGGCCCTGACCCTGGCGGTCCGCGCCCGTGCCCTCATCGAAGGCCGCGTCGCGCCCTCCATCGCCGACGTGAAGGCCCTCGCCGAACCGGTGCTCAAGCACCGCATGGCCCTGAGCTTCGCCGCGCGTGCGGACGGGGAGACCGTCCCGGGTCTCATCGCCCAGCTCGCGGCCAAGCTCTAGCGCATGGCCATAGCCCCCACGCGGACGGCCCCCACGCGGGTCCTCCCCGCCGAGGCCCGCGTTCCCGGGCGGCGCGAGACCGAGAGCGCCCTCGGCCTCGCCGAGCGGATGCCGCGCTTGATCCTCGAAGCGCGACGCGTCTCGACCACCCTGGCCCACGGCCTGCACGGCCGCCGCCGGGCGGGACCGGGGGAGAGCTTCTGGCAGTTCCGGCCCTTCGTCGCCGGAGAGGCCGCCGCACGGATCGACTGGCGCCGCTCCGCCCGCGACGACCGGCTCTACGTCCGCGAGCGTGAGTGGGAGGCCGCGCACAACATCTGGTTCTGGATCGACCGATCGGCCTCCATGGGCTTCGCCTCGCACCTCGCCCAGGCGCCGAAGGTCGAGCGCGCCCTGGTCCTGGCATTCGCGCTGGCCGACACCCTGGTGGACGGGGGTGAGCGTACGGGACTTCTGGGACTGACCCGCGCCGTCACTTCGCGTCGCATCGTCGAGACCCTGGCGCAGGCGCTCGTCGGCGACCACGCCGGTCTCACACGCGACATGCCGCCCCGCGCTTCGCCGGGTCGCTTCGACGAGGCGATCCTGATCAGCGATTTCCTGTCGCCGCTCGCCGAGGTGCGCCAAGCCGTGGAGGCCATCGCGGCGCACGGCACCCACGGCCACCTCGTGATGATCGTCGATCCCGTCGAGGAGACCTTCCCGTTCTCGGGCCAAGCCGTCCTGCACGATCCGGAAACGGACCGGACTCTGGCCATCGGCGACGCCGGAGCCTGGGGTGAGGCCTACCGTGCCCGCATCGCCGAGCATCGGGCCGGCCTCTCCGAGATCGCCCGCGCTCAGGGTTGGACCCTGACCATCCACCGCACCGACCGACCGGCCAGCGAAGCCGCCCTTCGCCTGCTCACCCTCGTCGCCGCCGCGCGCGGGACCGGCTGAGGATCGTTACCGTGCTCGGATTGCCCCTGACCTTTGCCGCCCCCCTGGCGCTCGCCGCGCTCGTCGCGCTGCCGGCCCTGTGGTTCCTCCTGCGGGTGACGCCGCCGCGTCCGCGCCGCATCGACTTTCCGCCGCTGCGGATCATGGCCGACCTGCTGCCCAGGCGCGAGACGCCGGCCCGCACGCCGCCATGGCTCCTGATCCTGCGCCTGCTCGTGGCGGCCTTTCTGATCCTGGCGGTGTCCGGGCCGGTCTGGAACCCGTCGGGCCTCGGCGGGGAGGCGGGACGCACGCCCCTCGTGGTGATGATCGACAACGGATTCTCCGCCGCCCACGATTGGCGCGAGCGCCAGCGGGTCGCCACCGATGCCGTGGAGACCGCCGCCCGCGACGGGCGTCCCGTGGCCCTGATGGCGTTGGCCGAGCCGGCCGCGCCCATCGAGGCCCGCGTGCCCGCCGATGCCCTGGAGCGCCTGCGCGCCGTCGCGCCCCGGCCGCACCTCGCGGAGCGCGCGACACATCTGTCCGTCCTGGCCGCCTTCTTCGAGCGGACACCGGGCGCCGCTGCGCTGTGGATCAGCGACGGCGTCGCGGGACCGGGCGAGGACACCTTCGCCAAGGGCCTCGCAGACCTCGTCGGCAAGCACGGCACCGGTTTCACCATCCTGCGCGCCGACCGGCCGCCGGCCCTCGCGCTCTCGGCCGCGGAATCCGGCGGCCGGCTCACGGCCCGTGCCCTGCGCGCCTCGCCCAACGGTCGCGACGGCGGCACCGTGCGTGCCCTCGACGCGAAGGGCCTGCCGCTGGCCGAGCACGACTTCACCTTCCCGGACGGTGCAACCGAAGCAGCGGTCGCCTTCGATCTGCCGGTGGAACTGCGCAACGGCATCAGCCGCCTCGAGATCCTTGGCGAACGCTCGGCCGGCGCCGTGACCTTGGTGGACGAGCGCGGCAAGCGCCGCCGCGTCGGGCTCGTCTTCGGCGGAACCAGCGATCAAGCCCAGCCGCTGTTGGCCCCGACGCACTACCTTTCCCGCGCCCTGGTGCCTTTCGCCGACGTGCAGGAGCCGCGCGGCGCCAAGGGCGTCGCCGAATCCGTTGCGCAGATGCTCGATGCGCAGGTTTCTGTGCTCGTGCTGGCCGATGTCGGTGCCCTCGACGCCGCCACCCTGGAGCGGGTCGAAGCCTTCGTCGATGCCGGCGGCCTACTCCTGCGCTTCGCCGGGCCGCGCCTGGCGGCGGGCAACGACCCCCTCGTGCCCGTGCGCCTGCGCCGGGGCGGTCGGACACTAGGCGGGACCCTATCGTGGGACAGCCCGAAGACCTTCGCGGCCTTCGCGCCGGAGAGCCCGTTCGCCGGACTCGTTCCACCGGCGGATATCGGCGTGCGCCGGCAGATCCTCGCCGAGCCCGACGGCGAGCTCCCGGGACGGACCTGGGCGTCGCTCCAGGACGGCACCCCCATCGTGACTGCGCAGAAGCGGGGCCAAGGGCTGGTGGTGCTCTTCCACGTCACCGCCGACACCACATGGTCGAACCTGCCCCTGTCGGGCTTGTTCATCGACATGCTGCGCCGGGTCGTGGCCCTGGCCGGCACCGGAGCGGCGCCTGCCGGCGACGTCGCACGTCCCCCGGCGGCGGTGCTCGCCCCACGCCTGACCCTCGATGGGTTCGGGGCCCTCGGCGCGCCGCCGGCCGGCGCCACCGCCGTGCCGGCGGATTACGCCGAGCGCGGCTCGTTCGAGCATCCGCCCGGCTTTTACGGTCCCGCCGATGGCGGCGTCGCCGTCAATGCGCTGACGGTGGCCGACCGTCTCAAGCCCATCGACTTCGCACCCCTCGCCAGCGCCCGCACGGGATCGCTCGCCGGTGCCGAGACCCTCGATCTGCGCGCCACGCTCTTCACCCTGGCCCTCATGCTCCTCCTCCTCGACACCCTTGCGGGGCTCTGGCTCGGTGGCTTCCTTCGCCGGACGGGCGGACGGGCGGCAGCGGCCGCGTTCGTGCTCCTCTGCCTCGCGGCCCCCGACTTCGCCCCGGCGCCGGCTTGGGCCCAGGCCCAAGCGACCGGTCGGCCGAACGGCATCGACTCGGCGCTCGCGACCCGTCTCGCCTTCGTCGTCACCGGCGACGAAGCGGCCGATACGGCGAGCCGCGCGGGCCTCGCCGGCCTGACGCAGGTGCTGTCCAACCGCACCGCCCTTGAGCCCGGCGATCCCATCGGCATCGATCCGGCCAAGGACGAACTCGCGTTCTATCCCCTAATTTACTGGCCCATCGTCGCCGGCCGACCCCAGCCGAGCGCCGTCGCGATCCGGCGCATCGACGCGTTCATGCGCAACGGCGGCACTGTCCTGTTCGACACCCGCGATGCGCTGACGGCCCGCCCGGGTGGACCGCCGACGCCGGAAGCCCTCTACCTGCGCACCATGCTGTCCACTCTCGAAGTCCCCGAACTCGAACCGATCCCAGCCGACCACGTGCTGACCAAGGCGTTCTACCTCGTCGACACGTTCCCCGGCCGGTACGCCACGGGCCAGACCTGGGTCGAAGCCCTGCCGCCGGCGGCGGACGGCACCGAGCGCCGCCCGGCGCGGGCCGGGGACGGGGTGTCGCCCATCGTCATCACGGGCAACGATCTGGCCGCCGCCTGGGCCGTGGGCAAGCGCGGCGAGCCGCTCTACCCCGTGGTCGGCGGTGAGGAGCGCCAGCGCGAAATGGCATTCCGTGGCGGGGTGAACTTCGTGATCTACACCCTGACCGGCAACTACAAGGCGGATCAGGTCCACGTGCCCGCCCTGCTCGAACGGTTGGGCCAGTGAGCGGAGCCGGATCCGGAATGCGGGAGGCCATGCGCCGATGCTGAGCCTCAGCTTCACCCCCCTCGTCCCATGGCCGGTGCTGGCCGGTTTCGGGATCCTGGTCGCGCTGTTCGCCGTGCTGGCGATCCTGGCGCGCGGCGGCACGGCCATCCTGCGCGCCGTGGCCCTCGCCCTAGTGCTGCTCGCCCTCGCCAACCCCGCCCTGGTCCGGGAGGACCGGGAACCCGTCAAGGATATCGTCGCCGTGGTGGTGGACCGATCGGGGTCCCAGGGTCTCGGCGACCGTCCGGCCATGACCGACGCCGTGCGGGCCGAACTGCAGCGCCGCTTCGGGGCCCTGACGGGGATCGAGCCGCGCTTCGTCGACGTGCCGGACGCCAAGGACAGCGACGACGGCACGAAGCTGTTCACCGCGCTGTCTCAGGCTTTGGCTGATGTGCCGCCCGAGCGGCTGGCCGGCGTCGTGATGCTCACCGACGGCGTGGTGCACGACATCCCGGCCTCGGCGTCGGCGCTCGGCATCAAGGGGCCGCTGCACGTCCTCGTCACGGGGCATCCGGACGAGCGCGACCGGCAGATCAAGCTCATCGAAGCGCCGCGTTTCGGCATCGTCGGGCGGGACCTCACGATCCGCGCCGAGGTGATGGAACGCGGCGGCACCGGCAACGCCGTCGTCACCGTGCGGCGGGACGGCGAGGAGGTGGGCCGGCGCGCCTTCCCGACGGGACGGCCCTTCTCCCTCACCATGCGGATCGAGCACGGCGGCCCCAACGTGGTCGAGATCGAGGTCGAGCCGCTGCCGGGCGAGCTCACCGTCGTGAACAACCGCGCGGTGCTCCCCATCGAGGGCATCCGCGAAAAGCTCCGGGTGCTGCTGGTCTCGGGCGAGCCGCACCAGGGCGAGCGCACGTGGCGAAACCTGCTCAAGTCCGACGCCAACGTCGATCTCGTGCACTTCACCATCCTGCGGCCGCCGGAGAAGCAGGACGGTACGCCGATCTCGGAGCTGTCGCTCATCGCCTTCCCGACGCGTGAGCTGTTCGTCCAGAAGATCAAGGATTTCGACCTGATCATCTTCGACCGCTACGCCAACCAGAGCGTGCTGCCCTCAGCGTATTTCGACAACATCGTCCGCTACGTCCGCGAGGGCGGAGCGCTCCTCGTGGCGGCGGGACCGGAATTCGCCGGCCAGGCGAGCCTCTCGCGCACCCGGCTCTCGGCGATCCTGCCGGGCGAGCCCAACGGCCGCGTGGTCGAGCAGCCCTACAAGGCCGGGCTCACCGGCATCGGCACGCGCCATCCCGTCACCCGGGCCCTGCCCGGATCGGAGGCCTCTCCGCCGGCCTGGGGCGACTGGCTGCGCATCGTCTCGGCCCAGGTGAAGCCCGGCATCCAGCCGATCCTCCAGGGGCCGAATGCCCTGCCGCTGCTGGCCCTGTCGCGCGAGGACAAGGGTCGCGTGGCGCTCCTGCTCTCGGACCACGCCTGGCTGTGGGCGCGCGGCTATCAGGAGGGCGGCCCCTACCTCGACCTGCTGCGCCGCCTCGGTCACTGGCTGATGAAGGAACCCGCCCTCGAGGAAGAGGCCCTGCGCGCCCAGACCACGGGGCGCGGACGTGAAGTCCGCGTCGAGCGCCAGACCATGGCGGACACCGTCGAGCCCGTGACCGTCACGGGTCCCACGGGCGTCGAGCGCACCCTGACCCTGGCGCAGGCCGAGCCCGGCCTGTTCTCATCCACCTTCGAGGCGGAGCAGCTCGGGCTGCATACCCTGCGCTCGGGGAGCCTGGTCGCCTTCGTCAGCGTCGGCCCGCCGAACCCGCGTGAGCTCGCCGACGTGTTCAGCGACACCGAGCGTCTCAAAGCCCTCGCCGAAGCCACGGGCGGCTCGATCCGCCGGGTCGCCGAAGCCGGCGGCACCGTGGTGCCGCGCCTGCAGGCGGTGCGCGGCGGGCGCTTGACCGGGGCCGACTGGATCGGGTTCCGCCCGAGCGACAGCGCCAATATCCGCGGCGTCGCGGTCTATCCCCTGGCACTCGGCCTGTGGGCGCTCGCGGCGCTGGCAGCGGCCGTATTGGCCATGTGGCTGGTGGAAGGGCGGCGCGGCCGGACGGCGTGAGCCGTTCTCATGCCCCACGCCCCTCGAAAAACCGTGCGATCTCCGTCGCCGCCCGGTCCGGCGCCTCGCGGTGTGGAAAGTGCCCGACGCCCTCCAACGGCGCGAGGTCCAGGTCCGAAAACGTCTCGCCGAGGCGGTCGGTCCAGGCGTAGGGGAACAGCGGGTCGGCGGTGCCCCAGCGCACGCAGGTCGGCACCGAGATGGGATCCTGCGGCGGGGCCGTGCCCGCGATCATGGCGAGGCGGCCGGCTTGCGCGCTGAGGTACCAGTTGAAGCCGCCCTGCAGGTTGCCCGGTGCCATGAAGTTGTCGGTGAAGGCGTCGAGCACCGCGTCGAAGGCGGCCGGGTTGCCACCGGCCCAGTGGCGTAGGAAATGGCCGATGTAGAGCCGGCAGGCCTCGCGCGACGAGCCCACGAGGTCGGCGGCGAACGGCTTGACGTGAAACGACTGGTACCAGATCTCGGCCAGCATCTCGGGCGCGGCCAGACGCGGGCCGATACCCGGATACGGACAGTCGAAGAAGAACAGGCCGGTGAGGCGGTCGGGCGCAGCGCGGCCCAATGCCTGCCCCACATAGGCGCCGACATCGTGCCCCACCACGCCGGCGCGTTCGATCCCGAGGGTATCGAGGAGCCCCACCATGTCGGCGGCGTGGACCTCGGCCCCGGCCCTGTCGGAGGGGCCGGGATCGGGCTTCTCGCTCATGCCGAAGCCGCGCAGGTCGGGGACGATGAGGTCGAAGCGGTCGGCGAGCCGGGCCATCACCGGCTCCCAGGTCAGCCAGAATTCCGGCCACCCGTGGAGCAGGACCAGGGGCTTACCGCGCCCGGCGCGGGCGACGTGGAGAGCGATGCCGTTGGCCTGCACGGTCTCGTGGTGGATGGGTGTCATCGTTCACTCCCGCGCGGTTGCCGCGCGGGGGATCAACGCCGGCGCACCGCGCTCACGTTCCCCGACACCGTCCCGGCGGCACCGGACACGAGTTCGCACCACAGGAAGCGGGTGGGATCGACGGGGCCGGGCGGTATCAGCCGGCCGGGTGGCACCGGGCTGAAGCCGAAGCGGCGGTAATAGGGGGCGTCGCCCACCAGCACGACGAGGCCGTGGCCGGCGCCGCGGGCCGCATCCAGGCTCGCCCGCATCAGGGCGCCGCCGATGCCGCGCCCCTCGAAGCTCGGATCGACGGTCAGCGGCCCCAGCACCAGGAGCGGTGCTTGCGCCTCCGCCGGCCCGAGGCGCACGGAGCCGACGAGGTCCGTGCCGATCAGGGCCGTGAAGCACAGGTCGGCCAGCGGCGCGGTGCCCTCGCGCAGGCGATAGGCGGTGCGGGCGAAGCGTCCCGGCCCGAAGGCGCGGGCGTGCAGGCGCTCGATGGCCGCGGCGTCCCCGGGATGCTCCATCCGCAGGACCAGGGGCAGGGAGGTCACGTCGCCCGGGCCGAGAAATCGATGCGCGGGTCGATCCAGGTGTAGATCAGGTCCGACAGGAGGTTCACCGCGAGCCCCACGAGGGAGAAGATGTACAGGGTCGCGAATACCACCGGATAATCCCGCCCGACGATGGAGGTGAAGGACAGGAGCCCGAGACCGTCGAGAGAGAAGATCGTCTCGATGAGAAGCGAGCCGGTGAAGAAGGCGGAGATGAACGCCGCCGGGAAACCTGCGATGACGATCAGCATGGCGTTGCGAAACACGTGCCCGTACAGCACCCGGCGCTCGGACAGGCCCTTCATCCGCGCCGTAAGCACGTACTGCTTGCGGATCTCGTCGAGGAACGAGTTCTTCGTCAGCAGGGTCGAGGTGGCGAAGGCTCCGAGCACCAGGGCGGCCAGCGGCAGGGCCATGTGCCAGGCGTAATCCACCGCCTTGCCCCACAGGCTCAACGAGTCGAAGTTCTCGCTCGTGAGGCCGCGCAAGGGGAAGATCTGGAAGAACGAACCGCCGGCGAACAGAATGATGAGGGCGATGCCGAACAGGAAGCTCGGGATGGCGTAGCCGACGATGACCACGCCCGAAGTCCAGAGATCGAAGCGCGAGCCGTCCCGCACGGCCTTGCGAATCCCCAACGGAATCGAGATCGCGTAGGAAATCAGCGTCATCCACAGGCCGAGCGAGATCGACACCGGCAGCCGCTCGCGGATCAATTGCAGCACCGACACATCGCGAAAATAGCTGTTGCCGAAATCGAACCGGGCGTAGTCCCAGATCATCTTCAGGAAGCGTTCGGGTGCCGGTTTGTCGAAGCCGAATTGCTGTTCGAGCTTCTTGATGAAGGCCGGGTCGAGCCCCTGCGCCCCGCGATAGCGGGCGTTGGCTTCGCCCCCGCCGCCACTCGACCGAGCGGCCCCTCCGAGATCGCCGGCCCCACCGGTGACCCGCGACAGGCTGCCCTCGCCCTGGCCCTGGAGCTGGGCCAGCACCCGTTCGACGGGTCCACCGGGGGCGAACTGCACGATGACGAAGGTGATGAGCATGATGCCGAGGATGGTCGGCACCATGAGGGCGAGGCGGCGCAGGATGTAGCCGAGCAAGGAAGCGTCCTCAATTCCGGCCGATGCGCCGGGCTTGTGCCGCATCGTACCACCATAGGGCGGGTGCGCCGAGGTCGTAGGCCGGGCCCTTGGCCGGGCGGCCGTAGACGTCCCACAGGGCGAGGCGGTGGTCGGCCTTGTACCACATCGGCACCCAGTAGCGTCCGGCGCGCAGGGTCCGGTCTAGGCTGCGGCAGGCGGTGACGAGTTCGGCCCGGGTTGCCGCATTGGCCACCCGGTCGATGAGCCGGTCGACGGCCGGGCTGGCGATCCCCGCGAGGTTGTTGGAACCCGGCGTGGCCGCACTCCCCGATCCGTAGGCCTCCCGCAGCTCGGCGCCGGGCGTCATGCCGCTGGCGTAGCGCCGGGAGGTCACGTCGAAATCGAAATCCTTGAGACGGGACTGGTACTGCGAGGCATCGACCACCCGCATGCGCGCCTTGATCCCGATGAGGCCGAGGTTGCGGATGAACGGGTGCGTCACCGGCTCGAACACCGGATCGCTGTCGAGGAACTCGAGTTCCAGGGGCTTGCCGCCGGGCAGGCGCACGACACCGCCGTCGCGGGTGCAGCCGGCCTCGCGTAGCAGGGCCACGGCGCGGCTGAGATTGGCCCGGTCCTGGCCCGATCCGTCGGATTCCGGTGGGCTCCAGGCTTCGCCGAACACCTCCGCCGGAAGATCGGCGCGCAGGGGATCGAGCAGGGCGAGTTCGGCCGCATCGGGGGTGCCGGTGGCCTTCAGGTCGGAATTCTCGAAGAACGAGGCCGTGCGGATGTAGGCCCCGTAGAACAGGTTCTTGTTCGACCAGGCGAAGTCGAAGCACAGGCCGACGGCCTCCCGCACGCGGGGGTCGCGAAACGCCTCCCGGCGGGTGTTGAGGAACCAGCCCTGCGTCCCGGAGGGACGCGCATCGGGCACGATCTCCTTGCGCACCCGGCCCTCCGTCACGGCGGGGAAGTCGTAGAGCGTCGCCCAGACCCGGGACGTGAACTCCTCACGGAAGGTGAAAGCGCCGCTCTTGAATGCCTCGAACGCCACCTGCCGATCGCGGAAATACTCGTACCGGATAGCGTCGAAATTGTTCTGGCCGACATTCACCGGCAGATCGACGGCCCAGTAATCGGCCACGCGCTGCAACTCGATGAATCGGCCCGGCTCCAGGCGCCCGACCTGATACGGACCGGAGCCCAGCGGCGTCTCCAGGGTCGAGGCCTCGAAGTCGCGGTGCTGGTAATACGCTGCCGAGAACACCGGCAGGCCCGCCACGAACAGGGGCAAGTCGCGGCTGCGGCCGGGCACGAAGCGCACCACCACGGTATCGTCGCCGTCGGCCGTCGCCTCGCTCATGTCCCGGAGCATCTGGGCGATACCGGGATGACCCTTGGCCTTGAGGATCGTGAGGGAAAACGCGACGTCGCGGGCTGTGAGCCGGGTGCCGTCGTGGAACCGCGCCTGGGGCCGCAGGGCGAAACGGTAGGTCAGCCCGTCCTCGGAGACCTCGACGGACCGGGCCAGCAATCCATAGAGGGCGTCGGGCTCGTCGAGCGCCCGCACCATCAGGGAATCGAAAGTGAGGTTCATGCCGGCGGCGCCATCGCCGCGCAGGACGTAGATGTTGAGGGTGTTGAAGGTGTCGCTCGCCTGGTTGCCCAGGGTCGAGGCGAGCTGGGCCGAGAAGCGGCCGCCGCGCGGCGCCTCCGGGTTCACGTAATCGAAATTCTTGAACGCGGCCGGGTATTTCAGTTCGCCGAAGCTCGACAGACCGTGGCGCGCCGCCCCTTGCGCCCGGCCGGATCCGGGCAGGATGCAAGCACCCGCGACCGCCCCGGCACCAAGGACGAGGGTGCGCCGGCTCGGGCCCGTCAACGCGGCGCCCCGGTCTTGGCGGCCAGGGCCTCGTCGTACCACCAGGTGGTCGGAAAACCCGAGCTGCCGTAGGTCGGCAGGACCTTGGGCCGGGCGAAGCGGTTCCAGCGGATCGTCCGTGAGACGTTGGAGGCCCATTGCGGCACCACGTAATCGTGGGCGAGCAGCACCCGGTCGAGGGCGTGGGTGGCGGCCAGCACGCCCGGCCGGTCCTTTGCGTAGATCACCCGGTCGATGAGGGCGTCGATGCCCGCATCCTTGATGCCGATGAGGTTGCGCGAGCCTTCCTTGCCGGCGGCGGCCGAACCCCAGTACTCGCGTTGCTCGTTGCCGGGCGAGAGGGATTCCGGCCACGACGAAGTGGTGATGTCGAAGTCGAAGGCGCGCAGTCGGTTCTGGTACTGCGCCTGGTCGATGACCCGCAGGTTGCTCTGGATCCCGATGAGCTTGAGCTGGGCCGCGAAGGGCAGCACCACGCGCTCGAACACGCTCTGGAACTCGAGGAACTCGACGGTCAGCGGCTCGCCCGTCTTGGCGTCGACCATCTGGCCGCCGCGCAGTTCGTAGCCGGCCTCCTTGAGGAGGCGCACGGCCTCGCGAAGGTTGGCGCGCACGGAATCCGGCGTGCCGGCCACGGGGTTGGTGTAGGGGGTGGTGAAGACGGAGGCCGGGACCTTGTCGCGCACGCTCTCCAGGATCGCCAGTTCCTCGCCCTGCGGCAGGCCGGAGGACGCCAGTTCCGAGCCGTAGAAATACGAGTCGATGCGCTTGTAGAGGCCGAAGAACAGCGACCGGTTCATCTCCTCGAAGTTCATGGCGAGGTTGAAGGCCCGGCGCACCCGCGGATCGGCGAACTTGGCGCGCCGCGTGTTGAAGGCGAAAGCCTGCATGTTGCCGTTGCCGCGATCCGGGAACTCCTCCTTGACGAGACGGCCGTCCTTCACGGCCGGGAAATCGTCGTAGGCGGTGGCCCAGTTGCGGGCGATGTTCTCGGCGCGGAAGTCGTAGAGGTCGCCCTTCAGGGCTTCGATCTGCACGGTGGCATCGCGAAAGTACTCGAACCGCATGGTGCCGAAATTGTTGCGCCCGGCGTTCACGGGCAGATCCTTGCCCCAGTAATCGGCCACGCGCTCGTAGGTGGCGCTGCGGCCCGGCTCGAACTTCGCGAGCCGATAAGGGCCGGACCCCAGCGGTATCTCCAGACTCGTCTGCGTCACGTCGCGGGCTCTGCCCTGCGTGTCCGTTCCCGTCCACCAGTGCTTCGGCAGGACGCGCAGCTGCCCGATCACCTGGGGCAGTTCGCGGTTGCCGGCCTCGGCGAAGCTGAACGTCACCTCGCGCGGTCCCGTGACCTCGGCCTTGGTGACGTTGTGGTAGTAGGCCGCGAGCGAGGGGCTGTTCTCCTTCTGCACGGTGAAGGACCACACCACGTCCTCGGGGGTGATCGGCCGGCCGTCGTGCCAGCGCGCGCCCTCGCGCAGGCGATAGGTCACGGCAGAGAGGTCGTCGGCCAGCCTGAGCCCCTCGGCGAGGAGTCCGTAGGACGAGAACGGCTCGTCGGCCGATTCCGTCGTCAGGGTATCGTAGAGCTGGGCGATGCCGTTCTCGAGGTCGCCCTTGCGGCCCGCCACAACGATGTTGAAGTTGTCGAAGCCGCCCTGCGCCCCAAGGCGCACGAGGCCGCCCTTGGGCGCGGCCGGGTCGGCGTAGTCGAAATGCTTGAAGTCGGCCGGGTACTTCGGCTCACCCATGAGGGTGACGGCGTGGCGCCAGTCGCCCGACGGCGCATTGGCGACCGGCATGCCGGCGACGGGATCGGCAGAGGCCGAAGTGATGGCGCAGAGGGTCATGGCGCAGACCGACACGGCGGCGGCGAAACAACGTCCGATCAGGGCTTGTCGCATCACGATGGGGCGCTCTTTCCGATTTCGACGGCATCCTCGCGGGCCGTCCGCACGACGACCGCAAGGGCCGTTCTAGGACGGACGGAGGGGACACGCCAAGCGGCCCCATTCGCGCAGGACGAAGGGTCCGCATGCGCGCGAGACGCCCGACGCGTCCTGGCGCGGGCGTCGTCGCGGGCCTTCAAACAAAAAGAGGCCGGGACTGAGCCCGGCCTTCACGATCGTGACGATGCTGGCGCGACCTACTCGGCCGGCTTCTCGGCGGGAGCCGGAGGCGCGGGCGGAGTGGGCGGCTTCTCGGGCGCCGCCGGGGGGGCAGGCGGCGCTTCGGCCGGGGGAGCAGGAGGGGCGGGCGGCTTCTCGGCCGGAGCTGCGGCCGGGGCCGGCTTGGCCTCCGCCGCCTTATCCGCCGGCTTGGCAGCGTCAGGCTTGGCAGCGTCAGGCTTGGCAGCGTCAGGCTTGGCTTCGGCGGGCTTCGCCGCATCGGGCTTGGCTTCCGCCGGCTTGGCCTCGGCCTTCTTCTCCGCCGCCGGCAGGGGCGCCGGGGTATCGGCGAGGGTACGCAGATACGCGATGACGTCGGCGCGCTCGGCGGGCGAGGTGATGCCGGCGAACGCCATCTTGGTGCCGGCGGCGTAGCCCTTCGGGCTCGTCAGGAAGTGGTCGAGGTCGTCGTAGGTCCAGGTGCCGCCCTTCTCCTTGAGGGCGGCCGAATACTCGAACCCGCTCTCATGGGCCTTCTGGCGCTCGACGACGCCCCAGAGGTGCGGGCCGACCTTGTTGGGGCCGCCCTTGTCGAAGCTGTGGCACGAGGCGCACTTCTTGGCCGCCGACTGGCCCTTGTCGGCGCTGGCGCTGGCGAGCCGGATCGGCAGGGGCTCGGCCTTCGCCTCGGGGGCACCACCGGCGGCCTTCGCCTGGGGCTCCGGCAGGGCGTAACCCGCGGCCCCGGCGGGCTTGGGGTGGTAGATCAGCTCGGCGACGAACCCGGACCCTACGGCGAACAGGAGTGCGCCGAGCGCAGCACCCGCGACCTTGTTCAGCTCGAAAGAGTCCATTCTCGACAACTCCGATGCGTCCGGCTGGGCGCGCTTGCGGGCGGGTCCGGACACGGGGATGTGTCGGACTTTGGAAACAGTCGAGGGTGCTTAGCCGCTGGAGCCCGATCTTGACAATGGCGCGCGGCGACGCCGCGTAGTCGCAGAGGCCGATCCGTCACCGGTGTGGCCCCCGGGGATCGCCCCCGGTGCATGACAACACCCCACCCCGCTGATAAGCGACGGGCTTCGAACGCGCCGGGAACGGACGTTTTCGAAGTCAGAGATCCTCGGCAGCCAGCCGAAGCGATGGGCGAAAAGAATGTCCGATCCCCTCGTGCTCATCCCCGCCCGCCTCGCCGCGACCCGCCTTCCGGACAAACCGCTCCTGGATCTCTGCGGCGCACCGATGATCGTCCACGTCTGGCGCCGGGCCGTCGAGGCCGGAATCGGCCCCGTGGTGGTGGCGACCGATACCACGGCCATCCGCGACGTGATCGAGGCGGAGGGGGGCATCGCGGTGATGACCCGAGCCGACCACCCCACGGGCTCGGACCGCCTCGCCGAGGCCCTGGAGATCATCGATCCGCAGGGCAACCACACCATCGTCGTCAACGTCCAGGGCGACCTGCCGACCATCGATCCCGCCATCATCGGTGCCGCGATCCTGCCGCTCGCCGACAAGGCCGTCGACATCGCCACCCTGTGCGCCGTGATCACCGACGCGGCGGAGCGCGACGATCCCAACGTGGTCAAGCTCGTCGGCCATCCCGTCGGCGAGAACCGTCTGCGCGCGCTCTATTTCACCCGGGCGCGGGCGCCGTGGGGGGAGGGGCCGCATTACCACCACATCGGCCTCTACGCGTATCGCCGCCGGGCGCTGGCGCGTTTCATGGCCCTGCCGCCCGGCACCCTCGAAACCCGCGAGAAGCTGGAGCAGCTGCGCGCCCTGGAAGCCGGCCTGCGCATCGACGCCATGATCGTCGACGACCTGCCTCTCGGCGTCGATACCCCCGCCGACCTGGAGCGGGCGCGCGCCGTCCTCTCGGCCCGGCGCCTGAACTGAACCGTTGGACGCGAAAAGATTCCGATGCCCCACCGCACCATCTCATACCAGGGCGAGCCCGGCGCCAACTCGCACATCCTCTGCGCCCAGGCCTACCCGGACTGGACGCCGCTGCCGTGCCCGACCTTCGAGGACGCCTTCGCGGCGGTGAACGAGGGCCGGGCCGCCCGGGCGATGATCCCCATCGAGAACTCCATCGCGGGCCGGGTCGCCGACATCCACCACCTCATTCCGACGGCGCGCCTCCACATCGTCGCCGAGCACTTCCTGCCGATTCACTTCCAACTGATGGTGCTGCCGGGGACCGAGGTGGGGACGCTCAGATCCGTCCACAGCCACGTCCATGCGCTCGGCCAGTGCCGCAAGATCATCCGGCGCCTCGGGCTCCGCGCCGTGGTGGCGGGCGACACGGCGGGCGCCGCCCGTGAGGTGGCGGAGGCCCGCGACCCGAGCCGGGGTGCCCTGGCGCCGGCGCTGGCGGCCGAAGTCTACGGCCTCGAGATCGTCGCCCGCGATGTCGAGGACGAGAGCCACAACACCACCCGCTTCGTGGTGTTCGCCCCCGAGGCCGAGCCCCTCGCGGCGGAGGCCGGTCCGGCGGTGACGAGCTTCATCTTCCGGGTGCGCAACATCCCGGCCGCCCTCTACAAGGCACTCGGGGGCTTCGCCACCAACGGCGTCAACATGTCGAAGCTCGAGAGCTACATGGTCGAGGGCCAGTTCTCGGCGACCCAGTTCTACGCCGAGGTCGACGGCCACCCCGACGAGCCCGGCCTCGCCCGGGCCCTTGAAGAACTTGCCTACTTCTCGCGAGAAGTGCGGATCATCGGCACCTATCCGGCCGATCCCTATCGCGAGGTCAGCCGCCTGGCGGCGGAATAGGGCCTTGAGCGAACGCGACGCAGCGAGCCGGATCGTGAGCGGGATGCCCGAGACTGACGACACGACCCCCTGCCGGTTCGAAATCCATCATGGATCGACCGTGCTTCGGGTCGCGGACGATTGGAGCGGGCACGTTCTGATCGAGCGGATCTACAACGGCCTGCGCGAAGCGCGGCGATCCCGCGACGTCGGGCATACGGTCCCGACGGCACCGACGCCCGGCAGCGAGGCCGAGAACCTCACGGTCGAGGCCGCCCTGTTCCACGGCTTCCGGGCGATCGACGGCACCGCGGATTATCGCGCGAGCGCGCAGCAGATCGTCGCCCTGGTGCATGCGGCGCGGGAGCAGGGTCGGATGGATGTGCTGCAGACAAGGGAACCGAACGACTGATCCGACCCGACAGGGTCGGGTCAGGCCCTAGCCGCCCCGGCTCGCGCTGCTCAGCCCCGCGGTCCGACAGATGTCCTTGGCGGGTTCGTTGAGGATGGTCTGAGCCGCCGGCACATCGCGCTCGGCATCGGCCATGCGCGCCTGGATCGGCGAAGCCGCGGGGGCCGCGGGGGCCGCAGCGGCATACGCCATGGCGGTGGTGGGCATGCTCGGGCCCGTGGGTGCCGGGGCGCCCGGCTTGCGCTTCTCGTAGAACGCGTTGCCGCCGGCCACCGCCACGTAATGCATGTTGTTGTAGGGGAAGCGCAGGCCAGCCGTGTGGAAATGCATGGCCCGGCCGACCTTGGGGTGGCGCTGCCCGGCCAGCACCGCGTCGGTCACGTCGGCGACGCGCTGGAGATCCTTGGCCTCCATCGACTTGGTGAGCACGCCCGGGGCGAATTGCCGGGGCTGACCGACCACCGAGCAGATGCCGCTGCCCTGAGGCGCCGACTGCACCCGATTCATCACCACGGTGCCGACGGCCAGGAGGCCGTCGCGGTCGCTGCGGTTCGATTCGAAGTACATGGCGCGCCCGAGGCAGTCGCGCTCCTCGTCCGTGGCGGCGACGGGCTGGGCCATGGCGAGGCTGCCCGTGTTCTGGCCCGGGATCAGGGTGGAATTGCAGGCCCCGAGGGCGGGAATCACCACGATCAAGCCGAGGAGAGAACCCGTTTTCGTCGCCCACGAACCCTGCATGCCGTCTCGCTCCATCGTGATTTCCGTCGCCGGGGCGCAGGCCCCTGACGATCCGCGACGGCCAGGCTTGGCCGCCATTCGGGTCTTTTTCGGGCAGGACCCGGACTCAGGCGGCTTTCGGACGGGCCGCGTTCGCCATCGCCGGGGACTGTGCCGTATCGGCCTCACCCGCGACCACGACGGGGGCGGGGACGGCGGGGAATTCGAGGACGCGCAGGAGTGGGGCGGGGGTCGCATCCGCCGAAACCGCGGGCTTCGACGCGATCTCGCCGGCCTCGGTCTCAGCCGCCACGATCTCGGACTGAGGCACGGGCGCCGGGCGCGATTGGGCGAACAGGGCCGCCCCCGCCTTGGGTCCGGCAGCCTTGATCAGGGTGGCCTCGCCGCAGGTGCCGGCCATGCGCTGACCGAGGTCGAGGAGGCGTTCGCGCTCGACGCAATAGGCCGCCACCCGGGCGCGGGCATATTCGGGCATGCCGGCGATGAGCGCATCGAGCTCCGCCCCACGCGCCCGATACAGGGTCGTAATGAGTTCGACGGGGATCGGGTACTTCGCCAGGGTCGGCGTGGTCGGCCGGAGGGGAGAGGCTGCCATCGCGGGTCTCGTCACTGTGCGGAAGCATCAGTTCGGCCCGGTTTGGTTAACGGGGGGTTACCGGGCCGGGCGGCTATTCCCGCTTGATCAGCCGGTCGACCACGAAATCCGACCAGAACCCAGGCCGAAACTCCCGCTTCAGGGCCTCCGGGTCGTAGACCGTCTCGACCCACGTGAGGAAGTCGAGGCCGCGGGCCTCGCCCTCGCGAAGGTAGAGGTCGAAGAATGCATCGAGGATGCCGGTCTTGGCGAAGCGGAAATGGCCGTAGCGGGCCGAGAGCTGGCCCATGGCCTCCGCGACGGGCCGGCCCTCGTGCAGGATGAGGTAGAGCACCGCCCCCATGCCGGCCCGGTCGGCGCCCGACTTGCAGTGCATCATCGCCGGATATTCGACGCCGGCGAAGAAATTCTTGGCGGCCAGGATCGTCTCGCGGGACGGCGCCTCGCGCGAGCGCAGGACGAACTCCACGAGGGTCAGGCCCTGGCGGGCACAGGCCTCGCGCTGGAGCGGCCAGGACCCGTGCTCGCGCCCGCCGCGCAGGGAAATCACCGTGCGGACGCCCTGGCGCTTGAACCAGGCGAGCTGGTGCGGCGTCGGCTGGGCCGAGCGCCACAGCTTGCCCTGTCCCACCCGGTGCCGGTTGAGGTAGGCCAACCGGAACACGCCGTGATCGACGAGGAGCATGTTGGCCCACGCCTTCGCCCGCGAGACCGGCCCGGCGATGGGCTTCTCGAACCGGGCGATGCGCGCCATGCGCCGCGCGTAGCGGGTCTCGGGCTTGAGGAAGCGCTTGAACACGGGGCGGGGAACGTCGCGGCTCTACGGGGGAGGAGCCCCGGCATCTAACAGGCGCGCCCTGGCCCGGCAAACGGCGGGCCCCTCGGGACAAACGGGGTCGGCGCGACCCGGCATCGCCCTTGCCTTGTGTTCGCCCGGATCGTCATCTCCGATACCGATGCCTGATCGATCGATTTCGAGCGCGGGGACCCGTCATGAGCACGAGCACCACCAGCATTCGCCGCGCCCGCCCCACCGACGCCGACCGTCTGTCGGACGTGTTCGATGAAACCTGGCGCGAGGCCTATCGGGGCATCATCCCGGGTGTTTCCCTCGAGCGCATGATCGCCCGGCGCAGCGCCCAATGGTGGCTCGGCGCGGCCCAGCGCCGGCGTCCCCTCGTGGTGGTGGAGACCCGCGAGGGTGTGGTCGGCTACGCGGTCTACGGGCAGGCCAGGGGCCGGGGTCTCGGCACCGCGGGCGAGATCGACGAACTCTACATCCTGCCCGAGCATCAGGGGCTCGGCCTCGGCCGGCGGCTGTGTCGGGCCGTGCGCAACGACATGATGGATCACGGCCTCCACACCCTCGGGGTCTGGGCCCTCGCGGGCAACGACCGGGCGGAGGCGTTCTACCTCGGCCTCGGCGCCACGATCGTCGGGCACGCCAGCGACAGCATCGCCGGCTCGGTGCTGCCCAAGGTCGGCTACCGCTTCGCCTGAGGCCGGCTCGCCGAATCGTCATGGCCTCCCCATCTCATCCCTGTGGCCGATTGGCCGAGGGGAGAGCCGATGACCGCCAGCGGACACGAGACCGTCACCGCGAAGGACTGGGACGACCGGGTCGCGCGCCTGACGGAGAAGCTGCCCACGCGCCTGGGGGAGGCCCTCGATTGGCTGCGCGAACCGTCGCGGCGCATCGTCCGGATCATCGCCGCTCTTCTGTTCATCCTCGGCGGTGTGTTCTCGATCCTGCCGGTACTCGGCCTGTGGATGCTGCCCGTCGGCCTCGCGCTGCTCAGCGAGGACATTCCCGGACTCAAGGTTCCCCTGGAGCGCAGCGCACGCTGGATCGTGGCGACGTGGGCGCGGGTGAGGGCGTCCTTCCGGCGCTAAGCCCGCGCGCCCGGGCGGAGGCGTGATAATCCCCGCCAAACGTAGCCGGGCGACCGGGCCGGAGATTTCCTTGAGGCGGCAACGGCTTTAAGAGACGCCCGGAGAGGCCTCTGCGGCCCGAAGTGCACGGGAGAAACAGCCCATGATCATCGACAATGTCTCGATCGGCAAGAACGCGCCCGATGATGTGAACGTCATCATCGAGGTTCCCATCGGCGGCGACCCGATCAAGTACGAGATGGACAAGGAATCGGGCGCCCTCGTGGTCGATCGTTTCCTCTACACGGCGATGCATTACCCGGGTAATTACGGCTTCATCCCGCACACCCTCTCGGGCGACGGCGATCCGTGCGACGTGCTCGTCGCCAACACGCGCGCCATCGCGCCGGGCGCCGTCATGAGCGTGCGCCCCGTCGGCGTGCTGGTGATGGAGGACAATGCCGGCGAGGATGAGAAGATCATCGCCGTGCCGTCGCGTCACCTCACCATGCGGTACGACCGCGTGGAAAATTACACCGACTTGCCCGACATCACGATCCATCAGATCCAGCACTTCTTCGAGCACTACAAGGATCTGGAGCCCGGCAAGTGGGTCAAGATCGTGCGCTGGGGTGACAAGGCCGAGGCCCACCGCCTCATCCACGAAGGCATCGCGCGCGCGAAGGCCAACAAGGACAAATAGGACCGGTTGCGCGGGCGGCCTAGAGCGCCTGCCCGCGCAAAAGTCTCGGCAGGGTGCCGCGTACCGCGGCGGCTTGCCCAATGAACAGGCGCTTGAGGCCCGGCAGGCGATCGACGAGGCCGAGGCCGAGATCGCGCGCCAGGCGCACCGGCAGGGCGTCCGTGGAAAACAGGCGGTTGAGCCCGTCCGTCATCGCCCCCATGGCGAGGGTCTCGAACCGGCGTTCGCGCTCGTAGGTCTGCAGCACGTCGGGGGCGCCGGGATCGAGGCCGAGCCGCAGGGCGTCGGTGACGGCCTGCGCCAGGGAGGCCGCGCCCGCGAGCCCGAGGTTCAGCCCCTGTCCCGCGATGGGGTGGATGACGTGGGCCGCGTCGCCGAGCAGCGCCATCCTGTCGGCCCGGAAGCGGCGGGCGATCCCGAAGGCGAGGGGGTGCGCGCTCGGGCCGTCCTCCAGCACGATCCGGCCGAGGCCGTGGCCGAACCGGCGTTCGATCTCCACCAAAGTCTCGTCGGGTCCGCCACCGAGAAGAGCCGGCACGTCCGCCGCCCGCTCGGTCCAGACGATGGACGAGCGGTGCCCCAATGCGCCGCCCTCGACGAGGGGCAGGATCGCGAACGGGCCGCTCGGCAGGAAATGCTCGTAGGCCCGGCCCCCATGGGGACGCTCATGCCCGATGGTCGCGACGATGCCCGATTGCGGATAGGACCAGCCGACCCAGCCGATGCCGGCCCCTTCGCGCAGGCGCGAGCGCGCTCCGTCCGCCGCCACGAGGAGGCTCGCTGTCTCGGCTCGTCCATCGGTGCGATGGAGTTCGGTGGCCTCGGGCCCCGGATCGGCGGACGCGATCCCGACGGGATCGAGGACCACCCCCGCCGCCGCGCAGGCCGCCAGCAGCGCGGCGACCAGGGGTTCGGCCTCGACCATATGGGCGAAGGGCTCGCCCGCCACCGCATCCTGGGGGGAAGGCTCCTGAGCGAAGGTGAGGAAGACCGGTCGCACCGGGTCGGTGAGGCGGCTGTCGCTCACCACCATGTCGCGGATCGGCTCGGCCGCCGCGGACACGGCCTCCCAGATCCCGAGTTGGGCGAACATCCGTCGCCCCCCCGCCGCCACGGCGAAGGCCCGGCCGCGGTGGCGCGCCGCGCCGGACGCCAGGGCCGGATCGCAGACGGTGACGGCGAGCGCCGGGCCGTGCGCCCGCTTCAACGCCAGGGCGAGGCTCAGCCCCGGGATTCCGGCCCCGGCCACCACCACCCTGCGCTGCCCCGATCCCGCCATCTCGCGTCCCCGTCCCGATCCGCCCGGAGTGCCACTCCCCGGGGTCGAGGGCAACGCGCGGGCCGCCTCCGCGGCAGCGGCATCGTCGCCGGCCGCATGGATCGCGCCTCCCAAGCTTGCTATGGCGGCGGCATCGTCCGTTCCACCACCGGGGGTCCCCATGGCCGGCATCGTCGCCGAACTCCTCGACATCCTCGATCTCGCCCCACTGGGGCAGGACCGCTTCCGGGGCGAGAGTCTGCAGACCGGCTGGTTCCGGGTGTTCGGCGGGCAGGTGGTGGCCCAGGCCCTGGTGGCGGCCTCGCGCACGGTGCCGGAGACGCGTCCGCCGCATTCCCTGCACGCGTATTTTCTGCTCGGCGGAGATCCGAAGGCGCCCATCGACTACGCCGTCGAGCGCATCCGCGACGGGCGCAGCTTCGCGACCCGCCGGGTGGTGGCGAGCCAGCACGAGCGGGCGATCTTCGCCATGTCGGTCTCCTATCACGACGCGGAGGAGGGCGCCGTCCACCAGGCGACGATGCCCGACGTGCCGCCCCCCGAAGGGGTGGCCGAGGCGCCGGCCGCCGCCGCGCAGGCAGCCCGCGAGGGCGCGGCGATTCCGGCGCCGATCCTGTCCTATTTCGGGCGCCGCCGCCCCATCGAGCTGCGCCCCGTAGAGATCGAGCGCTACCTCAGACGCGCGCCGCGCGACCCGCGCTTCCACGTCTGGATGCGCGCCGTCGACCGGCTGCCCGACGATCCCGCCATCCACCGGGCGGTGCTGGCCTACGCCTCCGACATGACGCTGCTCGATGCCACCCTGATCCCGCACGGGCAGACGGTGTTCGACGGCGAGATCCAGTCGGCGAGCCTCGACCATGCCCTGTGGCTGCATCGCCCGTTCCGCGCCGACGAGTGGCTGCTCTATGCCCAGGACAGTCCGAGCGCCGGGGGAGCGCGCGGCTTCGCCCGGGGGCAGATCTTTTCGCGGGACGGCACCCTCGTGGCGTCCGTCGCCCAGGAAGGCATGATTCGGCCGCGACGCGCCGAAGGCTGACTTTAAGCGGCGGCGCGGCGCCGATGTCCAGGCATCTCGCGAGGTGCCCGGACACCTCTCAATCTGCCTATCGATGCGCCATAATGCTTGCGAACAGCGCAAACTTGGCGGGAATTTCGCCCGTATCCAGGGCACGGCACGGACAGTTTCTAAGCAGATAGGGCCGAACGCGAAAAGTTCCCGTTGGCATAGTCCTTGAATAACGAAGGGCGAGCGTCTGGGTCAGTCCGATCCACGCCGAACATCCGGACCCGTCGGGTCGCGACGCGAGAGCGCGCCGGCCGGGCAACCAATCGGGACAAGGGGGCGCCGCCCATGAAGATCGTGATGGCTATCATCAAGCCGTTCAAGCTGGAGGAGGTCCGGGACGCCCTGACCGGCATCGGCGTGCACGGGCTCACCGTCACCGAGGTGAAGGGTTACGGCCGCCAGAAGGGCCACACCGAGATCTACCGCGGCGCCGAGTACGCCGTGAGCTTCCTGCCCAAGCTGAAGATCGAGGTGGCGGTGGCCTCCGACCTCACCGGCAGCGTCATCGACGCCATCGCGGCCGCCGCCCGCACGGGCCAGATCGGCGACGGCAAGATCTTCGTTCTTCCCCTCGAGAAGGCCGTCCGCATCCGCACCGGCGAGACCGACGTCGACGCCCTCTGAGGCAGCCCCTCGCAGTCCACAGCCGTACTTCGGGTCCGCGCGCCGGCCCCCGGGAGAGTCGGGCCGCCCGCCGGTCCCCGCCCCACGATCGTCCCCCTTCAGCATCGCACAGTGACCGGGAGTCCTGTTTCCATGAAACTTCGCAATGCCCTGGCGCTCGGAATGGGAGGCGCCGCCCTGGCGCTCCTGTTCATCGAGCCATCCCTCGCGCAGTCGCCGACCACGGAGGCCGCACCGGCCGCCGCAGTGGCCGCGCCCGTCCCGAACAAGGGCGACACCGCCTGGATGCTGATCTCCAGCGCCCTCGTGCTGCTGATGGTCGTGCCGGGCCTGGCCCTGTTCTACGGCGGCCTCGTGCGCACGAAGAACATGCTCTCGGTGCTGACGCAGGTCTTCGCCATCGCGTGCATTTCCTCGCTGCTGTTCGTGATCTTCGGCTACAGCCTCGCCTTCACCAACGGCGGCGGCCTGAACGACTTCGTCGGCGGGTTCTCGAAGGCCTTCCTGAAGGGCATCGACGCCAACTCCACCGTCGCAACCTTTTCGAACGGCGTCGTGATCCCCGAGTACGTCTACATCTGCTTCCAGATGACGTTCGCGATGATCACCCCGGCCCTCATCGTCGGCGCCTTCGCCGAGCGGATGAAGTTCTCGGCGCTCGTCGTGTTCATGATCCTCTGGACCACCCTCATCTACTTCCCGATGGCCCACATGGTCTGGTATTGGGGCGGCCCGGACGCCGTCGGCAACGCCGCCAAGGCGCTGGCCGCCGCCACCGACGACGCCTCGAAGGCGACCGCACAGGCGGCCCTCGACGCGGTGAACGCCGATGCCGGCCTGCTGTTCAAATGGGGCGCCCTCGACTTCGCAGGCGGCACCGTGGTGCATATCAACGCGGGCATCGCCGGCTTCGTCGGCTGCCTCATGCTTGGCAAGCGCATCGGCTACGGCCGTGACCTGCTCGCTCCGCACTCCCTGACCATGACCGCCATCGGCGCCTCGCTGCTCTGGGTCGGCTGGTTCGGCTTCAACGCCGGCTCGAACCTCGAGTCCAACGGCACCGCCGCCATGGCGATGCTCAACACCTTCGTGGCCACCGCCGCCGCCGCCCTCTCCTGGCTGTTCGTGGAGTGGATGCTGAAGGGCAAGCCCTCCCTGCTGGGCATGCTGTCGGGTGCCATCGCGGGCCTCGTCGCCGTCACCCCGGCCGCCGGTTTCGCCGGTCCCATGGGTTCGATCGTGCTGGGCCTCGTCGCGGGCGCCGTGTGCTTCATCATGTGCTCCACGGTGAAGAACGCGCTCGGCTACGACGATTCCCTCGACGTCTTCGGCGTGCACTGCATCGGCGGCATCCTCGGCGCCGTGGCGACCGGCATCCTGGTGAACCCGGATTTCGGCGGCGTCGGCCTGCCGGACTACGCCTCGAAGCCCGGTGAACTCGCGGTGGGCACCTACGAGACGGCGGCGGCCCTGATGAGCCAGCTCAAGGCCGTCGGCTTCACCATCCTGTGGTCCGGCATCGGCTCCGCCATCCTGTACAAGCTCGTCGATCTCACCATCGGCCTGCGCGTCACCCAGGACGAGGAGCGCGAAGGCCTCGACATCGCCGATCACGGCGAGCGCGCCTACAACTACTAGGATCGATCCCAGGGCCGACTTCCGGGGCGGCCCGAGGCAACACGAAAGAAGGCCCCGGATCGCACGATCCGGGGCCTTCTTTCGTCTGCACGTCATCTTGGACACCCGTCGCATTCGGGAGCTCAGGAGCACACTTAAACCCCCGTTAACCGCGCGGGCGTTAGCGTTACCGGATCGTTTCCCCATCGCGTCTGGTTCCGAATGCGCTCGCTTCGCCGTTCCGCATCGCCCTACGACACGTTCGTCGACAGCTTTCGGCCGTTCCTGGCCAAGCGGATGACGGAGTTGGGCGGTCTCATCCTGTTTGCCGGCGCGACGGCCCTGACCGTCGCCCTGGCGACGTGGTCCATCGACGACCCGAGCCTGAACCACGCCACCGACCACGCCGCCCACAACGTGCTCGGCACCAGCGGGGCGGTGATGTCCGACCTCGCCATGCAGCTCCTCGGCCTCGGCTCCCTGGCTTTCGTCCTGCCGCCGGCCCTGTGGGGGGTGCAGCTCATGCGCTCCCGTGCCCTGCCGCGCGGGGGCCTGCGCATCACCCTGTGGATCATCGGCTTCTTCTCCGCGAGCGCGGTGGCCAGCGCCCTGCCGTCCACGGCGCGCTGGCCCCTGCCCACGGGGCTCGGCGGCGTCACCGGCGATGCCCTGATCCACGCGGCCCGCACCATCGTGGGCATCGTCGCCTCGCCGGCCGCGGCGTTGGTGGGCTTCCTCTTCGCCGCCATCGCCATCCTGAGCCTGACCGGTGCCTGCCGGGTGGGCGAGATCCCGGAGGAGGAGGACGAGCCGCTGCATCCCGTGCGGCAGCCCGCCCGCGCCCGCAACGACGACCGCTACGAGGACGACGAACCGAGCCTCGGAGTCGTGTCCCTCGGCGCCCTGGCGCAGATGCTCATGGGTGGCCGCGCCGCCCTGGCCTCGCGTGTCGAGACTTGGCGCGAGGGCCGCGCCGCGCAGGCGGTTGTCGCCCATGACGGCGCCTCGCCGGCCCTGGCGGCACGGCGCGCCTTCTCAGACGACGACACCCCCTGGGAGGCACCCAGCCCGCGCGATCCGCGCCGCGAACCGGTGTTCGACACCGAAGCTGCGCCCGCGCCCGCGCGACGGGCCGCTCCCGTGCTGCACGACGACGAGCCCGACGATGGCGGCGAGGAGCCGGTCTTCGCGCAAGATCCCCAGCCCGCGCCCCCGGATGCGCGCTCGCGCGTCGCTGCGCCGCCGTCGCCCCCCGTGCCCCAGCGGCGTCCGGCCCCGGCTCCTGTGCACAATCCGGGTGCCTACGCGGTTCCGGCGCTGGGTCTCCTGGCCGAGCCGCCCCTGGTCTCACCCTCAGCCCAGGTGTCCTCGGAAGCCCTCGAGCAGAACGCGACCCTGCTCGAAGCCACCCTGAGCGATTTCGGCGTGCGTGGCGACATCCTGGCCGTGCGCCCCGGCCCCGTCGTGACCCTCTACGAATTGGAGCCGGCCCCCGGCACCAAGTCGAGCCGCGTGATCTCGCTGGCCGACGACATCGCCCGGTCCATGTCCGCCGTCTCGGCCCGCGTCGCCGTGGTCCCGGGCCGGAACGCCATCGGCATCGAGCTACCCAATGCGCGGCGCGAGACCGTGTACCTTCGCGAGCTCCTGGCCTCCGTCGATTTCGCCGAGACGAAGCAGAGCCTTGCCCTGTGCCTCGGCAAGAACATCGGCGGCGAGCCGATCATCGCCGACCTCGCCCGGATGCCGCACCTGCTGGTGGCCGGCACCACCGGCTCCGGCAAGTCGGTGGCCATCAACACCATGATCCTCAGCCTGCTCTATCGGCTCAAGCCCGAGGAGTGCCGCCTGATCATGGTCGATCCGAAGATGCTCGAACTGTCGGTCTACGACGGCCAACACCATGATCCTCAGCCTGCTCTATCGGCTCAAGCCCGAGGAGTGCCGCCTGATCATGGTCGATCCGAAGATGCTCGAACTGTCGGTCTACGACGGTATTCCGCACCTGCTCTCGCCCGTGGTCACAGACCCGAAGAAGGCGGTCATCGCCTTGAAGTGGGCCGTGCGCGAGATGGAGGAGCGCTACAAGAAGATGTCCAAGGTCGGTGTGCGCAACATCGACGGGTTCAACGCCCGACTCGCCGAGGCGCGGGGGCGCGGCGAGATCCTGACCCGGACCGTGCAGACCGGTTTCGACCGCGAGACCGGCGAGGCCGTCTACGAGAACGAGGAGATGGACCTCACCCCGCTGCCCTACATCGTCATCGTCGTCGACGAGATGGCCGACCTGATGATGGTGGCGGGGAAAGACATCGAGGGCGCGATCCAGCGCCTCGCCCAGATGGCTCGGGCGGCGGGCATCCACCTCATCATGGCGACGCAGCGCCCGTCGGTCGACGTCATCACCGGCACCATCAAGGCGAACTTCCCGACCCGGATCTCCTTCCAGGTGACGGTCGACGTCATCACCGGCACCATCAAGGCGAACTTCCCGACCCGGATCTCCTTCCAGGTGACGAGCAAGATCGACAGCCGCACGATCCTCGGCGAGATGGGCGCCGAGCAGCTTTTGGGCCAGGGCGACATGCTGTTCATGGCCGGCGGCGGCCGCACCACCCGCGTGCACGGGCCGTTCTGCTCGGATTCGGAAGTCGAGAGCGTCGTCGCTCATCTCAAGCGCCAGGGCCGGCCGTCCTACCTCGAGGCGGTCACCGCCGACGAGGGCGAGGGGGCTAAGGGGTCGGCCGCCGACGAGGTCGAGGTGGACGGTGCGGTGTTCGACCAGGGCAGCTTCGGCGAGACCGGCGGCGACCTCTACGCCCAGGCCATGCAGGTGGTGCTTCGGGACAAGAAAGCGTCCACGTCCTACATCCAGCGCCGCCTGCAGATCGGCTACAACCGCGCCGCCTCCCTGATGGAGAAGATGGAGATGGAGGGCATCGTCGGACCGGCCAACCACGCCGGGAAGCGCGAGATCCTGGTCGAGGCGGACGCTCACGTGAGCTGATCCGCAAGAGCTGATCCGAAAGCGTTCTCGATGAAAACAGAACCGCCCCGAAGGGAAACCCTCGGGGCGGTTCTGTTTCGCGTCGCGGTGTCTCGGGGGAGCGGAAACGAAATCCCGCTCCCCCGGCGGGATCAGGCCCGGCTGACGCTCGCGGCGTTGATCTCGGCGATCTTCGTCGCACCGACCTGACGCATGATCGTCTCGAACTCGCGCTGCATGAGGGTGAGCACCATCTCGACGCCGGGCTGGCCGAAGGCGGCGAGCCCCCAGGCGTAGGGGCGGCCGACGCAGACGGCGGTGGCGCCGAGCGCCAGGGCCTTGATCACGTCGGTGCCGCGCCGGAACCCGCCGTCGATGAGGATCGGCACCTTGCCGTTCACGGCCGAAACGATCTCCGGCAGGACGCCGATGGTCGATTGCAGGCTCTCCTCGGCGCGGCCGCCGTGGTTCGACACGATGAGGGCGTCGACGCCGTATTCCATGGCCTTCTTGGCGTCCTCGTGGGTGACGATGCCCTTGAGGACGAGCTTGCCCTTCACGATGCCGCGCAGGCGCTTGACGTAGTCCCAGGTCATGCCGGTGCCGTAGAGGTTCGTCACCTTCGACACGTCGAGGTCGTCGAACATTGGCTTGCGGCTCACCTCGTTCTTGAAGCCGGGCGTATGGCAATCGGTGCAGGTACGGGTATCGCTGCGGCGCTCACGGAACAGGGTCTCGGTGTTGCGACCGCCCTGCCGGTCAACGGTGAGCACGATGGCCGGGGCGCCGGCCTTCTCGGCGCGCTTCACCAGGGCCTCGGTCACGGCCCAGTCGTCGGTGGGGTACAGCATGTACCAGACCGGGGAACCGCGCTCCTTGATCACGTCCTCGATGGAGGTGCTGCCCACGGTGGACAGGATCATCTGATGGTTCTTCGCCTTGCAGGCGCGGGCGACGGCGCCCTCGGCCTCCGGGTGGAACGCACCCTGGCTGGAGATGGGCGCCAGTGCGATGGGGCTGCCCCAGGTCTCGCCGAAGATCTTCACCGTGGTGTCGATCTTGCGCACGTCGATAAGGCGGCGGGCGCGGATGGCGATCTTCTCGAAGCCCTCGCGGTTGGCCTTCAGGGTCTCGTCGCCGTCGACGCCGCTGGCGAGGTAGCCGTAATGGGCCGGGGGCAGGGTCTTCTTCGCCACCGCCTCGAAATCGAAGACGTTCAGGGCCTGGGCGGGATTGGCGATGAGGTCGCCGTCCATGACGGGCGCCTGCCGGAGGACGTCGTAGCTCTGAGCCATCGCCCCCGAAGTGCCGGCGGCGAGCATTCCGGCGACCGCGCTGATGGCGCCCGGTGCGAGGATCGGGCTGGCGGACAGGAATTCCAGCAGTTTCCTGCGATTGAGCGACGCCTCTCGACCGTTGGTCTGCTGGTTGTGGCTTGACATGTGAACTATAAATCTCGCGCGTCGGGTACGACAGGCGACGGTTTTGACCTATTCGCAGTCGAAAACGCAAGATGCCGCACTGCAAAACAGCCATGCTGCAGTGCAATTCATCGGCCTGCAGCTTTGCCGCATCCAGTCCCACGGCGGACCTTTCAGGTGCGCGGACCATAGAGGATGAGGCCCGCCCCGGCGAGGCACAGGGCGGCGCCGGCGACATCGAAGCGGTCCGGCCGCTGGCCTTCCGCGCCCCACATTCACAGGAGGGACGCGCCGATGTAGAGCCCGCCATAGGCCGCATAGGCGCGGCCGGCCGCCTCGCTCTCGAAGCGCGTCAGCAGCCAGGCGAACAGCCCCAGGGCCACGGCGCCCGGCACCAGCCACCAGGCCGAGCGCCCGAGCCGCAGCCAGGCCCAGACCGAGAAGCACCCGCCGATCTCGAACAGGGCGGCGGCGGCGTACACGACAACGGTCATGCGACGGTGAATCGGTACGTGGTGACCGCCGAGAACGATTCGCCCGGACGCAGGACGGTGCTCGGGAAGTCGGGATGGTTCGGCGCGTCGGGAAACCCTTGCGCCTCGAAGCACACGGCATCCCCGGCGCGATAGAGCCCACCACCCGAGCCCGTCGCCGTGCCGTCGAGCATGTTGGCGGTGTAGAGTTGCAGGCCGGGTTGGGTGGTGGCCACGGTCAGGTGCCGGCCGCTCGAAGGATCGTGCGCGGTGGCGACCGTACGCAGGCCGCCGGCTCCGCGCAGCACGAAGGTGTGGTCGTAGCCATGGCCCCGGATCAATTGGCGATCGGCCGCGCGGATGCGGGCGCCGAGGGCCGTGGGGGTGCGAAAATCGAAGGGCGTGCCGGCGACCGCGCACCGCTCGCCGGTGGGGATCTGATCCGCGTCGACCGCCAGGTATGCGTCGGCGGCGATTCCCACCACGTGGTCGAGCGCATCGCCCGCGCCCTCGCCGGCGAGGTTGAAATAGCTGTGGTTGGTCAGGTTCAGAACCGTCGGCCGGTCGGTCTCGGCCGCGTAGGTGATGGACAGGGTCTCGTCGTCGGGAAGGGCGTAGGTCACCCGCACGTCGAGGGTGCCGGGGAAGCCCTGGTCACCGTCGGGCGAGCGATGGGCGAGGGTGAGGTCGGTACCGGTCGCCGATTCAACCCGCCAGACCTTGCGGTCGAACCCCGCCGGGCCGCCATGCATGGTGTTGTCCCCCTCGTTGCGGGGCAGATCATGGACCTGTCCGTCGAGGCTGAACCGGCCGTGCGCGATGCGATTGGCGTAGCGGCCGATGAGGGCGCCGAAATGCGCGTCGCTGGCCTCGTAGCCGGCGAGGTCCATGGCGCCCAGGACCACGTTGGTTCTCCGTCCCGTCCGGTCGGGTGTCTCGATGGCGGAGACGATTCCGCCGTAATCGAGGATCCGCACGGTAAGCCGCCCGCGCGCGAGGGTGTGGCGGGCGACGGGTTGCCCGTTCTTGGTGCGGCCGTAGGGCTCGGGTGTCATCGGCGGCGTATCTCCGCGAGGGTCACGGGCGGTCGACGTGCGCGGCACGCCGTCGCCTCAAGGCGCCAGGGTCTCGTCGGGGGCGTCGCCCGAGAGCTGCATCCGGTGCAGGCGGGCATAGGCTCCGCCACGGCCCATGAGGTCGGTGTGGGTGCCGGTCTCGGCGACGCGGCCGGCCTCCATCACCACGATGAGATCGGCGTCGCGCACCGTCGAGAGGCGGTGGGCGATGACGAGGGTGGTGCGCCCGCGCATGAGGCGCAGGAGCGCGGCCTGGACGAGGCGCTCGGACTCGGAATCGAGCGCACTCGTCGCCTCGTCGAGGAGCAGGATCGGCGCGTCCTTCAGGAAGGCGCGGGCGAGCGAGATGCGCTGGCGCTCCCCCCCCGACAGCCGCCCACCGGCGGGGCCGACGCGAAATTCGTAGCCCTCGGGCAGGCGCGAGACGAATCCGTGGGCGGCCGCCGCCTCCGCCGCCGCCTCGATCTCGGCTCGGGAGGCGCCGGGGCGGCCAAAGCCGATGTTGGCCGCCACCGTGTCGTCGAACAGCACCACCTCCTGGGACACCACCGCGACGGCCCGGCGGAGCGATGCGAAGGTCACGTGCCGGATGTCCTGACCGTCGATGGACACGGCTCCGGCATCGACGTCGTAGAGGCGCGGCACGAGGTTGAGCAGCGAGGATTTTCCCGACCCCGAGCGCCCCACGAGGGCCACGGTGGCGCCGGCCGGCACGGCGAGGTCGATCCCCTCCAGGGCCGGCGCGTCGGCGCGGTAGCGGAAGCGCACGTCGGAAAAGCGGATCGCGCCGCCGCCCACCAGCAGGTCCCTGGCGTCCGCCGCCTCGCGGATCAGCGGGGCCTCGTCCATGAGGGCGAAGTAGCGCTGCAGGGCCGCGCCCGCCTCCTGCAGGATGGCGTTGAGGGTGCCGAGCGCCCGGGCCGGCTGAGCGGCGAGCAGCAGGGCTGCGACGTAGCCGGTGAAATCCCCCACCGTGCGCTCGCCCGACATCACCCGCTGGCCGACCAGCACCAGCACGGCGGCCACGGCGAAGCCGCCGCCGATCTCGAGGAGCGGATCGAGGCGCCCGCGGGCGTTGGCCGCCTTCATCTTGAGGCGGCGTACCTCGTCGAAGGCCCCCTGCGCCCGGCCCTTGAGGTAGCCTTCCAGCGCGTAGGTCTTGGCGATGCGCGCGCCCTGCAGGCTCTCGGAGATGAGGCTCGCGGTGAGCCCCATCTGCTCCTGCGTCGTCGTCGAGACCCGGCGCAGCTTCTTGCCGACCCGGCCGATGGGGCCGGCGACGAACGGCACGGTCACGCCGGCCACCAGGGTCAGGAGCGGGTCCATCCAGATCAGCGCCGCCACCAGGGCGATGAGCATGGCGATGTCGCGCAGGAGCACCGTGGAAATGCGGGTGAGCGCCTCCTTGATGAAGGCGAAATCCGTGGTGAAGCGCTGGGTGAAGGCGGCCGGGCTCTCGCGCCCGAGCTGGGCCAGATCCGAGTCGATGAGGTGTGCGTAGAGGGCCGCCTGCATGTCGGCCTCGACCCGCGTGACCACCCGGTTGGTCAGCACCGTCTGGCCGAACAGGGCGAAGCCCCGGATCGACGTGATGGCGATGACGATGAGGGGACCGTAGGCGAGGGCCGCCGTGTCCTTGGCGTCGAAGGCGTCGAAAGCGCCCTTGATGAGGGCCGGGTAGAACCCCGTCGCCGCGCCCACGATGGCGATGAGCACGAGGACCACGGCCAGCGTCGCCCGGTGGGGGCTGAGCCACTCGCGCCAGACACGGCCCAGGAGGGGGAGGGTGTCACCCCTCAGGAGCGGCCGACGCGCCATGGTTTTTTATGACTTTCTCAACGCCCCGAGAAATCGGATCGGCCGGTGTTTGCGGCCGGGGGGACGAGAGATCAAGTCGAGGCATCCAGGCTTGGCAATGTGATAATGTTACATTACTGAACCGAGGAAGCCTGAACCGAGGACCTTTGCCGATGTTGCGTGGACGCCTCCCGACCGGACTGCCGATGGCGTTCGCCCTGCTGCTCGCCGTTCTCTGCGGCGCGGCGCCGGCCCTGGCCGACCCCGAAAGACTCCGTGTGGTGGCCACGTTCTCGATCCTCGGCGATCTCGTCTCACAGGTCGGCGGCGAGCGGGTGGCGGTGACCACCCTGGTCAAGCCCGACGCCGATGCCCACGGCTACGCGCCGGCACCGAGCGACGCCCGCACGCTCGCGGCGGCCGACCTCGTGGTGGTCAACGGCCTCGGACTCGAGGGGTGGATCGACCGCCTCATCAAGGCGTCCGGCGCCAAGGCACCCGTCGTGGTGGCCTCGAAGGGGATCAAGCCCATCGAGGAGGCCGACGACCATGGGCACGGCCATGCCCACGACCACCACGCCGATCCGCACGCCTGGCAGAGCATCGCCAACGCCAAGGTCTACGTCGCCACCATCCGCGATGGGCTCGCCAAGCGCGATCCGGCCCATGCGGCGGCGTACGCGGCCCGGGCCACGGCCTATCTCGGCGAACTCGATGCCCTGGAAGGCGAGGTCCGCGCCACCATCGCGAAGATTCCCCCCGCACAGCGGCGGATCATCACCACCCACGACGCCTTCGGCTACTTCACCGCCGCCTACGGCCTGACCTTCATCGCGCCGCAAGGGGTCTCGACGGACAGCGAGGCGAGCCCGCGCGACGTGGCGCGGATCGTCCGGCAGATCCGGGCGGAGAAGATCCCGGCGGTGTTCCTCGAAACCATCGCCGACCCGCGCCTCATGGAGCAGATCGCCCGCGAGAGCGGTGCGGCCATCGGCGGCAAGGTCTATTCCGATGCCCTGTCGGGCCCCGACGGCCCGGCACCGACCTACGTGGCGATGATGCGCAACAACCTGACGGCCTTCGCGCGGGCGCTCGGCCCACGCTGACGCGTCAGCGCCGCGACTCGGCGGCCATGCGCAGGGCGAGGCCGGCCAGAACCGTGCCCATGAGCCAGCGCTGGGCCACCTGCCAGGCCGGACGGCCACCGAGGAAGGTGGACACCGACCCGGCCCCCACCGCGATGAAAGCGTTCACGCCGACGCTCACAACGATCTGGACCGTGCCGAGGATCAGGGCCTGGACGAGGACGCTGCCCCGCGCCGGGTCGATGAATTGCGGCAGCAGCGACAGATACATCACCGCGATCTTCGGGTTCAGCAGGTTGGTGACGAACCCCATGGTGAACAGCCGGCCCGGGCCGTCATGGGGCAGGGCGCGTGCCGCGAACGGGCTGCGCCCGCCCGGCCGCACGGCCTGCCAAGCGAGGTAGAGCAGGTAGGCGGCCCCCGCCCAGCGCAGGGTATCATAGGCGAACGGCACGGCGAGCAGCAGGGCGGTGATGCCGAAGGCCGCGCACAGCATGTAGACGACGAACCCGAGCGCGACGCCGCCGAGGGAGATCAGCCCGGCCCGCGGCCCCTGCGCGATGGAGCGCGACACGAGGTAGATCATGTTCGGCCCCGGCGTCAGGACCATGCCGAGGGAGACGAGGGCGAAGGCGAGGAGGCTGGTCGATTCGGGCATGATCCGACGCTAACCCCCCATCGCGCACAACCACAGGGACACTTGAACGAGGGCGGACCGGACACTCAGGGGCGGGGCAGGATGTCCGCCAGTTGCGCCGCGACGGCACCGGCATCGACGAACGCGAGGGTCACGGGCAGGACCGTGACGCGGGTGGCGAATTCGGGCGGCAGCCGGACGTGGTCCTTCCGGGTGGTGACGAGGTCGGCGCCGAGGCGCTCCGCCTCCGCCGCGAGGGCGCCGAGTTCGGCCCGTCCGTAGGGATGGTGGTCGGCGAAGGCGCGGGTCGCGACCACGTCGGCGCCGGCTTCGCGCAGGGTGGCGAACATCTTGTCGGGCCGGCCGATACCGGCGAACGCCAGGACCCGGCGCCCGGCCCAGTCGCCTTCCGGGACGAGCCGGGCGCGGTGCACCGGCAACCCACGGTGCGCGGCGTCCTCGGCCACGGTCTCGCCGGGGGCGCCGGCACCGATGAGAACGAGGCCGTGGATGTGGCGCCATTGCCGGGCGAGGGGCACCCGCAGGGGGCCGGCGGGGAAAACGCGGCCGTTGCCGACGCCCACCCCCGCATCCACCACCGCGAAGGACAGAGCCTTGGCGAGCGCCGGGCTCTGCAGACCGTCGTCCATGACGATCACGTCGGCGCCCGCCTCGATGCAGTGAGGCGCGCCCGCCAGCCGGTCCCGCGCCACGATGGTGGGGGCGAACCGGGCGAGCAGCAGGGGTTCGTCGCCGGTGTCCACGGCGGCGTGCCGGTCGGGATCGACGCGCACCGGGCCGGCGAGGCGGCCGCCATAGCCACGGGTCAGGAAGGCCGGGGATGCGCCGAGGTCGCGCAGGAGACCGGCCACCGCGAGGGCGGTCGGCGTCTTGCCGGCGCCGCCGAGGGTGAAATTGCCGATGCACACGATGGGATAGGGGCCGGGCGTGCCCCGCCGGTCCATCCTGGCGGCGCTGCGCCAGCCGTAGAGGGCGGCGAGGGGCGCCAGAGCCCGTGCGGCGGGGTGCCCAGGCCCGGCATGCCAGAAGGCCGGGGGCCGCATCAGGCCCGGCTCACTGCGCCGTCATGGCGGTGAGCCGCATCTGCGCGATGAACGGATCGAGCACCGCCAGGGTGCGATCGACGGCGCCCTCGAACGGCGCGAGGGCCGCTGCTCCCGCGCGGGCGATGGCGTCGATGCGGGCGGGTTCGGCGAGAAAATCCGCGAGGGCCGCCGCGAGGTCGTCCGCGTCGGCGACGCAGCGGGCGCCACCGGCACCGTCGAGGGCCCGGTAGACCTGCGTGAAGTTGAAGATGTGCGGCCCGTGCAGGACCGCGGCGCCGAGGCGCGCCGGCTCGATGGGGTTCTGGCCGCCGTGCTCCACGAGGGAGCCACCGAGAAAGACCAGGGACGTCAGGCGATAGAACAGGCCGAGTTCGCCGAGCGTGTCGGCGACGTACAGGTCGATGCTCCCGTGCGGGCGCCCGCCCTGGGAGCGCCGGGCGCTGCGCAATCCTTCGGCCGAGGCGCGGGCCGCGACATCGCCGCCGCGATGGGGATGGCGCGGGACCACGATGGTGAGGATTTCGGGCCAGCGGCGCTTCAGCACCGCGTGGACGCGGGCCGCCACGGCGTCCTCGCCCGGATGGGTGCTGGCCGCGACCCAGACGGGGCGGTCGCCGATGCAGTCGCGCAAGTGCGCGAGTTGCTGCTCGTCCACGGGCGGCACGTCCGAATCGTATTTGAGGTTGCCCGAGACGACGACCCGGGGTGTGCCGAGCTTGGCGAAGCGCGCCGCATCCTCCTCCGTCTGCGCGAGGCAGACGGAGATGCGCGCCAGGAGCGCGCGGGCGGTGCGGGGCGTACGGCCCCAGCCGCGGAACGAGCGCTCGGACATCCGGCCGTTGACGAGGATCAGGGGAATGGCGCGGGCGTGGAGGCCGGCGACGGTGCTGGGCCAGATCTCGGATTCCGCCACCAGGGCGAGGTCCGGCCGCCAATGGTCGAGGAAGCGCCCGACCCAGCGCGGTGCGTCGAGGGGCATGTACTGGTGCACGGCTCCCGACGGCAGGCGGCTGCCGATGAGATCGGCGGCGCTGCGGGTGCCCGTGGTGACGAGGACGGAGAACCCCCGCGCGATCATGCCGTCGACGAGGCCGACGAGGGAGAGGATCTCGCCGACGCTGGCGCCGTGCATCCAAACGAGGCGGCCGATGGGGCGGGCGCGGCCGGGCAGGCCGCGGCGCTCGGAGAGGCGCCCCGGGTCCTCCTTACCCTGGCGCGAGCGCCACGCCAGCAGACCGGCCACCGCCGGCTCGCCGACGAGGAGACCGTAGCGATAGAGCTTCAGGATCGCCGTCAGGGGCGGGGCCTTGGTGGGGATCGCCTTCACCGACGCGGGCTGAGCCGGCGCTCTCATGCGGGGTTTCCCACCCGGTCGGTGCGGCCGACGAGGGTATAGGCGCGGTCGTGAACGCGGTTCATCTCCGCCTCCACCGCGAGGCGCAACGCCTCGAACGCCTCGGGTCCGGTCTCGCGGGGTACGTGGATCGGCGTGCCGAACACCATGGCGCCGCGCCCGAACGGGAGGCCGAAGCAGGCCCGGTCCCAGCTGTTCAGCCGCAGGTGCCGGCTGGTGACCACGGCCACGGGCACGATGGGCCGACCGGAGAAGCGGGCGAGGGTGAGGATGCCGGCGTCGCAGCGGCGCGAGACCTTCGGCACGTCGGCGCTGAAGGCGACGGATTCACCGTTCTTCAGGGCGCGCAGCATGGCGCGCAGGCCCTCGGCACCGCCCTTAGCCTTCACGTCGCGCACGGCCCGCCCGCGCGCACCCGACGCCCGGATCACCCGCACGCCCATGCGCTCCAACGCGATGGTGTTGATGTTGCCGTCGGCCGAGCGCGAGATGATCGTGGCGATGCGGTCGTGCGGCCGGCGCATGAACGAGATCATCGTGTGCTGGCCGTGCCACATGCCGGCGATGAACGGCCCGAGGCCGTCGAGCCAGGGATCGGGCTCGGCCGGCTCCATGGAAAAGCGGTTGGTGGCGCGCACGAGGCGCAGGTACCCGCCCGCGGCGCGGCCGAGGGCCTGCTGGACCGCCGGGGCGCGGCCGATGCGCTTGAGGACACTCATGATGCAACGCCTTCGCGGCGCGGTACGCGGACCGACCCGGCGCGAGGGCCGGGGAGGGCCGCCTTGGCCGTCGCCGGGCGGTGTCTAGCGCCGTTCCCCGTTGGGGCGCAACGCTCGGCCTCCGGGCACCCCCGGTCCGACTCACGGCGAAACGCGGCAAATCCCCGTCGACACCCGACAAATTCGCTTGTTCATAACAATTCTAAATTATAGATTGGAACGAATCAAAACTGGAGACCGGGTGATGATCGCGACTGCGGGCGCCGAGACGCGCATTCCTTCCCCGACGCCGGGTGCGGCAACAGCCGACGCGCACCGGGCCTTCGTCCTCCGCTACGTTCAGCCGGCGCTCGCCGGACTCATCGACGGCTCGGTCTCGACCCTGGCGCCGATCTTCGCCGCGGCCTTCGCGACGCACAGCAACGGCGCGACCTTCCTCGTCGGGCTGGCCGCCTCCCTCGGTGCCGGCATCAGCATGGGCTTCACCGAGGCCCTGTCGGATGACGGGTCGATCACCGGACGTGGATCGCCCTGGATGCGCGGTCTCGTCTGCGGCGTGATGACGACGCTGGGCGGCCTGGGGCATACGCTGCCGTACCTGATCCCCGATGCGTGGCCGAATGCCTTCGCCGTGGCGACGGGTCTCGCCGTCCTGGTGGTCGTCGTCGAGCTGTTCCTCATTGCCGGCATCCGCACGCGCTACATGGCCACACCGTTCTGGCGGGCCGCGCTTCAGGTGGTGCTGGGCGGCGCCCTCGTGCTGGCGACCGGCATAGTCATCGGCAGCGCGTGAGTGGCGTGTGGTGCGCGCCGACCGGGTTGACCCCGCCGCCGCGAGTGGCGATGCCGGGCGTGACTTCCATCCGCAACGGACACGCATGTTCCGCCTCGCCCACATCACCGACCCGCATGTCGGGCCGCTGCCGCGCCCGCGCCTGCGCCAGCTCTTCAGCAAGCGCGCCACGGGCTACGTGAACTGGCGGCGCGGGCGCAAGAACGCCCACGACATGGACCTGCTCGCCGCCCTGGTGGCCGACCTGCAGACGCAGCCGCACGACCACATCGCCTGTACGGGCGACCTCTGCAATATCGGCCTGCCGAGCGAGTGGGCGACCTCACGGGTGTTCCTGGAGGCCCTGGGCGATCCCGAGGCGGTGAGCTTCGTGCCGGGCAACCACGACGCCTACGTGCGCGGCTCCCTCGACGGGCTGCTGGCCGCCTGCGGCGCCTGGACCACGGACGACGACGGCACGCCGGGCGTGTTCCCCTACCTGCGCCGCCGCGGCCCCGTGGCGCTCATCGGCCTGTCTTCGGCGATCCCGACGAAGCCGTTCGTGGCCAGCGGGCGCCTCGGCCCACCGCAGATCGTAGCGGCTCGCGGCATCTTGGAACGCCTCGGCGCCGAGGCCGAACCGCCGTGCCGGGTGGTGATGATTCACCATCCGCCCCATCCGGGCGGTGCCTCGTCGGGGCGTGAACTGAAGGATGCCGAAGCGTTCATGGCGATGATCGCGCAGGCTGGAGCCGACCTCATCCTGCACGGCCACAACCACGTCGGCAGCGTGCATTTCGCGAAGGGGCCCGGGGGGCGGCCGGTGCCGGTGGTGGGATGCACCTCGGCCTCGGCCCGCGAGGGCGGACCGAACCGGCGGGCGAGCTACTACCTGTACACCATCACGCGCGGTCCCGCCGGCTACGGCATCGCGGGGCGGGAGCGGGGACTCACGGAAACCGGCCTCATCGACGATCGCGGACCGCTACGATTGACGCCAGCTTGACCGGCGCGCAGGTGCGTCGCCCGCGGACGGGCGACGCCGGGATAGCCCGTCAGGCGGAGAGGCCGGTCGGGCGGTTGGGCGTGCCGAGGGAGGCGAGGAAACCGAGATCGGCCTCGTAGCGCTCGGCCTGGGTGCGAGTGAGGCCGCTCACCAGGACTTCAGTCCCACGATAGACAGTATAGGTGCCATCGTGGGTCGGCGTGACGCGAATGGTCTGGGACATGGCAAACACCTTGTCTCGATCTGGAATCGTCGAACGCTGTGAAGTCGCCGATGGTAACCCAAACTTAAGACGCAGCAAGGCCGAGCCCGGCGCGCGCACAAGACTTTCGTTGCGGCAACGCACCATCCGCGGCATGAATAAGGTCGACAGAACGGATTTTGGGGAATGACCACCGGCGCTTCGCAAGTTCCGCAGCGCGTCACGCCCTGGACGATCTTTGCGACCAGCGGAAACAACGCGTCGGGCGAATGCCTCGACTTGAAGCGAATCAACTCGACTTGCACCGACTCAAGTAGACTGGAGATAAAGTGGATTGGCGCGCCCACGGGGAATCGAACCCCGGTCTGATCCGTGAGAGGGACCTGTCCTAACCGCTAGACGATGGGCGCGGTCTTCAATCCAACGCGGCACCCTTGGGGCACCGACGCCGCTTCCCGTTCACTCCGATCCCGTGGGACCGTCCGACGGGAGGAAGCTTCCCGGCGGTGTGGCGATCGTATAGCGACGGTCCTGCGAGGGAGCAAGTGCCCCCGCGCGGATTTTGCGCGGTCCGTCCGGGTCGCGGTGAACGGGGCGGAGGGACGATCGTTGCAGCAACCAGAGGACCGTCGGGCGACACTCGCCGACGACGTGACGCCGGAGCGCCTCGACCGCGCCCTGGCGCGGGCATTCCCGGACGTGTCGCGGGCGCGCCTGCAGGATCTGATCCGGACCGGACAGGTGACACGCAACGGCGCGGTGGTGCTCGATCTGTCGGTGAAGGTCGGGCCCGGCACCGAACTCGCCGTGACGATTCCGACCGCCGTGGCGGCGACCCCGCAGGGCGAGACCCAGGATCTCGTCGTGGTCTACGAGGACAGCGACCTGATCGTCATCGACAAGCCGGCGGGTCTGGTGGTCCACCCCGCGCCCGGACATGATTCCGGCACCCTGGTTAACGGCCTCATCGCCCATTGCGGCGACAGCCTGTCGGGGATCGGCGGCGTGCGGCGGCCGGGAATCGTCCACCGTCTCGATAAGGACACGAGCGGGCTCCTCGTGGTGGCCAAGAACGACCGGGCGCACAAAGGCCTGACCGAGCAGTTCGCCGATCACGGCCGCACCGGCCCCCTGGAGCGGGTCTACCGCGCCCTGGTCTGGGGCGTGCCCGAGCCGCGCATCGGCACCATCGACGCCTATCTCGCCCGCAGCATCCGAAATCGTGAGAAGATCGCCGTGGTGCGGGCCGAGACGGGTCGGGAGGCCATCACGCACTACCATGTCGAGGAAGCCCTCGACGCGATGGGTCTGGTCGCCCTGGTCCGGTGCGAGCTGGAGACCGGACGCACGCACCAGATCCGGGTGCACATGAGCCATCGCGGCCACCCGCTCCTGGGCGACGCCGTCTACGGCAGCGCGTTCAAGACCAAGGCCACGCGGCTGGGCGAGGAGGCCCGTGCCGCGCTCCTGGCCCTCGGGCGTCAGGCCCTGCACGCCAGCGTGCTCGGCTTCGCCCATCCGCGCACGGGCGAGACCCTACACTTCGAGTCGCCGTTGCCGCCCGAGATGGAGGCGCTCCTGTCGGCGCTGCGGAAGAAGGGGGCGACGACCTGAGGGAACGCAGTACCCGCGTGGCGCATCTGTCACGGTCAAGCCCGGACCCGAAGGGCGTGCGGAACGGCACCGCCCGGCGCGGCGTTTCGTGTCACCCCTGAGCCATCGGCGACATCGCGCGTTGACCGCGATGTTCGTTGGGCGAGCCGCCTTCCGGGGTCTTCTGTTTCCCGGTAGAGATGGGGAGCCGAAACGCCGGCTCAAGGGAGCGGCGGTTCGGTTCGGGTCCGCCCATTCGGGGACCATTCAAGGAGGAAGACCATGGCCGGCGCATTGCCCGTGCTCGCCACCGAGGGTGGCCTGTCGCGCTACCTCGATGAGATCCGCAAGTTTCCGATGCTGGAGCCGAACGAGGAGTTCACGCTCGCGAAGGATTGGCGGGAGAAGGGCGATCGTGGCGCCGCCCATCGCCTCGTCACCTCGCACCTGCGCCTCGTGGCCAAGATCGCCATGGGCTATCGCGGCTACGGCCTGCCCATCGGCGAAGTCGTGTCCGAGGGCAATGTCGGCCTGATGCAGGCGGTCAAGCGCTTCGAGCCGGACAAGGGCTTCCGCTTGGCCACCTACGCCATGTGGTGGATCAAGGCGGCGATCCAGGAATACATCCTGCGCTCGTGGTCCCTCGTGAAGATGGGAACCACCGCCAACCAGAAGAAGCTGTTCTTCAACCTGCGCAAGGCCAAGGGCCGCATCTCGGCCCTGGAAGAGGGCGACCTCAAGCCGGATCAGGTGGCGCAGATCGCCGTCAAGCTCGGCGTGCCCGAGCAGGAGGTGATCGACATGAACCGTCGCCTCTCGGGCGACACCTCCCTCAATGCGCCGTTGCGCGAGGAAGGCGAAGGCGAGTGGCAGGATTGGCTGGTCGACAACAGCCCGAGCCAGGAGACGGTGCTCGCCCGTGAGGAAGAAGGCCAGAACCGGCTCTCGGCCCTGCGCGATGCCCTCTCGGTGCTCAATGCCCGCGAGCGCCGCATCTTCGAGGCGCGGCGTCTGGCCGACGATCCGATCACCCTCGAGGACCTGTCGGGCGAGTTCGGCGTCTCGCGCGAGCGCGTGCGGCAGATCGAGGTGCGTGCCTTCGAGAAGATCCAGGAGGCGGTCAAGCGCAACCTGGCGTCCCGCGAGGCACCGCGCGCAGCCGCCCACGCCTGAGCGGAGCGACGACTTCAAACGACAAGGGCGGCCCGAAGCGCTCGGGCTGCCTTTTTCGTGTCAGCGGTCCCGGCCCGTCAGCGCCACTGCGCGAAGGCTTTCTCCATCACCTGCGTGCCCGCCGCGCCCTTCTCGAAATTGATGATCGCGCGCGCACCGGAGTTGAACTTCACCGCGAGTTCGAGCCAGTTCCGGTGAAGGAGCAGGTCGGTGTTGCGGTCGATGTCGTTGCGCAGGGACGACAGACCGATGAGGAACAGGTTCTCCCGTACCCGTACCGGCAGGCCCGAGACCGGCGACCCGCGGGCATTCTCCTCGTCCTTGGCCTGAAGCAGCCCGATGTCCTGCACCGTCCGGCGCGCGGCATTGGTGCCGTCCGTGGTGAAGGCGAGCTCGATGGTGTGCGATGCCGGCAAGCTCGCATCGAGATTGCGATTGATGGTCATCTGCAGGGTGATCCCCGCCTCGGGGAACTCCACGTTCGCGCGAACGGCCGTTTCGAGGGCCTGACCGCGCTCGCCATTCACGGTTTCGAGGCGCCAGAGGACGCGCCCCTGCACAACGGTCGGCTGGGCGTTGGTGGCGGACGTGTTCTCCTCGTAGAGGACAGCGCGCTGCGCCACGGAGACGTCCGGCTGCACGGCGCCCGCCGAGGAAGGCGCCTGCGCAGGCCGTGCCGGCGCCGGCGGCGCCACGGGGTCGCCACCGATACGGTCGGCATACTTGGTCTCGGCGCTGTCCTGCGCCGTGTCCTGTTGCTCGGCCAGGGGTTGAAGGTCGGCCGGCTTGTCGCGCAACAGAAACGCCGCCACCGCGATCAGGCCGATGACAGTGAACAGCACGGCTCCCACGACGGCGTTGCGCAGGAGGCGCGACCGTCCGGCCCGCGGCGCGACCACGTCGATGCGCGGGCGCTGACGGGCACCGCCCGCATCGGCCACGAGGTCGTCGGACGCCGGTTCCTGGGCGGACGCGTCCGTCGAGGACGACCCCGCCTCGGCGGCGGGATCGGCCACGGCGGCGGGCGACCGACCCTTGCGGGCCTGGATCGGGATGATCGGCGCGCTCGCCGGCTCCTCCGGCGGCATGAACGGGGTCCGGCCGAGGTCCGGCGGGGGCGCCGGCGGCAGGAACGGCTCCGGGGCCGGAGCGGTGGGGCGCAGGGGCTCCGACCCGGGGGCGTCGGGTAGCGATTCCGGCAGATCCCGCAACGCATCCGCTGTGACGGGCGGCTCGGGCTCGGGCTTGAGTTCCGGCACGGGCTCGGACGGAGGCTCGGCCAAGGGCTCGGGGGCCGGAGGGCCGTGCTCGGTCTCGAGCCGATCGATGGCGGTCTCGAGGGCCCGCGCCTCAATATCGATATCCGCCTCGGACAGGGGGGGATCGAGGGAGCGAAGCTGGCCGATCAGGGCGCTGCGCGCGCGCTCGTACACGGCCTTGCGAAGGGCCGGCGAACGGTCCGGCATCGCTTCGAGGGCGCGCGCCAGCAAGGGGTAGTAATCGGCCATCGTGACTGGGGTCCGCTCAACTCAGGGCGGGCCGGCACCCCGCCCGAGAGCGGATGCGCCGCCCATCCTCTCAGACGCGTTAATCCTCGAAGGGGCTGTGCATTAGAATGGTGTCGTCGCGCTCCGGCGACGTCGAGAGCAGCGCCACCGGCGCACCGATGAGTTCCTCGATGCGGCGCACGTACTTGATCGCCTGAGCCGGGAGATCGGCCCACGAGCGGGCCCCCGCCGTCGTGCCCGACCAGCCCTCGATATCCTCGTAGATGGGTTCGACCTTGGCCTGCGCCGCCTGGTTCGCCGGCAGGTGGTCGATCACCTGTCCGTCGAGGCGGTAGCCGGTGCAGACCCGGATGGTCTCGAACCCGTCGAGGATGTCGAGCTTGGTCAGCGCGATGCCGTCGATGCCCGAGGTCTTCACGGTCTGGCGCACCAGAACGGCGTCGAACCAGCCGCAGCGGCGCTTGCGCCCAGTGTTGACGCCGAACTCGCGGCCCTTCGCGCCGATGGTCTCGCCGATCTCGTCGAACAGCTCCGTAGGGAACGGACCTTCGCCGACCCGGGTGGTGTACGCTTTCGCGATGCCCAACACGTAGCCGATGGCCGAAGGCCCCATGCCGGAGCCCGTCGCGGCCTGCGCCGCCACGATGTTGGACGAGGTCACGAACGGATAGGTGCCGTGGTCGACATCGAGGAGCGCGCCCTGCGCGCCCTCGAACAGGATGCGCTTGCCGGCCCGGCGCTCCTCGTCGAGGAGCTTCCAGACAGTGTCGGCGTAGGGCAGGATGGTGGGCGCGATGGCCTTCAGTTCGGCGAGCAGGGCCTCGGCATCGACCTCCTCGATTCCGAGGCCGCGCCGAAGGGCGTTGTGGTGGGTCAGGACCCGCTCGATCTTGGCGGCCAGCGTGCTCTCGTCGGCGAGATCGACGACCCGGATGGCGCGGCGCCCGACCTTGTCCTCGTAGGCCGGTCCGATGCCGCGCTTCGTCGTACCGATCTTGAGACCCGCGTTCGAGGTCTCGCGAAAATGGTCGAGCTCGCGGTGCAGAGGTAGGATCAGCGTGGCGTTATCGGCGATCCGCAGGGTTTTCGGCGAGATCTCGACGCCCTGGGCCTGAAGCCGGGCGATCTCGTCGACGAGGTGCCACGGATCGACCACGACGCCGTTGCCGATCACCGACAACTTTCCGCCCCGCACCACGCCCGAGGGCAGCAGGGCCAGCTTGTAGGTCACGCCGTTGATCACGAGGGTGTGGCCGGCATTGTGGCCGCCCTGGAAGCGCACCACCACGTCGGCCTGCTCGGAGAGCCAGTCGACGATCTTGCCTTTGCCTTCGTCACCCCATTGGGCGCCTACGACGACGACGTTTGCCATTCACTCAAGACCTGTCCCGAGGACCCGCGCGAAAACGATCCGGCCATGGGGGCCGGACCGTCCCACGTTCCTCGGGTCTTTCTGCGATCCGTAGCCGGAAATCAAGCAACTGGCCGATCCGGCTCCGAATCACCGGGGGAATACGTACCGTGCGGTCGCCCGAGGGCGGCTACTTGGCCTCGGTGCCCGGCTCGCGACCGGGGAGGTCGCCCGGCTTGATCACCGGCATGGAGCCCGGGTTCGGATCGGGCGGGCGCACCACCATGCCAGGGGCCGTGTTGCCCGGCGGCTTGATCACGCCGTCGTTCTTCTCGAGTCGGTCGCTCAGGGTGCCACCGGTGCCGGGCGGGCCGGCATCGGGCTGAATCTTGTCGGGAACCGGGCTGCTCGGCGCCGTTACCTGAGCGAAGGCGGCGGTCGCCAGCAGGCTCAGGCCGGCGGCCAGGGGCCATATCATGCGCATCGTGACACCTTCTGGAAGACAGGGTTCGTGCCGGAAGAACCGATCCGGGGCCGATGCGTTCCTGGCGCGAGTGCGTTCCTGGCTTGAGTGTGTTCCTGGCGTGAGTGTGTTCCTGGCGTGAGACGGATGTCCTGCGGCCGTGCGGGATTCAATCGCTCGCGCGGGCGAGTTCGAGGTAGAGTTCGCGCAGGCGCAGGGTGTGGGGGCCGGGGGCGCCGGTGCCGATGGGCTGCCCGTCGAGTTCCACCACCGGCATCACGAAGGCCGAGGCGCTGGTATAGAACGCCTCCGCCGCCGCGTGGGCCTCGGCCACGGAGAACAGGCGCTCCTCCAGGGCAAGGCCGGATTCGGCGGCGAGACGCAGCACCGCCTGCCGGGTGATGCCGGGCAGGAGCGCCGTCGAGAGCGGACGGGTCACCAGGGTGCCGCCGGCCGTGACGATGAAGGCCGTCGACGACGAGCCCTCCGTCACCGCATCGTCCTCGACCATCCAGGCCTCGCTGACGCCCGCGGCGGCGGCCTGCTGCTTGGCGAGCACCTGGGCCAGCAGCGCGATGGACTTGATGTCCCGGCGCTTCCAGCGGAGGTCCGGCACGGTGATCACCCGGGCGCCCTTGGCCGCCAGGGGGTTGGCCGCCACGGTCTTCGCCTGCGTGAACATCATCACGGTCGGCGCGGTGCCGGCCGGCGGATAGGCGAAGTCACGCTCGTACACGCCGCGCGTCACCTGCATGTAGACGAGGCCCTCGGTGACGCCGTTGCGGGCGACGAGCTCCGTCTGCAGGGCGACCCACTCGGCCAGCGTGTGCGGATTGGCGATGTCGATCTCACCGAGCGACCGGTCGAGGCGGGCGAGATGCGCTTCGTTGTCGACGAGGCGGCGATCGAGGATCGCCGAGACCTCGTAGATCCCATCGGCGAACAGGAAGCCGCGATCCATGATCGGCACCCGCGCGTCTTCGAAGGGGAGGAAGGCGCCGTTGAGGTAGACGATGCGGGGGTTCGACACGGAGCGGGACCTTTGAATCGCCGATGGGAAGGGCGCGACGCAGGATTTGTGCGACGGGGCTCAGGAAGCCCCGAACACCCGTGAAAAGATCGTGTCGACGTGCTTGAAGTGGTAGCCGAGGTCGAAGCAGGCCTCGATCTCCGCCGGGCTCAGGGCGGCGGTCACGTCGGTGTCGGCCTTGAGCAGGGTGAGGAAGTCGCCCTCGCCGCGCCAGACCGGCATCGCGTTGCGCTGGACCAGGCGGTACGAATCCTCGCGCGAGACGCCGGCCTGGGTCAGGGCCAGGAGAACGCGCTGCGAGTGGACGAGGCCGCCGAGCTTGTCGAGGTTGCGCTGCATCTGCTCGGGATAGATCAACAGCTTGTCGATGACGCCGGTGAGGCGGCCGAGGGCGAAATCCAGGGTCACGGTGCTGTCCGGGCCGATCATCCGCTCGACGGAGGAATGCGAGATGTCGCGCTCGTGCCAGAGGGCGACGTTCTCCATGGCCGGGAGGGCGTAGGAGCGCACCATGCGGGCGAGGCCCGTGAGGTTCTCGGTGAGCACGGGGTTGCGCTTGTGCGGCATGGCCGAGGAGCCCTTCTGCCCTTCCGAGAAGAACTCTTCGGCCTCCAGCACTTCCGTGCGCTGGAGGTGGCGCACCTCGATGGAGAGGCGCTCCACCGAGCTCGCCACCACGCCCAGCGTCGCGAAGAACATGGCGTGGCGGTCGCGCGGGATCACCTGGGTCGAGACCGGCTCCGGCGACAGGCCCATGGCTTTCGCGACGTACTCCTCCACGCGCGGATCGATGTTGGCGAAGGTGCCGACCGCCCCCGAGATGGCGCAGGTCGCCACTTCCTCGCGGGCCGCCACGAGGCGGGCGCGATTGCGCTCGAACTCGGCATAGGCCTGGGCGAGCTTGAGGCCGAAGGTGACGGGTTCGGCGTGGATGCCGTGCGAGCGGCCGATGGTCGGCGTCATCTTGTGCTCGAACGCCCGGCGCTTGATCGCGGCGAGCAACGCGTCGACGTCGGCGATGAGGAGATCGGCGGCCCGCACGAGCTGCACGTTGAAGCAGGTGTCGAGAACGTCCGACGAGGTCATGCCCTGGTGGACGAAGCGGGCCTCGGGGCCGACGATCTCGGCGAGATGCGTGAGGAAGGCGATGACGTCGTGCTTCGTCACCGCCTCGATGGCTTCGATGCGCGCGACATCGAACACGGCGTCGCGGCCCTTCTCCCAGATCGTGTCGGCGGCGGCTTTCGGCACCACGCCGATCTCGGCCAGCGCCGTCGTGGCGTGGGCCTCGATCTCGAACCAGATCTTGAAGCGGGTCTCGGGCGACCAGATCGCGGTCATCTCGGGGCGGCTGTAACGGGGGATCATGGGCGCCTCGGAGGTTTTCGCGATGCAGACGGGTGCTGAGGGGCGCCTAGCATGGGCGGGGGTGCGGCCTCAACCGAAGTCCGGCGGCGCGAGAGGCCCTAACAAATGTGATATTTTTATCGAGATGCTGGAGTTTCGATTACAATCTGGAAACATTCCGATGTCGAAGGAGGACGGATTTCCTGTCCATTGCGGGCAACTTAACCGCCTTACTGGACCGGCTCTTAGAAGCACTCGAAACTGGAAACCCTCCTAACCTCTTCAAATCGCTTGCCGTTTTCACGCCCGGACATACAGGAGCTTTCGGCCGCGTGAAATGTTTCGCGCCGGCGACGACGCGCCCTCGATTCGGGCGATACGACGAAAGTTCACGATCATGCTTCGGCGACGGGATGGGCAGGCGGTAGGGCTCCTGCTGGCGGGGACGTTCGCGGCCGGGACGGCACAGGCACAGATCGCGACGCCGGCGATCGGCAGCGCGGTCACCCTCGATCAGCTCAGTGTGGAGGGCGCGGGCGGCACCGTCGGCTACCTCACGAAGCGCACCCGCTCGGCGACGAAGACCGACACGCCGCTCATCGACACGCCGCAATCCGTGACGGTGGTCACCCAGCAGCAGATCCGCGACCAGGGCTTCCAGAGCATCAACGAGGCGATCCGCTACGTGCCCGGCATCATCCCGCACCAGGGCGAGGGCAACCGCGACGATCTCGTGATCCGCGGTCAGCGCTCCAACGCCGATTTCTACGTCAACGGCGTGCGCGACGACGTTCAGTACTTCCGTGACCTGTACAACACCCAGCGCATCGAAGTGCTCAAGGGCCCCAATGCCCTCGTCTTCGGTCGCGGCGGCGGCGGCGGCGTCATCAATCGCGTTCTGAAGGAAGCCGACGGCACCCCGATCCGCGAGGTTCTGGTCCAGGGCGGCCAGTTCTGGAACAAGCGCGTGGCGCTCGATGTCGGCGACCGGGTCAGCGACAGCGTGTTCTTCCGGATGAACGGCGTGTTCGAAGATACCGGCACCTACCGCGATTTCGTCGACATCCGCCGCTACGGCTTCAATCCGACGATGACCTTCCTGCTCGGCCCGGCGACGACGCTCAAGCTCTCGTACGAATACTTCCACGACGAGCGCAACACGGACCGGGGCATTCCCTCGCAATTCGGGCGGCCGTACAATTACCGACGCAACACCGCGACCTACTTCGGCAATCCGGATCTGAGCGTCGCGCGCATCGACGCCAACATCGCCACCGCGACCCTGGACCATCGCTTCGATTCCGGTGTCGACCTGCACAGCACCCTTCGCTTCGCCGATTATCAGAAGTTCTATTCGAACGTCTATCCGGGCGGGGCGGTCAACGCCGCCGGCACGTCCGTGAACATCACCGCGTACAACAACGACACTCCCCGGACGAACTACTTCTCGCAGAACGACTTCACCTATAAGTTCGACACCGGCCCCCTGAAGCACACCCTGCTCGCCGGGTTCGAGCTCGGCTATCAGGAAGGCCGTGCCTTCCGCGAGGAAGGGTTCTTCGCCAACGGCGGCCTGACGCTGGCCGTCAACCCGCGCTTCCCGACGACCCGCGCGCCGGTCAACTTCCGGAACACGACCGGCGCCAACACCCGCTACGACCTCGGGTTGGCCGCCATCTACGCGCAGGACCAGATCGAGATCGGGCCGCACCTGCAGTTCATCGGCGGCCTGCGCTACGACCACTTCGACTTCAAGGCCGACAACCTCAACGCGACCGGTTCGACCCCCGTCCGCACCACGCGCATCGACAATCTGCTCTCCCCTCGGGCCGGCGTCGTGGTGAAGCCGATGGACAACCTCGCCTTTTACGGCAGCTACAGCGTCTCCTATCTGCCCTCCGCGGGCGACCAGTTCAGCAGCCTCGCCCCGGGGCTGGCGATTTCGCAGCCCGAGCGGTTCGAGAACGGGGAGATCGGCGTGAAGCTCGACGTCTCGCCCGTGCTCCAGCTCACCGGAGCCCTGTACAACCTCGACCGGTTCAACCAGCGCCTCGCCGATCCGAACCGGGCCGGCTTCTTCCTGGCCACCGGCCAGACCAACACGCAGGGCGCCGAGATCGGAGCCAACGGCTACGTCACCGAGTGGTGGCAGGTGGCCGGCGGCTACGCCTTCACCGACGCGACCATCGTCAGCGGCTTCGGCACGGCGGCCCAGGGTGTGCGACCGGGGAATCGGGTCGGCCTCGTGCCGTTCAACGCCTTCACCCTGTGGAACAAGTTCGACGTGACGCCACAATTCTCGTTCGGCGTCGGCTACATCCAGACCGGCCACACCTTCGCCTCGGCGGACGACACCGTCCGCCTGCCGGGGATCACCCGCTTCGACCTCGGACTGTTCTACCGGGTGAACGAGTTCGTGCGGGCCCAGGTGAACATCGAGAACCTGTTCGACCGGCGCTACATCGCCACCGCCGACGGCAACAACAACATCACCCCCGGCGCACCGCGCCTGGTGCGCTTCCAGGTGGTGGCGAACTTCTGAGCCGGGCAGGGGCGCCGGCCCCGTGGCCGGCGCCCCTTCAGATCGCGAGTCCCGCCAGCCAAGCCTCCGCCGTCGTCACGTCGGCCTGGGACAGACCGTGCCCAACGGGGAGTACGCCGTGCTCGACCCGGGCGCCGGATCCGCGGAAGCGCTCGGCCAGCGCTCGCGCGTTGGCCTCCGGAACGATGGGGTCCTGCGCGCCGGAGAGCATCAGCAGGGGCAGCCCCGTGAGGTCGAACGCCGGCGGCTGGGCCAGCGGCAGCATCGGACGCAGGAGTACGGCCCCGGCAAGGACGCTTGGATGCAGCATGAGCAGGGCGGCGGCGATGTTGGCGCCGTTTGAGAAGCCGAGCGCCACGGGGGCGGGGAGGCCGTAGGCCGCCCGCGCGTCGGCGACGAAATCCGCCAGGTCCTTCGCGCGGCGGCGCACGTCGTCCTCGTCGAACACGCCTTCGGACAGGCGCCGGAAGAAGCGCGGCATCCCGTTCTCCAGCACAGGTCCGCGCGGCGACACCAGGGCCGCGCCCGGCGCCACGGCGCGGCCGAGGGGCAGGAGATCGGATTCGTCCCCGCCGGTGCCGTGGAGCAGGAGCAGGGGCGGGCGCTTCGCACCGGGCTCGAAGCGGTGGACGAAGGCGAGGGTTTTCGGGGTGGACGCGGTCATGGCGGACCTCCGGGTGTCACGAGCGGCCCCGGCCCGCGGGAATGCGGGCCGGGAAAGACTGGTCAGGCGAGGGGCGGCAGGGCCGCCTGGATCCGGGCGCGGTGCGGCTCGAGGCCGGCGGGCAGCTTCAACCCCGTGCCGAGGTCGGCGATGGGCTCGTCCACGCTGAAGCCGGGCACATCGGTGGCGATCTCGAACAGGATTCCGCCGGGCTCGCGGAAGTAGACCGAGCGGAAGTAGGCCCGGTCGCGCTGCTCGGTGACCCCGAGCCCGTGACGGGTGGTGAGGGCCTCGACCATCGCCGCCTGCGCGGCGTCGTCCGCCGCCCGGAAGGCGATGTGGTGGACGGAGCCCGCCCCCTGGCGGCCCCGCAGGAATTCACCCACGGCCCGCAGGGTGACGAAGCCGCCCTCCGCGGCCCCGCTCGCGTATCGGGTCGAGGACCCCTCCCGCGCGTCTTCGGTGAAGCCGAGAACGTCGGTCAGGATCGCCGCCGTCGGTCCGGCCTCGCCGAGCAGCAGGGTGACGCCGTGCAGGCCCCGGATGGCATGCTCGGCCGGCACGGTACCGGTCCAGGCGGACGCCTCGCCGGCCTCCGCGACACCCACGAGGGCGAGCATCGTCCCGTCGGGATCGCGCAGGCGCAGGGTCGGCTCGCCCATCACCGCGACCGGCGCGTCATGGACGATTCCGGCTTCGAGGAGGCGCTGCAGCCACCAGCCGATGGAGGCGCGGGGCACCCGGAACGCAGTCTCGCTGGTCTCGCCGATGCCGACCCGGCCGGGGGCCGCGTCGGCGATGGGAAAGAACGTCAGGATCGTGCCGGGCCGGCCGGTCTCGTCGCCGTAATAGAGGTGATAGGTGCCCGGATCGTCGAAGTTGACGGTCTTCTTCACCAGCCGCAGGCCGAGGACCTCGGTGTAGAAATCGAGATTGCGCAACGCCGAACCGGAAAACGCGGTGACGTGGTGGAGTCCGTGATGGGTCATGCTACTGTCTCCTTCTGCTGGAGACAAGATGGCCCTTGCCGCATCCCGCTAAAACGGAAACGATGGAAACACATCGTTTCCGGAATGCAGGCATGAAACTCCCCGATTTCGAAGCTTGGGCGGTCTTCGCCAAGGTGGCGGAGACCGGCTCGTTCGGGCAGGCGGCGCGCGACCTCGGGGTCGCGCCCGGCACCGTGTCGAAGGCGGTGGGTCGCCTGGAGGCCCGCATCGGCGCGCGCCTGTTCCACCGCACCTCGCGAAAGCTCGCGCTGACCGAATCGGGCCTCGCGGCACGGGACGGGGCGGCCCGGCTGCTCGCCGAGGGTGAGGCGGCGGAGGCGCAGGCCCGCGACGGAGCCGCCGCGCCGCACGGGCGGGTGCGGCTCGCGGCCCCGATGTCGTTCGGCGTGATGCACGTCGCGCCCCTGCTGCCGGACTTCCTCGCCGCTCATCCGGGCCTGACCATCGACCTGCATCTCGGCGACGCCCTCGTCGACCTCGTCGGCGGCGGGTTCGACCTCGCGCTGCGCATCGCGGCCCTGCCGGATTCGTCCCTTCGGGCGCGCCGGCTCTGCACGGTCCACCGCTCCCTCGTGGCCGCCCCCGCCTACCTCGCCGCGCAAGGGCGGCCGGAGCATCCGCGCGACCTCGCCCGTCACGCCTGCCTCGGTTACGCCTACCTGCCGAGCCCCGACCGCTGGCGCTTCCTCGCGCCCGACGGCACCGAGGCCGTGGTGATCCCTGGCGGGCCGCTGCGCGCGAACAACGCCGACGCCCTGGCGCCGGCCCTGCGCGCCGGGCTCGGACTCGCCGTGCAGCCGGACTTCATGCTGTGGGACGATCTCGCGGCCGGACGGCTGGAGCGGGTGCTGCCCGGGTGGTCGGCCCCGCCCATCGCGCTCCACCTCATGACGCCGCCGGGCGATCCGCGCCCGGCCCGGGTCACGGCCTTGGCCGACTATCTCGCCCGCACGCTCTCGGCGGCGCCCTGGGCGCGCGGCGCCGACGTCACGCAGCCGCACCGGGCAGGCGAAACCCCTCGATCCCCTGGCGTTCCGGGTTGATGGCGGCGAGCGCACGCTTGGCCGCTTCCAGGGGGTGCTCGGATTCGATGCGGACGCCCTTCAGGTCCGGGCTCTTGTAGACGGTGACGATGGTGTCCATCACCTCGGTGAGCGTGGTGCGCTTGTCCTCGGGCGCGGCGATGAGGAGCTGCAGGCCCCACGCCTGGTAGAGGTCGACGAGGGCTTGGGAGTTGCGCACGTCGAGCTTCGAGAACGCCTCGTCGAGGAGGCAGAGGCCGAGCCCCGGATTCTCGTCGCCCGGTCGGTCGCCGGGATAGTAGGCCGAGGCCAGGGAGGCTGCGATGGCGACGTAGAACGGCGCCTGCGCCTCGCCGCCGGAGCCGCGCAGAGCCCGGTTCGACATGGTGGTGCGGTTGCCGGCGGCATCGCGCATGCCGATCTCGTAGACGAAGTAGTTGCGATAATCGGCCAAACGCGCCGCGCTCTCCTCACCGGCGATGAGGGCCGAGATCTCCTCGATGGCGGCCGAGAGCGGGCCTTCGGCCGGCGTCTCGCCCTGGCCCGGCAGGACCGCCTGCGCCGCATCGGGCGAGCGTGCGACTTCGGTGGCGAGCGCGTGGACGGCGGCGTAGCGCCGGTCGACGGCGGCCTCGAAGGCGTAGGTCTGGCCGGTGAAGGTCTGGCTCGACAGGCGTTCGTTGAGGGCGTCGAGGCGGGCGCGGACGCGCTCGAACTTGTCGGCGAGACGCGTCAGCAGGTCCTCGGTCATCAGGCGGCGCATCTCGCCTTCCGCCCGCACGGCCTGATCGCGGTAGCGCCTGAGCTCGTGGCCCGCGACCTCGTCGTAGGCGCGCCGGGTCCAGCCGTAGCCGAACGAGGCCGGAGCGTCGCCGCGCCCCAGAGGGTTGTCGATCCGCCACTGCACGCAATACTCGGCCAAGTCGCGCTCGGCGGTGCGGCCCTGCGTACGGGCCGTCTCGAGGGCCTCGCGGGCGGCGCTGCGGGCGGCGGCGGCGGCAGCCGCGAGTTCCTTCGCGTCGAGGCCGGCGAGGTCCGCCCGGGCCTTGGCCACGGCCCGCGGGTCGAAGCCCTCCGGACGCACGAGGCGGATGCGGACCGTGTCGCCGCCGACCCAGCGCGCATGCGCCGAGCGCCGGGCGGCCAGCGCCGTGCGCGCCGCCTCGCGGGAGGAGGCGACCTTGGCCTTCAGGCCCGCTTCCTCGCCCAGCAGGGCATCGCGCTTGGGTTCGAGCACCTGCACGAGTTCCGTGAGGTAGGCCGAACGCTCCTTCGCGAGCTCCTTCAATTCGGCTTCGAGGGCGCCGGTATCGGCCTTCTCGACGCTCTCGCGCTCGGTGGCGAGACTGCGGCGGCGGCCCTCGATGGCGTCGCACTCGGCCCGCAGGCCGAACAGGTCGATGGGCGCTTCGGCCAGACGTGCCTTGAGCTGCGCGGCGATGCGGGCGGCCTCGCGCAGCACGCCGGCCTCGCCGCGCAGGCGCCGCGCCTCGGCCACAGCCCGCTCCATGGCCTCGCGGCCCTCCTCCGTCGGACCACGGCTGCCGCGCGTCATCATGAGCTGCACGGGACGGACCACCGAATAGGCCATGCCGGAGGTCGAGCGCCCGCTCGGCGCCACGGCCCGGCTCATATGCGCGAGGGCCGCATCGTCGGGGGCGAGGTCGTAGCCGCCGAGGCGCGCGGCGAGGAACGCCTCGGCGTGGGGATCGCGGGTCTCGATCATGCCCAAGGGGCCGTCGTCGTAGCGCCCGCCCCGGCGCCGGGCCGTGTCCGTGGTCTTGACCAGAAGGCAGCGGTAGAACTGTGCTTTCCGGGCTTCGAGATGGGCGAACGCCTGATTCAGCCGGTCGGGCTGCACCACCAGGGCTTCGCGAGCACCCCCCAGAAGGCCCTCCAGGGCCATGCCCCATTTCGGCTCGACGATCTCGGCGAGTTCGCAGACCGGCACGGCGTCGATGCCCAGCCGCGCGAGTTCGTCCCGGAACGCCGCCACATCCGAGGACAGGCGCGCGCCCTTGGCCGCCCCGCCGCCGGCGAAGGGCGCCGACAGGCTCTGCGCCTCCGTCTCGGCGGCGCGGGCGCGCAGGGCCATGTCCTCGGCCGCCGTATCGAGGGGGCCGGCGATGTCGGGCATGTCGACGAGCGCCGTCACCAGGGTATTCAGGGGCCCGTCCGAGCGAAGCGTTTCCTCCGGCGGGGCCTCGCGGCGGAGCCCCGCGCGGGCGCAGGCCTCGACGAAGCGGGCCGCACCCGGATCGACCCGGCGGACCTCGCCGATGACCGCCGTCAGGCGGGCGACGTCCTGGATCAGCCCGACGAGGCCCGTCACCCGCAGGGTGAGGTCGCGTCGGTCGCGGGTGAGCACGGCGAGGCCCGCATCCGAGGCGGCGAGCCGCCCCTGCGCGTGGGTCCCGGCCATGAGGGCCTTCTTCTGCGCGATCTCGCCGTCGATGTCGCGCACGAAGCCCTGGCTGGTGGCGACGCTCTCGCGGGCGATGCGCAGGCGCTCGGCGACATCGGCGAGGCCGGTGCGGGCGGTTGTGTATTCGACGACCCGGCGGCGCAGATCCGCGCCGGCGGCCCGTAGGTCGTCGAGGGCCGCCGACAGGCTCGCCTCCGCCCAGGTCTCGTAGCGGGCGAGGATGCGGCCGAGATGCGACAGGCGCCGCTCCAACTCCTCGATGGTCTCGAGGAGACGGCGCCAGTTCTCCACCGACTGGCGGATGCGGGCGACGTCGAGGGGCTCGGGCTCCAGCACGAAGGAGCGCACGAAGGCGGAGGAATCGAAGATCGGCTTGAAGGCGACCGCATTGGAGAAGGTGCGCAGGAAGTGGCGGGGTTCGGGCACCGGCGCGCCCTCGCGCAGGAGCCCGAGCACCTCCGCGGTGAAGCGCTCGCCGGACGCGCGGAACTCCTCGAAGGTCTCGGAGCGGATGCGCAGATCCTTGGCGATCTCGGCCCAGGGCGCGACGAAGGAGCCGTCGGGCGTCTCGCGGACGTAGTCGGCGATCTCGAAGCGATGGCCTGTGCAGACGAAGCGCGACAGGGTGGTCTCGCGGCTGTCCTCGGCCCGGGCGCTCAGCGCCAGCCCAACGGAGACGACGCGGCCCGAGACCGGGTTCTCGAACACGAGGACGATGAGGGTCTCGCAGGCCTCGCGAGTCGGGCGGCCGCCCTCGGCCGGGTCGCTGATCCAGCCGAGGCAATAGTCGCGCACCGTGCGGGCCGAGCGGCCCGACGCCGAGGCGTTGAGCGCCAGACGGCTGGCGTTGTTGCCGGCCAGCACCGTGCCGACGGCATCGAAGATCGTCGACTTGCCGGCCCCCGTCGGCCCGACGAGGGCCGTCGCGCCGCGGATACGAATCTGCTCGCGCCGGATCAGGTACCAGTTCGAGAGGGCGATGTCGGTGAGGCGATACACTGAGGCCGGGTGATTTTTGCACGCTGCGAAGGATCGTCGGGCCTTCGCTCGCATGGCCGGGGGCGGCGAGGCAAGCCGGCCGGGGCGATCAGGCGGCGTCATCCCCGGCCGAAGCCCAGGCCCGGACGTGCTCCATCCAGGCGTCGGGCGAGAGCACGCCGATGCCGGGCAGCACCATCAGGGGCGTGAGCTTTTCGGTCTTGTCGCGCTCGCCCAGGCGCAGGGCGCCTTTCCGGGAGAACAGCCGCAGGATCTCCAGCAGGCGGGTCTCCTCCGGCGGATCGCTGCGGGTGGCGGTGCGGATCGATTCGGCGATGTCGTCGGTGGTGCATTCCACCACCCCCTCGGTGGTGACGCGGTGGTCGCGAAGCCCTTCCTCGTAGGCGAGCCGCAGGGCGAGCAGCACCAGGGTCTCGTCCTTGCGCAGGCGCTCGGCCTGACCGTCGTGGCGCACGCCCTCCGGGGGCACGCGCAGGAACACCATCTGGTCCCGGTGCGAGACCTCGAAACCGTACCCGAGGCAGGCGAAGTAGCTCTGGAAGAACGGCGCGTAGTGCCGGGCGAGGTCGTAGGTCCGGCCGATGCCGGGGGTGCCGGAATAGACGCACTGGCTCTTGAGCAGCACCTGCAGGGCGCGGGTCAGCTCCTCGTCGGAGGGCGCGCGGGCGCCGGGCGGCGGCGGCTCGTCGCCGTCGACGATGGCGCGGAAGGCTTCGAGCATGGCGGTGGTCCGGGAGCGAATGGGACGCGCGAGGCCGCGTGTCTATCCGCCTCCCGCCGGTCGCGCCAATCCGCTCAGGCGGCGGCGGCTTCGGCCCGGAACAGGGAAATGCACTTGGTGTCCCGGTGCATGCTGAGGATCGAGGCCCGGTCGAGGGACGGGTTGGCGGCGAGCACACGGCGGACCTCGGCGACGATGCTGTCGTAGCGCGCCGCGTCGTAGTTCTGCTCCAGGGGGCTCACGGCGATGTACGTCTCCACCACCAGCACCCGTTCGCAGCGCTCACGCCCGACCTCGACGGCGACCCAGGCGGATTTGATCAAGCATTTGCCGGATACCATGGCCCATCTCCCGAAGACGCGACGTTCTTCCGCACTGCGCGTCGGAGACCAGGATGAACCCTGTCTTCGCAGATGCCAAGGGTGGTCGTTGCATGGGACGCCGAAGTCTCGCGGCGATCGAATATTGCGCCGCAGCACTCAGCGTGTGCGTTCCAGCAGGAAGTCCGGGCAGTCGAGCCAGCCGTTGGCAACCCGGCCCTCGACCCGCGAGAGGCGGTAGCGACCGCTCAGGCTTCCGTCGAACAGCACGTCGATCTCGCGCAGGCGCTGGAACACCACGAAGGCATCGACGTCGGCGATCGGCATCTGCGAACCCCGCACGGCGCCCTTGCGCCCGAGCCGGCCCTCGAGGAAGTCCACCATCCGGTCGGGCGTCACCGCCACGCGGTGGCGGAACGCGTCCTTCGCCGCGATGAAGGCCTCCACGGCCGGATCGAGGAAGAGTTCCGGCAGGGGCTCGCAGTCGATGGGCGGGCGCTTGAGGCGCGGCGCGTAGAGGTGGACGGCGCCGATGGGCGGGCGCAGGAGCGAGATCCCGGCCGGTGGCATGCCCTCCATCGGCGCATCGGTGCCCGCCACGGCGCGGAGCGCCGCGGCCGTGCGTTCGATGCGGTCGGAATCCCGGTGGTCCATGTAGCGCAGGGCCGCCGCGATTCGCCGCTCCAGGCGGGCGACGATGTCGGCCACCGCGTCGAGGTGACGGTCGAGGCCCTCGAAGATCGCCAGGATCTCGGCGAGATCCGCCCGCACGGCCCGCTCGGCCACCTCGACATCGGGCGCACGGCCCTCGCGGATCCCGGCCTCCGCCAGGGCCCGCAGGGTGAGGGGATCGCGCAAGGCGCGGCCCGCCTCGCGCACGATACCGGAGCGGAAGCGGAACGGGTTCAGGCGGGTGTGCAGGGTGCGGTAGTCGCTGACGATGTGGCGGGCCACGAACTCGTCGAAGTAGAGCCGGAAGGCCGCGCGCTGGTCCTCCTGCGCCAGGATGCGCGCCTCGATCTTGCGCATGGAGCCGGCGAGCGTCCGCAGGTGGCTGAGGAACGCCCGCGACGCCTTGGCGGCGTTGACGAGGGCCTCGGAACGCTCGGCCGGGTTGGCGATGGCGCTCTCCAGGCTCCCCAGCACATCGAGCACGGCGCCGCCGTAGGAGCGGGTCTCGCCCCGGTCGAGGCGGGCGAGTTCCTCGATGAGGATGCGGGCCTCGGGGTCGAAATCCACCACCGGCACGTAGCGCTCGCGCCGCTCCACCAGCCAGCCGGAGTCCAGCAGGCGCCGGTAGACGGCCGAGCGCCGCTCGATGGGATCGACGGGCGTGGTCTCGTCGTCGGCGATCTCGCCTTGGGCGAAATCGGCGGAGAAGTCGCCGATGGCGGCGAGCAGCTCGGTCTTGCGCAGGGGCTCGGCCGTATCGCCGAACACCCGCGCGTGCAGGTGCAGCAGCAGGGCGGCGTTGAAGGCCCGGCTCGGGGAGGCGAGGGGCCGGAACAGGTCGTCGGACAGGCGGGTGAACAGCATGGGACTGGGACGGACTGCAGCCCGCCGGAACGGCGTCTGTCAATCGATCCGAGGCCCGTAGCGGACCGAACGGGCGGTTTCCCTGGGGGAAGCGACCGTCCGGGTGGAAGTGGGTGGCGGGAACGCGGACATGCTAGGACGGACGGCAAGGCGCCGCGAAGGCGTCACCGAACCATCACGGGAGACCCCATGCCGAAGCCGGATCAAGAGCCCCGTCGCAGACAAGAGCCCCGTCCGCCCGAACTCGTGACGCCGTGGCGCACGGAGGCGCGCGCCGCCCTGCAGGCCGAGGCCCGAGCCTTCGCCCGCGACGTGGTGATGCCCATCGCCGACGAACTCGACCGGCAGAAAGCCGAGATGCCGCGCACGCTCATCGACGCCATGGCGCGGAAGGGCTGGTTCGGCATCACCATCCCGACGGAGCATGGCGGCCTCGGCCTCGGGGTGTTCGAGTATTGCCTCGTCTCGGAAGAACTCGCCCGGGCCTGGCTGTCCGTGGGCAGCATCCTCGCGCGGGGCCAGGGCCTCGGCACCCAGGTCCTCGACGAGGGGCGCCGGGGCGAGTTGCTGGCCCGCTCGGCCCGGGGCGAATGGATCGGCAGCATCGCCCTGTCGGAGCCGACCGCCGGCTCGGATCTGGCCGGGGTGCAGACCCGCGCGGTGCGCGAGGGCAACACCTGGGTGCTCACCGGCACCAAGCGCTGGGCCGGCTTCGCGCAGGCGGCCGATTTCGTCGAGGTTCTGGCCCGCACCCGCGACCCGGAGCCCGGCGAGTCGCGCTCGGCCGGCCTCGAGCCGTTCCTGGTGGTCAAGGAGCCCGGCACCTTCCCGGCCGGCATGACCGGCCAGGTGATCGACAAGATCGGCTATCACGGCTTCCTCACCTTCGAGCTCGCCCTCGACGGCGTGCGCGTGCCCGAGAGCGACCGGCTCACCGGCCTCTACGGCGACCAGGGGGCGGATGCCGATGCCGGCGGTTTCGCGTCCGTGCAACGCGGCCTCAACATCGCACGGGTGCACACGGCGGCGCGCGCCGTCGGCGTCGCCCGGGCGGCGGTGGAGGATTGTCAGCTCTACCTGCAGGAGCGCGAGCAGTTCGGCCACCCCATCGGCGACTTCCAGGCCCTGCGCTTCGCCCTGGCCGACATGGCGGCGGAGGTCGCACAAGCGCGGGCGTTCTGGCAGCAGGTGGCGCATCTGCTCGATGCCGGAGAGGCGGCCGAGAGCGAATCCGCCATGGTCAAGCTGCTCGCCACCGAGATGGCCGTGCGGGTGACCAACCAGGCGATGCAGCTTCACGGCGGCAACGGCTACACCACGGAACGCCGGGTGGAGCGCTACTGGCGCGACGCCCGTCTCACCACGATCTTCGAGGGTACGAGCGAGATCCAGCGCCGGATCATCAGCGACCGGATGCTGCCGCGCCCCTGATGGAAGCGTCCCGGATGATGGGTCCGGGACGCAGCTCAGGGCCGAGAGACTACCCCTTCCAGCCCTTCAGGGCGGCAAACGGGCTGCTCGACGGGTCGGGCGGGGGCGGATTGAGGATCGGCTCGACCTGCGCGACGGCATCGGCAAGGGAGAAGGCGGAGCCGGTGGGCAGCTTGCCGCCGGCCGCATCCTTGTGGCCGCCGCCGCGGAACCGGCGCGCGCCCTCCAGCGCCGTCTCGTCGTTGGAGCGGAACGACATGTTGCCCGTGCGCTGGACGTTGAGGACGCGCTTGGCCTTGCCCGCATCCATGATCAGGTCGGAGACGCGCTGGAAGGTGCCCGAATCGAGGCCGAAGGACAGGTAGGTCCCGTCCGAGAGCGGCTGGAACAGGTCGGAGCGTGCGAGCACGCGGGCGATCCGCATGCGGGTGGTGAGGCGGGGATCGTCGGTCTCGTCGCCGGCCAGATACCCGTCGACGATTCCCGTGCGGATGGCGCCGACCCCGGCTTCGAGTTCGGCCGGTGAGGCCCCGGCGCGCAGGCGTCCGGCGAGGGCGACGAGGAGGTCGCTCACGAAGCGGTCGTGCCACGCATGCCCGATGGGCACGAGGTTGGAGACGTTGTCCCAGAACACCTCGTCGAGGGCATGGCCGCCCGCGAAGGTCGGCCGGTCCTTGCGCCACAGGTCGACGGCGTCGACCGCCTCGACGAGGGCGAGCAGGTCGTCGTCGCCCTGGGACGCGTCCGGCGCGTAGAGGGTGCGGCGGTGATAGGCGAGCTTCGTGGCGCAGCGGCCCTCGTCGATGAGCACGACGATGGCGGGATCGTCGAGGTCGAACCGCATCACGCCCGGATCGTCTGCCTCCGGCACAGGCTCGAGGGTCTGCTCGCGCAAGCGGTCGATGGAGGAGGCATGGTGATCGAGGACAATGAGCCGATGCCGTTCGGCCTCGGCCCGGCCCCGGTTCATCGCGGCGAAGTTGCGGATGAAGGTCACCGCCACGGGCTCGAGGCCGAGATCGGTGAGGATCAGGGTCTCGGGCTGCCGCGTCCGCCCGAGGCGCTTCAGCTCGCCCTCGACCACGGGCCCGACATCGCTGTAGCGCGGCACGTGGACGATCCGCGAGACCGGAACGAAGCGCCCCACGATGGTGGAGGCGCCGTAACCGTCGAGGTCGTGATGGGTGATCTGGGTAACGGTCAAGACGGGGTCCTCGGCGGGCGGCGTCCGCGGCTTATGACGCGTTTTCCGGCCCGCGGCGACCCGTGACGGATCAGCTGGTCTGCTTGCGGGCGAACACGGCCCCGGCGAACAGGAGCGCCGCGCCCCCGGCGATGAGGCTGATCATCAGGAGCCGGCGGGGCTGCTGGGCGGATTCGGCCTGCACCGGCTGGACGATCATGCTGAAGAACTCGACCTGCCGGCTGGCGATGATGCGCGAGCGCTCGTAGGCGGCCAGGACCTTGGAAAAGTACTTCTCCGCCTCGTCGCGGTCGTTCTCGAAGGCCTCGAACTTGGTGAGGGCGTCGGCGAGGATACGCCGCTGTTCCGGGTCCTCGCTCGCCGACTGGTTCTCGATGCGCGTGATGGCGTCGTCGAGATCCTTGATCTGGGACTTGATGTCCTGGATGCGGCGCGACTCCGGACCGAGGTCGCGCTGGCCGAGATTGAGCTGCACGGCGAGGTTGATGCGCGCGGTGCGCAACTCGCCGATCACCTTGAGGTTGCTGTCGTTGGTCTTCTTGGCATCGAGAATGCCCTCGCGGTTGCGCAGGGTCGCCATGGCGAGGCGGACCTTCGTCATCCGCTCCTCGGCGAGCTTGAGTTCGCGCGCGCTTTCGACCACCGCGTCGGCACGCGCGCGGTCGCTGAGCGCGTTCACCATGCGCTCGCTCTCCTTCAGGATCGCCTGGGTGAGGGCCAGGGATTCGGCGGGGTCGAAGGCGCTGACCGTCAGGCTGATGATGCCCGAACCGCTCTCGATCTTGGTGGTGACCCGCTCGCTCCAATATCGCACGAAGCGCTCGATGGGCTTGTCCCGGTCGAAGCGCGAGAGGAAGTCGATCCCATCCCGGGAGAACATGTCCCGCAGGGGCAGGTCCTTCTCCAGGACCTCGATCATCGGCCGGCTGTGGATGTAGTTGAGGGCCACGAGACTGTCCTGGGCCACCATCTGGGAGACGACGCCCTTGGTGGTCCCGACCTGGTCGGACGAGGCCTTGTCGGCGGAGCCCAGCGCCGGCCGCAGGGCGAAGCGCGCCTCGGTGACGTAGCGATCCGAGGCGATGAGCCCGTAATAGATCACCCCCAGCAGCGTCGGCAGCACGAAGCAGAGCCCGAACAGGATCGGGATGACGGGGTCGGACTTGTTGTGGCTCTGGTAGGAGCGGATACCCTTCTTGCGGTCGGCGAAGCGCGAGACGCGGGCGACCTGACGCAGGGACTCCGCCACGGCATTCGAGCGGTCGGCCGTGGTGACGGGCTGCCCGGTGGGGTTGCGGATCTCGACGCTCATCTGCCTTCAGCCATCCATTCCGTTCGGGCGGCCATCCTTCGCCGCGCGTACCCTATTCCACGATTGGGACGGCGAAAGCATGTCCGGGCCCCTGCACGCCCGAATGAGGGCACGGGCGAACGCCGGCTTCGCCGGTGCCGCGGTCATGCGTTCAGGCGGCGGTAGACCTCGATGGCGTCGTTGACGTCCTCGTACAGGATCGCGCGCCCGTTGATGAGCACGATGCCCTGCTGGCACCAGGTCCGGATCACCTCCATGCCGTGGGAGACCATGATCACGTTGGAATTGACGCGGCGGGCGGCGAAGGCCTCTTCGCACCGTTTCTGGAAGCGCGCATCGCCCACCGCCGTGACCTCGTCGATGAGGTAGCAGTCGAACGGGATCGCCATGCTCATGCCGAAGGCCAGGCGCGAGCCCATGCCCGACGAGTAGGTCCGGATCGGCACGTCGAGATAGCTGCCGAGTTCGGAGAAATCCTCGACGAATTCGAGCACCTTCTTCGGATCCTCGCCATAGATGCGGGCCACGAAGATGATGTTGTCCCGGCCCGTCATCTGCGGATGGAAACCGCCGCCGAAGCCGAGGGGCCACGACACCCGCATGGTGCGCTGGACGCGCCCCCGCGTCGGCGCCTCGGTGCCGGCGATGAGGCGCATCATCGTGGACTTGCCGGCCCCGTTGATGCCGAGGATGCCGTAGGAGACATTGGGTTTGAGCGTGAACGACACGCGCTCGAGGATCGTCCGGCGGTGCCCATCCGTCCGGTAGACCTTGGTGACATTGTCGAAGCGGATCACGGTCGGTTTGTGGCTCCGGGAGGCTCGGGCCCGGAGAACGGGCCGCGCGTCCCGCGTTTCGCCCGGGAAAGCGGCGAATCTGAGGACCACCGTCCGGGGTAGTAGAGGAGCAAGGCAGGGGCCGGATCGCCGGGACGCGGGAAATCGACACATTCGCGGTACGTTCGACACGATCGCGCCTTGCACCCCGCCGACACGGCTTGTACAGCGTGCCACCCGCGGCGTCGCGGCGACCCTGCAGGCCCCGGATTTACCAACCGGACGCCGTCGGTCGCGATGCAGGGGGCTGGAGGGGTGGCCGAGTGGTTGAAGGCGCACGCCTGGAAAGTGTGTATACCGGAAACGGTATCGCGGGTTCGAATCCCGCTCCCTCCGCCAGTTTCCTATAAACCACCGCAGATCAACGGCTTTTAGCGCTCGATCCCGGCCCACGTGCAGACTATTGTGTCACCGTGGCTGTGGGGAGCGAAGCCAACGGTGCGCCGTCCCGATATTCTGCGATGTCGCCGGGGTTGCGTATACGTCCGTGTCCCGACCCGCCTCGGTGGGTTGGCGGTTCCGTTCGAAGGTCTCGATCGGCGTGAGAGCCTGTGGGCCGAATGCCGCCGGCAACGGCGAGCGGCGCAGGGACGAGGCCACCGATCAAACCGCCGGGGCCAAGGGCCCCACCGGGCGCTGCCAGACCCTCCGAATAGGGACCCGGTTTGCGGAAAGGTTCATCTGTTCGACCACCTCCGCCCGGATAAACGTCTTCACGCGGATCCAAGGTCTTCTCGAAGGCGTCCCGCGTCGTGATCTCGAGGAACAGCCTGCCCTTCGTTGCCATGTTGCGGTAAGCCGGGGCCGGAATCACGCCTGCGGGCGTCGGCTGGGCAACCGCCGTTCGTGTGACGGCCAGAGGTGTCTGTAGCCGCAAGCAGACCGCGAGCGAAACCACGACGATGCATCAGGGGTATCCTGACATCATGGGATGCACCCTGGAAAAGCACGATCTCGGGGCGCCTCACAGGCAGTCCGTACGTCAACCCCAGCTTTCCGAAACCTAGACTACGCGATATTTGACACGATCCACCTCGACGATTTCTTATCCTACCCTCCGAGCGGTCATCACTCATTTGATAAATCACCTGGCCCGTACACCTTAGCTTGTCGGGCATCACACACAGGCGCTCGGAAAGGCGTTTCATCGGGACGCGAGTTCGCCCTTCCCCCGGTGAGCGAGCGTTCACGGCGCGAGGGCGTTGCACCCAACAATCGCGCGTCGACGAATGAACATTCCGCCGCCTCGTGTCGTTTCCAGTCCTTGCCCAGGAGCCGTGATGCTGCGCGACGAACATGAGGAACTGCCGGTCGCATCCAGCGAGACCGGCAGAATCGTTCTCAGCGAAATGACGCGCCTGCGCCTGGGGCGTCAGCTTCAAGCGATGTATGAACCGGTCATCGATGAGCCCCTCGACCCACGGCTTGCCGAGCTAATGATGCAGCTGGATCGCGACAAGGCCGGAAAACCTCATGCTTGATGGTGCCCGAGGGTAGAAATCCGATCAGCGGGGCGTTATCCAACGGGCGATCCTAGACGGCATGCCGCGGGGGATTTCCTGTCAACGCCCCGACGCGACAGGGCTTTTCAACGTTCATGGGCCGGCTTAGGAACTGGACGCAGCGGCTTCGACCCGTTTCCCGTCAATGACCGAACGCTCCCTCATGCCCGCCTACCGTTTCACCGTCACCATCGACAGCGATGTGCCGCACGAGCCGGTGTTTCGGCACCTGCGCGACGCCGATGCGGCCTGGGACGAGGCGGGTCGGCTCGCGCGCGAGATCTGGGCGGCGAGCGGCAATCGGCGCCTGATGAAGGCCGTCGTCGTCGTGACCGATGCGGCGGGGGAGATCGTCCTCGAATTTCCCTTTACGGAAGCCCTCACGGCCCCCTGATACGAGAACGGCGCCGGTGGCCCGAAGCCACCGGCGCCGCTGCGACCGTCGGGTGAAGGCGGTTCAGTCGAGCTGAGACGCCTCCGGACAGGCCGCGCGGATGGTTTCGGGCAGGGCGGCGAAATCGGCGTAACCGGCCTCGCGCGCCATGGCGTCGAGGGCCGACACGGCATCGGCGGCGCTGCCGGTCCACAGCACGGCGCCGTTGGTCTTCTGCTTGATCTGGAAGATGCTCATGATGCGTTCGCCCAGGCTGTCGAGGGATCTCGAAAGTCAGAACGCGCGAAGGGCGCCTCAGTTGCGGCAAGGTCGAGCGGTTCGGTCCTTCGTCACCGCCGACGATCCGGCTATGTTCGAAGCCCGGAACGACGCCTTGAAAAGGCCGGCGTCGGGCGTCACGGCTCGGCGCCTCATCCTCGGCCCTGTGGGCACACCTCGAGCGAATGCCACAGCCCATGCGCGCGCGCGACCTTCTTCCGGCCCTCGCCCTGCTGCCGGCCTTTCTCCTCACCCCGATCGGCGCCGAGGGGACGAGCGGAGCGAAGGCGGCCGAGACCGCTGCCGTCCCGGATGCCGCCGCCCTGGCGCCCGCCGTCACCGTTGTGCCGGCCGAAGAGCGCGAGGTGGTCGAGCGGGCGGTGGTCACCGGCACCCTGGTGCCGCGCGACGAGATCCTGGTCGCCCCCGAGATCGAGGGCACCCGCATCACCGAACTCCTGGTGGAAGAGGGCGCGCGGGTCGAGAAGGGCCAGCCGCTGGCCCGCCTGTCCCTGGAGATGATCGTCACCCAGGAAGCCGCCAACGCCGCCGCCCTGGCGCGGGCCGACGCCGCGATCGTCCAGGCCCGCAGCCAGATCGTTCAGGCCGAAGCCGCGCAGGTCGAGGCCAGCCTGGCCCTCGAGCGGGCGCGAAGCCTGGTGAAGACCGGCAACGCCACGGCGGCCGTGCTGGAGCAGCGGGTCTCGGCGGCACAGGGCGGGGAGGGGCGTCTCGCCGCCGCCCGCGGCGGGCTCCAGCTCGCGGAGGCCGACCGCGCTACCGCGCGCGCCCAAGGCTCCGAGATCGCCCTGCGGCGCGCCCGCACGGACATCCGCGCGCCCGAGGGCGGCATCGTCAGCCGGCGCACGGCAAGGGTCGGCGCCACGGCGAGCGCCGTCGGCGAGCCGATGTTCCGCCTCATCGCCCGGGGCGAGATCGAACTCGAAGGCGAGATTCCCGAGGTGTCGATGCCGCGGCTCAAGCTCGGCGATCCCGTCAGCCTTGAGGGCGAGGAGGGCCGCATCCTCACGGGACGCGTCCGCCGCATCGATCCGGAGGTCGACCGCATGACCCGCCTCGGCCGCGTCCGCATCGCCCTGGCACCCGACCCTTCCTTGCGCATCGGCGCCTTCGCGCGGGGCAAGGTCGAGGTCGCGCGCCGGCGCGGGGTCGCCGTGCCGCTCTCGGCGGTGCTCTACGCGACCGATGGGGCCGCCTCGGTCTTCGTGGTGAAGGACGACCGGGTCGAGGCCCGCCGGATCGCCCCGGGGCTCGCCGCCGACGGCATCATGGAGGTCCGTTCGGGCGTCCAGGCCGGCGAGGCGGTGGTGGCACGCGCCAGCTCCTTCCTGCGGCACGGCGACCTGGTGCGGGCGGTCCGGCCGGCCGGGCAGGCCGCAGGGACGAAAGCCGTAGGGGCGAAAGCCGCGGACGCGACGCCTCCGCAAGACGCCGCGCGCTGAGATCGGACCCGCCGCCATGCGCCTCAACATCTCCGCCTGGGCCATCCGCAAGCCGATCCCCTCCATCGTGCTGTTCCTGGTGCTGGTGGTGCTCGGCCTCGTCAGCTTCCGCGCCCTGCCGATCACCCGGTTTCCCAACATCGACATCCCCATCGTCGCCGTCACGGTGACGCAGGCGGGTTCCGCCCCCTCCGAGCTGCAGACGCAGGTGACGAAGGTGGTGGAGGACGCGGTGGCCGGCGTGAAGGGCGTCAAGCACACCATCTCGGCCATCACCGAGGGCATCTCGACCACCACCATCGAGTTCCGCCTGGAGACCAACACCGACCGGGCGGTCAACGACGTCAAGGACGCCATCTCGAAGGTGCGGGTGAACCTGCCCCGCACCATCGACGAGCCGATCATCAACCGCGTCGAGATCGCCGGCCTGCCGATCATGATCTACGGCGCCGCCGCCCCGGCGATGACGCCCGAAGACCTGTCCTGGCTCATCGACGACGTCATCGCCCGCCAGATCCAGGGCGTGAAGGGGGTGGGCGGAGTCGAGCGCCTCGGCGGCGTCGCCCGCGAGATCCGCGTGACCCTGAAGCCCGACCGCCTGCTGGCGCTGGGCATCACGGCGGCGGACGTGAACCGGCAGCTGCGCCTGACCTCCGCCGACATGGCCGGCGGGCGCGGCGAACTCGGCGGCCAGGAGCAGTCGATCCGGACGCTCGCGGGCGCGGCCAGCCTCGACACCCTGGCACAGACCTCCATCATCGTCCCGGGCAACCGCAAGGTCCGCCTCGACGAACTCGCAACCCTGGTGGACGGCGCGGAGGAGCCACGCACCTTCGCCCGCTTCAACGGCGAGCCGGTGGTGGCCTTCGCCATCTCGCGCGCCACGGGGGCGAGCGACGCCGAGGTCGCCACCGCCGTGGCGAGGAAGATCGACGAACTCCGGGGCAAGCACCCGGGCGTGCGCTTCGATCTCATCGACACCTCGGTCACCAACACGGTGGGCAACTACCACTCGGCGATGCTGAGCCTCGTCGAGGGCGCGGCGCTGGCCGTCATCGTGGTGTTCCTGTTCCTGCGGGACTGGCGCGCGACCCTCATCGCCTCCATCGCCCTGCCGCTGTCGGTGCTGCCGACGTTCTGGATCATGAACACGCTGGGCTTCTCGCTCAACGCGGTGAGTCTCCTCGCCATCACCCTGGTGACCGGCATCCTCGTCGACGACGCCATCGTGGAGATCGAGAACATCGTCCGTCACATGCGGATGGGGAAATCGCCCTACCGCGCGGCCCTCGAGGCGGCCGACGAGATCGGGCTGGCCGTCATCGCCATCACGGCGACCATCATGGCGATCTTCGCCCCCGTGTCGTTCATGAGCGGCATCGCCGGGCAGTACTTCAAGCAGTTCGGCCTCACCATCGCGGCGGCCGTGTTCATGTCGCTGCTCGTGGCGCGGCTGATCACGCCCCTGCTCGCCGCCTACTTCCTGCGCGATCACGGCCCCGAGGACGAGCGCGAGGGTCCGGTCATGCGGGCCTACACCCGCGTGGTGGCCTGGTCCGTACGCCACAAGTTCATCACCCTGGTGGTGGGGCTCGCCTGCTTTGCCGCCTCGATCATGTCCACCCGCCTCCTGCCGGCGGGCTTCCTGCCGGCCGAGGACGCGGCGCGCACGATCTTCGTCGTGGAGCTTCCCCCGGGGGCGCGGCTTGCCGACACCACCCGGGTCAGCGACGGCCTCGTCGACCGGATCAAGACCCTGCCGGAGGTCCGCAGCGTCTTCGTCGACGGCGGCCGCCAATTGCCGGGCAAGAAAGAGGTGCGGCTCGCCACCTTCACCATCAACCTGACGCCGAAGAACGCGCGGCACCGCACGCAGAAGGAAGTCGATGTCGCCATCGGCGCCCTCCTGCGCCAGGAGCCCGACATCCGCTCCTGGGCCCTGCGCGAGAGCGGCCAGCGCGACCTCACCCTCATCGTCTCGGGGCCGGACAAGGCCGTGGTGGCCGACGTGGCGGCCCAACTCCAGCGCGAGGCGGCGCAAGTCCCCCACCTCGTCAACGTGCTCTCCACCGCGCCGCTGGACCGCACCGAGATCCGCATCCGCCCGAAAGCCGGGGTCGCGGCCGATCTCGGCGTCTCCACGGACCTCATCGCCGAGACCGTGCGGGTCGGCACCATCGGGGACATCGGCGCCAATCTCGCCAAGTTCAACGCCATCGACCGGCAGGTGCCGATCCGCGTGATGCTGCCCGAGCGCCTGCGCGGCGACCTCTCGCAGCTGGAGACCCTGAAGGTGCCGGTGAAGGGCGGGGCCTCCGTGCCGCTCTCGACGGTGGCCGATCTCAGCCTCGGGCGGGGGCCCACGGCCATCGACCGCTACGACCGCGCCATCCGGGTGGCGCTCGAGGCCAACATGGAGGGCTCGGACGCACTCGGCTCCCTCATCGCCGCGGTCCTCGACCTGCCGGCGGCCAAGAACCTACCGCCGGGCGTGGTCATCCGCCAGACCGGCGACGCCGAGGTGATGGGTGAGGTGTTCGAGGGCTTCGCGCTCGCCATGGGTGCGGGCCTGATGATGGTGTTCGGCGTCCTCGTGCTGCTGTTCGGCAACTTCCTGCAGCCTCTCACCATCCTGTTCTCCCTGCCGCTCTCCATCGGCGGGGCGATCCTCGGGCTGCTCATCTTCAACAAGCCCATCTCCATGCCGGTGGTCATCGGCATCCTCATGCTCATGGGCGTGGTGACGAAGAACGCCATCATGCTGGTGGATTTCGCCCTCGAGGAGATGGCCAAGGGCGTCGACCGGGCCACCGCCATCACCGACGCCGGCGCCAAGCGCGCGCGGCCCATCGTCATGACCACCATCGCGATGGCGGCCGGCATGGTGCCTTCGGCCATGGCCCTCGGCATCGGCGGCGAGTTCCGCGCGCCCATGGCCATCGCGGTCATCGGCGGCCTCATCGTCTCGACGGGCCTGTCGCTGATCTTCGTGCCGGCGATCTTCGTGCTGGTTGACGACCTCTCGCGCCTGTTCGTGCGCCTGTTCGCCCGCTTCATCGGCCAGAAGGACGAACCGGAGGACGGCGCCTTCGCCCTGCCGGCCGCGTCCGCCAACGACCGGAAAGGCTTTCCGCCACGCATCGCGGCGGAGTGAATTCTTCTCGGTTCGCGTTCCTTTCGCAAGGACGGAAGGTCGGCGTGAGCCGTAACGCGCTCGCTCTCCTCCAGGTGACGACATTCATGGATCTCGCGGACAGCGCGGGTCCCTCTCCTGGAAGGAGAGGGACAGGATGAGGTGTGCGAACGCTCCGGAAAAATCCACGACCCTCACCCCAACCCTCTCCCAAACAGGAGAGTGAGCACCGGTGCGCCTTACGCCCGCATCCGGATGCCGTCCGGTGCCCTGTTTCCACATGGAAGCGGTTCGATCGAGGTTGTGTAAATCCGGCTGCTTTCCAGGAGAGGGACCCGCGCTCGGTCCATGCCGATGCCCGAACCGATCAGGTAATGACGCCCGCAAACGAAAACGGCCCGAACCTGAGAGGTCCGGGCCGCAAAATCGCGTCGCAAAAAACCGAAAAGAAGCTCAGGCGCGCTCGGCGAGGCGGCTGGCGCCGTAGCAGAGGCCGCCGGCGACGATGAACAGAACCACGAAGGTCTTCACCGTGGAATAGAACAGAGCCGGCTCGATGCCCGCGTCCGTATAGAGCAGCAGGCCGATGGCGGCGATGGGCAGGAGCAGAAGGGCCAGGATCGGGGTCAGCGGGTTCATGGGGTCACTCAGCCTCGACGCGGACCCGACGTGCCGGCCCGTATGATCGCGATTACGTTCACCTCCTTAGCACTCCGGTCCGTGCGGCGCCAAGGGTCGCGCGGCGCCAAGGGGTCGCGTCAGGCCGGAATCCGCACGGTGGCGCGCAAGCCTCCGAGCGGCGAGTCGTGCAGGCTGACGTCGCCGCCATGCGACCGGGCGATGTCGCGGGCGATGGAGAGGCCGAGTCCCGAACCGCCGGCATCCTGGCGTGCGTCGTCGAGGCGCACGAACGGCTTGAACACCTCCTCGCGCTGGTCGAGGGGAATGCCCGGTCCGTCGTCGTCGATGGAGACGAGAAAGCTGCGAACCTCGCGCCGGCCGACCACCGCGACGGTGTCGCCGTAGCGGGCGGCATTGGCCGCGAGGTTGAACAGGCAGCGCCGGATGGCGTCGGGCCGCAGGGTGACGCTGGCCTCGCCCTCGATCTCGACGGCCTCCACGTGGGCGCCGAGGCGCTCCATATCCGTGCGCAGGTCCTCCAGCATCGCACGCATGTCGGTGGGCACGGCGAGTTCGCCGGAATCCCCGCGCGCGAAGGCGAGGTAGGCTTCTAGCATCCGGCTCATCTCGTCGACGTCGCGCTGGAGGTCCTCGACGTCGGCCGTCTGATCGATGAGCGCCAGGGTCAGCTTGAACCGGGTGATGATGGTGCGCAGGTCGTGGCTCACCCCGTTGAGCATGGTAGTGCGCTGCTCCATCGCCCGCTCGATCCGGCGCTTCATCTCGATGAAGGCGTGACCGGCTTGGCGGACCTCGCGGGCGCCGCGCGGGCGGAACTCGATCTCGCGGCCCTTGCCGAAACTCTCGGCGACGGCGGCGAGCCGCAGGATCGGCTTGATCTGGTTGCGCAGGAACAGGATCGCGACGCCGAGGAGCACCAGGGACGATCCGCTCATCCACAGGAGGAAGATGTGCGAGTTCGAGGCGTAGGCCATGCTGCGCCGCGCCGTGACCCGCAGCACCCCGTCGGGAATGGCGACGCGGATCTCGATGAGGCTGGAGCGGCCCACCGTGTCGATCCAGTACGGTCGCCGGATCTGGCGCTTGATCTCATCGGACAGCACTTCGTCGAGGATCGAGAAGAACGGTCGCGGCCCGGCGACGGGCAGCGTCGCCCCCTTCAGGATGTCGAGGTCGAGGTTGAGCCGGGTGCCGGCGATGCGCGTGAGGGTCTCGGCGTCCTTGTCCTGGGGGTAGCTCTCGTAGACGTCGATGAGGGCGGCCACATCCGCCGTCACCGCCGCCGACAGGCGCCGGGTCACGAGCTGCCAGTGCCTCTCCATGAACGTGTAGGCGATCACCGATTGCAGCAACACCACGGGCGCGATGATGATGATCAGCGACCGTGCATAGAGGCCCTTCGGCAGGAGGTCGCCGATGGCGCGGCTGAGGAGCCGCCACATCCGTCGCGGCGGCGGCACCCGCGCGAGGGCCGTCAGCAGCCGATTCGGCGCGTGCGTGCGCGGCACGGCCCGGCGATCAATCGACGGCGAGGCGGTAACCGACGCCCCGGACGGTCTGCAGGAACAGGGGGTTCGCCGGGTCGACCTCGGTCTTGCGGCGCAGGCGGTTGATCTGCACGTCGATGCTGCGCTCGGCGGCGAGGCCGCCGGCCCCGGCGAGCGCCTCGCGTTCCACGTTGGCGCCCCCGGCCTGGGCCAGCACGGTGAGGATCTCGCGTTCGCGCTCGGTGATGCGGATGGTCTCGTCGGCGCGGCGCAGCTCGCCCCGGTCGATGCGGTAGGAGAACGGCCCGAAGGTCACGGTCTCGAGGCCGGGCTCGCGCGCCGGGGCGCCCTCGGCGCGCCGCTTGATGATGTTGTTGAGACGCAGGATCAGTTCGCGCGGCTCGAAGGGTTTCGGCAGATAATCGTCGGCGCCGATCTCGAGGCCCATGACACGGTCGTTGGGGTTGGAGCGGGCCGTGAGCATGAGGATCGGCACCCGCGAGGTCTCTCGGACGTGGCGGGCGTAGTCGAACCCGCTCTCGCCCGGCATCATCACGTCGAGGACGAGGGCGTCGAACACGAAGCACTGCGCCTTGGTGCGCGCCTCGGCGACGTTGGCGGCGGCGGTGACGCGGAAGCCCTGCTCGTAGAGGAAGCGGGTGAGGAGCTCGCGCACGCGGCGGTCGTCGTCCACCACGAGGATGTGGGGCGCGTTGTCGGCCAGCTCGACGCTGGCCTTCAGACCGGGGAGGGACATCAGGCGGCGCTCCGGGCCCGGCGGGCCATGAGGCGACGCACGGCGGCGCGCTCCTCGGGCTCGATCATGGCGAGCAGGAAGTTCTGGGCCGAGAGCGCCCCGCCTTCCCCGGCGCCGGGCGCCGGCTCGGCGAGCGCCCGCGTCACCCGGTGGGTCTGGACCCGGATGAGGTCGCCCGCGAGCGCGGTGCCGCGATCCGTACAGAACAGCAGCCGCTGGCGCCGGTCGCTCGTTCCGGTCTTCTGGACAATGTAGTCCTGCTCGATGAGATCCTTGAGCACCCGGTTCAGACTCTGCTTCGTGATCCGCAGGATATCGAGGAGTTCGGCGATGGTGAGGCCCGGGTAGCGATCGACGAAGTGCAGCACCCGGTGATGCGCCCGGCCGAACCCGTATTGCGCTAGGATGCGGTCCGGGTCACCGACGAAATCGCGATAGGCGAAGAACAGCAGCTCGATGAGGTCGTCGCCGGGGCTTTGGGATGAGGCGGTCTCTTCCGGACCGTGTGCGTCGCTGCCGGCCGTCTGGGTCGCGGGAAAGGTCACGTCGGGGGCGGCCTGATTTTATGTCAGTGTTATTGACATATTTCAGGTGCGTTGCTACCCGTCAAGCCTTCCGGTAGGGCGTCACGACCCGTGGCCTGTTCCGACTCCCGGCCTGTTCCGCCGCCCGACCCCCGACTCCCATCTGACGCCGGCTTCGAGGGCAAGCCCGCGTGCCGAGGAAGCCCACCATGTCCCTGATCCCGTTCGACGCGCGCGAGGGCACCATCTGGTACGATGGCGCGATGGTGCCGTGGAAGGATGCCAAGATCCACGTGCTGTCCCACGGCCTGCATTACGGGTCGTCGGTGTTCGAGGGCGAGCGGGCCTATGGCGGGCGCATCTTCAAGAGCCGCGAGCATGCGGAGCGCCTGCTTCGCTCGGCCGAACTCCTCGACTTCAAGATCCCCTACAGTGCGGCCGAGATCGAGGCGGCCAAGGAGCTCGTCCTGCGGACCAGCGGCCTCGCCGACGCGTATCTGCGCCCGGTGGCGTGGCGCGGCTCCGAGATGATGGGCGTGGCCGCCCAGAACAACACCATCCACCTCGCCATCGCCGCGTGGGAATGGCCGAGCTACTTCGATCCCGAGACCAAGATGAAGGGCATCCGCCTCGACATCGCCGATTACCGCCGGCCGGACCCCCGCACAGCCCCCTCCACCTCGAAGGCGGCGGGCCTGTACATGATCTGCACGATCTCCAAGCACCGGGCCGAGAACAAGGGCTACGCCGACGCCCTGATGCTGGACTGGGAGGACAACGTCGCCGAATGCACCGGCGCCAACGTGTTCTTCGTGGCCGACGGCGTGATCCACACCCCGCTCGCCGACCGCTTCCTCAACGGCATCACCCGCCAGACCGTGATCGAGCTAGCCAAGCGCCGCGGCATCCAGGTGGTGGAGCGGCGCATCCTGCCGGCCGAGCTCGAAGGCTTCTCGGAGTGCTTCATCACCGGCTCGGCGGCCGAGGTGACGCCGGTGTCCGAGATCGGTCCGTACCGGTTCGTGCCCGCCAGCCTGACCAAGACGCTGATGGACGACTACACCGCCGAGGTGCAGCCCAAGGCCGAGGCGGCCTGAGGCCCGCGACATCCGGTCCAAGGCCCCCGGGGGCCTTGGGTCGGGCGATGCGGAACCGCGACCCCGACCATGCGTTCACAGGGAACATTCCATGAACGCGAGGCGATGATGACCAAGGCTGCTGAGAAGGCCGTCGCGGCCGACGAGACCAATCCGAAGATCGACCCGAAGGACACGTCGAACCAGATCAAGGATCCGAGCGAGTGGACCACCGGCGGCGAGCCGATGACCGGCGCCCAGGCCTCCTACCTCAAGACTCTGTCGGAGCAGGCCAAGGACCCCGACGCCTTCTCGCCCGACCTCGACAAGGCCGAGGCCTCGCAGCGTATCGATGCCCTTCGCAAGGAGACCAAGGGCAACTGATCGAAACCGGGGGCCGGCTCGAATTCTACGTTCGGGTTAAGCCCCCGGAAGTATCTGACCGGTTACCGTTACGTTGCTTCGGGACCGGCAGGGATTTTTTCGAACGATGGCTGGGGTTCCGAACGGTTTCGAGCATCGCGGTGATCCCGATGCGGCACAGGACGTCCAGCGCGGGCGGGCACGGTTCGCCGCCGACGCGAGCGGCGCGACGGCCGTCGAATACACGCTCCTCGTCGGCCTGATCGGCCTTGCTGTGGTCGGGGCGATGCGCGCCTATTCCGACAAGATGGTGATCGTCTACAACACCCTCGCCACGGCGATCACCACACCCTGAAAGGGGCCTGGGAGCCGGCGGAACGGGACGTCAGCGCCCGCCTGACTTGCCGGATTCCGCCTTGCCCGACCCGGTGCGCGCGGTGGCGTCGCCCGGCGGGTTCGCGTTCCGACCGCTCTCCTGTTGACGGCCCTCTTGCCAGAATGTGTCGAACAGGCGCTGCATCGCCTTGGCGTTCTCCTGCTGGACGTCGAGGCCGGACTGGAACATCTGCTGGAACAGCTCGAAGGGCGCCGCGTCGTTGGTGGCCGGGGCCGGTTGTCCGGGCGTGACGCGCGCCGGGGCGGGCTGGGGTGCCAGCCGGTTCGGCTTCGCGGCCGTGCGGACCGGGGGCGCCTTCGGCGCCGGCGTTCCGGACGCGAGGGCGCCCCCGGCCGTCATGAAGGCGTTCACCATATCGGTCCAGTAGGGGTTCGGCGGAATGCCGAACGCGTTCGGCGCCGGCGCGGGCGCCGCCTGCGGCGTCTGGTTGATCATCACGTGGACGATGCCGGCCACCACCATTCCGGCCATTACCGGCAGCATCTGCTTGAGCACCGGCGTGGCGATGCCGCTCGTTCCCGCCGCCTGCTGCAGCACCGCCTGGCTCAGATGCGGCGAGCCGAAGAGCTGGCGGACCAGCATGTCCATCTGCGGCGAAGCCGATGGGCGCGGCGCCGTCGCACCGGCACCCGCCAGACTGAAGAGGTGGGCGAAGCCCGTCGGATCGTTGGCGGCGTTGCGCTGGAGCCCCATGGTGAGGGCGGGCAGCAGCGCCTCCATGGCTCGCCGGGTCTGGTCCTGCGACAGACCGAACTGCTGTCCGAAGCCCTGAGCGCCCGGACCGGCCTGCGCCTGGAGGATATCGAACAGGTTGAACATGGAACTGGGCCTCGTGAACGGATGGGCGACGCCGATCCGGGTCGTATGCTCGCGTGCGTGGGTTCAAGTCTGTCGCATCGGCGGTTGACTTACCAGCCCGCCGATGGCGATGCCCCCTGCGGGAGGCCCGGAATGCCGATTCCGGACGGCGTTTCCCCGTCGAATCGATACGGCGCCACCCGTTTTCGCCACCAACATCCTCAGCAAGGCGCCCCGATGCGGTTTCCCGCGCCCCTCATCCCCGCGCGCCTCGTGCGCCGCTACAAACGCTTCCTCGCCGATATGGAGCTCGCGGACGGCAGCCTGGTCACGGCCCACTGCGCCAACCCCGGGGCGATGCTGGGCCTGCTGACGCCCGGCGCCCGGACCCTGCTCTCCGCATCGACGAAGCCGTCCCGGAAGCTCGGATTCTCGTGGGAGCTCGTGGAGGCCGACCTCCCCGGCGGCCCGCAATGGGTCGGCATCGACACCCAGCGCCCGAACGCCCTCGTGGCCGAAGCGTTTCGCGCCGGGGCGTTGCCGCAGCTCGCCGACTATACGGGCTTGAGGCCGGAGGTCCGCTACGCCGCAGCGAGCCGCGTCGATTTTCTGGCGCAGGGGGAGGGGCTCGGGCCCTGCCACGTCGAGGTCAAGAACTGCCACCTCCTGCGGACGCCCGGCCTCGCCGAGTTCCCCGATTGCGTCGCCGCCCGCAGCGCCCGGCACATGGTGGATCTCGCCGACGTGGTGGCGAACGGCGGCCGGGCCATGCTCATCGTCGTCGTACAAATGTGGGCGACCCGCTTCGACGTCGCCCGCGACATCGATCCGGCCTTCGACGCCGCCTTCCAGGCCGCCCGCGCGGCCGGCGTCGCGGTCCACGCCCATCGCTGCCGGGTCGACCCCGAGGGCGTCGCCCTCGCGGACGCGATTCCCGTGGTCGGGTGACGCCTCATGCCGGTCGATCGCCTCGCGATGCGGATTTGGGCTTCGCTCAGGCGCCGCGCGGGCTGCCCGAGACTGTCCCCGAATGGATCATCCGGAAAACAGTGTCAGGCACTCCGCTCGAAGATCAGGTTCAGCCGGGTCCGGGCCAGGAGGCGGTAGCCGTTGGCCTGCAGCAGGGCGGGCAGGTCGATCTGCCACTGGTCGGTGCCGTTCTCCACGAGGAGCAGCTGCGGATGGAGCGAGACCGGGGCAGTGCGGAAGAACGGCTCGAGGATGAGATCCTCGGCGCCCTCGACGTCGAGTTTGATCGCGTCGATGCGGGTGATGCCTTCGCCCTGCGCAAGGTCGAGGAGGGTGACGGCCGGCACGCGGATCTGCGCCCCCTCGTTGGTGCCGACGATCTTCAGGCTCGACTCGCCCCGGTTGCGCGGATCGACGAACAGGGTGAGGGCACCCGCCTTGTCGGCCACCGCGCAGGCCACGGCCTTGACGGTGCCGAACGGGTTCTGGCCGATGTTGTAGGTCAGCCGGTCGAACACGTCAGGCTGCGGCTCGACGGCGAGGATGCGGGCCCGCGGCCCGGCGAAGGCCGCCACGAACAGGGCGTACGCGCCGATGTTCGCGCCGATGTCGAGGAAGGTGCAGCCGGGTTCCAGGCGCGCTTTGAGAAGCGCACGCTCCTCGGGATCGAAGAATTGCGGCGTGAAGAGCACCTTCTTCTCGCAATTGTTGTTGTACGGGTAGAGCCGCATCCGGGCGCCGTAGCGCTCGACGTCGAGGGGCTTTCCGCGCAGCAGGCCGATGCCGATCCGGCGCAGGAACAGGGCGAGGCGGCGGGCGCCCCAGCTCCCGTAGGAGAGCCGGCCCGTGCGTCGGGCGATGCGCGCGACGAGGCCGGTGGGGGCGTAGGTGCCGTAGGGCTGCGTGTCCTTCATCGCCAGGGGTGATGCCAGCCCGATCCGGCGGGGGCAAGCGCCGGCGCCATCCGGGGGGCTTCCCTCCATCGCCGGCGCGGACCACAACGGCATCGGCCCCGCCCGCTGCCGTACCCCGAGCCTCCCATCACCCCGAGCCTCCCATGCAGACCTTCCTCTCCGACGGCGTCAGCATCGCCTACCTCGACACGCCCGCGCGCGACGGGGCCGGCGACCCGATCCTGCTGATCCATGGTTTCGCCTCGAACCACCGCGTCAACTGGGTCAACACCCTCTGGGTGAAGACCCTGTCGGAGGCCGGGCGCCGGGTGATCGCCCTCGACAATCGTGGTCACGGCGAGAGCCAGAAGCTCTACGATCCGGAGGCCTACGGGTCCGACCTCATGGCCCGGGACGCGGCCCGCCTCCTCGACCATCTCGGCATCGATCGCGCCGACGTCATGGGCTATTCCATGGGCGCGCGCATCGCGGCCTACCTGGCGCTGGACGACGCACCCCGCGTGCGCTCGCTTCTCCTCGGCGGCCTCGGCCTGCACCTCGTGGAGGGACGCGGTCTGCCGAGCGGGATCGCCGAAGCCCTGGAGGCGGAGCCCGGCACTCCCGCTCCCAACCCCACCGCCGCGGCCTTCCGCACCTTCGCCGAACAGACGAAAAGCGATCTCAGGGCGCTGGCCGCCTGCATGCGCGGCTCGCGCCAGACCTTGTCGCGGGCCGAGGTCGCCGAGATCCGGGCGCCGACCCTGGTCACCGTCGGCACCCTCGACACGGTCTCGGGGCCCGGCCCGGCCCTCGTCGCGCTCATGCCTAACGCCCAGTCCCTGGAACTGCCCAACCGCGACCACAGCACGGCGGTGGGCGACCGGCAGCATCGCGAGGGCGTCCTCGCGTTCCTCGACGGACGGGCCTGAGACCGGACATCTACGCGGCGTCCGGGTCCGAAAGCCACGCAGGAACCCAGCGCTCGGGCCGGGGGGCACGGGCAAGGTCGGCACGCCCCTGATCCACGGGCGCCGACGCCCCGTCGATGACCGGGCGGGTCTGATAATCGAACCGCGGCAGGATGGTCCCGTCCGCGTGCATGTCGAAGTGCATGGTGAACCACAGGCCGCATCCCGGCTCGGACAGCGCCTGTGCGTCGCGCAAAGCCCGGAGTATGGGCTCCATGAGGGCTGCTTCGGGAATCGGCTGCGGTCCACGTTCGAAGACACGCGCTTGAAACAGGTCGCCGACGAGGGAGACCTCGAAACGGGTCGATGCCCAGGGGTTGCGGCCTTTGGGACGATGAGCATTCAGGAGATGGGCCAGATCGGCCAGCGCCGGATGCCGGCCCCAATAGGCTTCGCGCTCCTCGCTCCGACGCGCCATCCGGGTCGCGAACACGCTGCTGTCGCCCGGCAGCGCGACGGCCTCGAGGTCGGATCGACCCAGCCGTCCCCGCAACCACTCCGCCAAGTCATCGAGGCCGTCCTCCACGACGAGTTCGGACGGCGCGAAATCGCTCCATGTGCCGCCATCGTCGAAGGCCCCGACCGCGAGACTCGCGAGGAAGGCTTCGAGGCTCGGGGCAATGACGCCAGCCTCGCCTTCGGAGCCCAAGCCGACGATGCTCGGCGCGTTCGGATCGTGTCCGGGCGGGAGCCAGAACCCCGCCTCCGATCCGTCCGGCAGATGCAGGAACAGGGCGAATTCCCGGCGCAGGGGTGTGCCGTCCACGATGGGCGCATCATCGGCCCAGCTTCCGGCAAGATCGAAGCAGCCGACGCTGCCCCAGGGCCGGCCCGCGAGCCATTGCCCGAACTCCATCAGCAGGCCGGGAGGCTCAAGGCTGGGCGGAAAGGCCCGGCGGATATCGGCCTCGTCGACCGTGTAGACGCGCGTAGACATGCCTCGTTTCTCCATCCCGACGGCGACGGCCGCTCAGCTCTTCAGCCGATACCCCGTGCGGAAGATCCAGGTGACGCCGGCGAGGCACAGGGCGAAGAACACGAGGGCCATGGCGAAGCTCACGCCGATGCCCACATCGGAATTGCCGAAGAACGCCCAGCGGAACCCGCTGATGAGATAGACCACCGGATTGGCGAGACTCAGGGCCCGCCACACCGGCGGCAGCATGTCGATGGAATAGAAGCTGCCGCCCAGGAACGTCAGCGGCGTGACGATGAGGAGCGGCACGAGCTGCAGCCGCTCGAACCCGTCCGCCCACAGGCCGATGAGGAAGCCGAACAGGCTGAAGGTCACCGCCGTGAGCAGGAGGAAGCCCACCATCACGAACGGATGCTCGATGCGGATCGGCACGAACAGCGTCGCGGTGGCCAGGATGATGAGCGCGATGAGGATCGATTTCGACGCCGCCGCGCCGACGTAGCCGAGCACGATCTCCAGGGGCGAGACCGGTGCCGACAGGATCTCGTAGATCGTGCCGGCGAAGCGCGGGAAGTAGATGCCGAACGAGGCGTTGGCGATGCTCTGCGTCAGGAGCGAGAGCATCATCAGGCCGGGGACGATGAAGGCGCCGTACGCGACCCCGTCGACGGAGGCCATGCGGGAGCCGATGGCCGCGCCGAACACCACGAAATACAGGGACGTGGCGATGACGGGGGCGACGATGCTCTGCAGGGCGGTCCGCCAGAAGCGGGCCATCTCGAAGCGGTAGAGGGCGCGGACCGCGTACCAGTTCATGGCCGTTCCTTCACGAGGTCGACGAAGATGTCCTCCAGGGAGGATTGGCTGGTATCGAGGTCGCGAAAACCGATGCCGGCGCGGGCGAGGTCGGCGAGCAACCCCGTCAGGGCCGCGTCGCCCTTGGTGCTGTAGGTGTAGACGAGGTCGCGCCCGTTCTCCGCCAGTTCGAGGTCGTGTCCCGAGAGGGCGGGGGGCAACGCCGCGAGCGGGGCCTCGAGGTGGAGGGTGAGCTGCTTCTTGCCGAGCTTGCGCATGAGCTCGGCCTTCTCTTCGACGAGGATGATCTCGCCGTTGCGGATCACGCCGACCCGGTCGGCCATCTCCTCGGCCTCGTCGATGTAGTGGGTGGTGAGAATGATGGTGACGCCCTGGTCGCGCAGCTTGCGCACGAGGCGCCACATGTCCTGGCGCAGGGCCACGTCGACGCCGGCCGTGGGCTCGTCGAGGAACAGGATGCGGGGCTCGTGGGCGAGCGCCTTGGCGATGAGCACGCGCCGCTTCATGCCCCCCGACAGGGTCATGATCCGGCTGTCCTTCTTGTCCCACAGGGAGAGGTCGCGAAGCACCCGCTCGATATGGGCCGGGTCGGGGGGCAGACCGAACAGGCCGCGGCTGAAACCGGTGGTGGCCCACACGGTCTCGAATGCGTCGGTGGTGAGCTCCTGCGGCACGAGGCCGATGGCCCGGCGCGCCGCCTTGTAATCCTTGTCGATGCAATGTCCGTCGACGCGGATGCTGCCCGCGCTCGCCGTGACGATGCCGCAGACGATGCTGATCAGCGTGGTCTTGCCGGCGCCGTTGGGGCCGAGCAGGGCGAAGATCTCGCTCTTGCGGATGTCGAGGGAGATGTTCTTCAGGGCGTTGTGCCCCGTACCGTAGACCTTGGACAGGTTGGCAATCGAGATGATCGGCGGCATCGAGTCTCCGCTTGGAGGGCGCTTGCGCGCGAGGGGCCGGGCTACGGGACAGATGAGTCGGCCCGGCGGCGGGGCCGACCGGCGCGGGGCCCCTCTCCTGGAGGAGAGGGACAGGGTGAGGTGTGTAGCTCATCCGAATCGGTCACACACCTCACCCCAACCCCCTCTTCCAGGAGAGGGAGCCTGTCGCGATCGTCCGATCCCGGCCGAGCCCCGACCCGCGAACGATCCGAGAAACGAAAAAAGCCGCCTCGCGGCGGCTCTCCCGTCAGGTCGATGGGGCGTTCAGGCCCGGAGGCGGGTGCGGACCTCACCGAGGCTCTGGCGAACCAGATCCTGGGCCGCGTCGCCCTGCATGCGCTCGCGCAGGATGACCTCCGAGACCTTCACGGCGGCGTCGGCCGCGGCGGCTCGGACCTGGGCGGTGGCCTGGACCTCGGCCTGGGCGATCTTGGTTTCGGCCGACTTGGTGCGGCGGGCGATGAATTCGTTCAGGCGGGCATGGCCCTCGTCGGCGATGCGCTGGGCCTCGGCGCGGGCACCGGAGACGATGGCATCGGCCTCGGCCTCGGCGGAGGACCGGCGCTTCTTGTAGTCGGCGAGGATACCGGCGGCTTCTTCACGTAGGCGGCGGGCCTCGTCGAGCTCGGAGCGGACGCGCTTGGCCCGGCCGTCGAGACCGTTGGTGATCTGGTTGAAGCCGCCGACCTTCCAGACGACGGCCATGAACAGCACGAAGGCGACTGCGACCCAGAATTCGGCTTCCAACAACATGCTCGTCGTCCCAACTCGATGGCGCCCGGGCCGGAGGATCGGTCCTGGGCGGAGCCGTCGGCCCCCGGAGGGACCGCCGGCCGGTAAGGTGTAGGGTGGCGTGCCCGCTCAGTGCGGGAGGGCGACGCTATCGAGGGCCTTGGCGATGGCCGCCTCGTCCGGGCTCCGGCCGGTCAGGCGCTCGACGATGGCGGACGCCGTCTCGCCGGCGATACCGCGGACATTGCCCATGGCCTCGGCGGTGCGGCCGCGGATGGTGGCCTCGGAGGCCGCGATCTTGGCGTTGAGTTCGGTTTCGAGCGCCTTGCGCTTGGTCTCGGCGTCCCGCGTCAGGGCCGTGCGGGTCTCGAGTGCGATGGCCTGGGCTTTGGCCTGGGCATCGCCCAAGGACTTCTCGTAGGCGGCTCCGGCGGCGTCAGCCTCGGCCTTGAGGCGTTGGGCTTCGTCGAGGTCCGACGACAGGCGATTGGCGCGGTCGTTCAGGATGGACTGGATGCGCGGCAGGGCGATCTTGTCCATGAGGTAGTAGAGCAGCCCGAAGGCGAGCGCGAGCCAGATGAGCTGGGACGCGAAGGTGTGGCTCTCGAAGGGCGGAAAGCCGCCGCCGTGCTCGGAGGCCGGCGTCGCGGCGAAGCCTTCATGCGTTGCGGTCGGATGAGCCGGCTGAGCCATGACGTCCTTCGGTCAAATCGGGGGACTTGCGGTCAAATCAGAGACTGGGGCCGGACGCGCCTTGCATCCCTTTGGGGACGCGGCATCCCCTCGGGGATGCCGCGTCCGGCCCGGTATCGGTTCGCTGGACTTAGACGGCGAACAGGAGAAGCAGCGCGACGAGCAGCGAGAAGATGCCGAGCGCTTCCGTGAGGGCGAAGCCGAGGAGCAGGTTGCCGCGCTGGCCGTCAGCGGCCGACGGGTTGCGCAGGGCACCGGCGTAAAACTGGCCGAAGAGGTTGCCGAGGCCGATGGCGGCGCCCGCCATGCCGAGACAGGCGAGGCCGGCACCGATGTACTTGGCAGCTAAGGGATCCATCAAATTGCTCCTGGGGTCCGTGTCGTCGTTGCGTGGAGAGAATCCGGGCCGCGAGGGCGGACCCGGGGACGGAAGGGGTGCCCGGCCGCGAGGGCCGGAATCCACCGGCCTTAGTGGCCGGGATGCAGCGCGTCGCTGAGGTAGATCGAAGCGAGCGTGGCGAAGACGTAGGCCTGCAGGCCGGCCACGAGGAACTCGAGGGCCGTGACCGCGACGCTGAGGGCCAGAGGGAGGGGCGAGATCGCCCCCCAGGCGCCGGCGGCGAGGAGCGCCGGAACGAAGCCCGCGAAGATCTTGAGGGCGATGTGGCCGGCGAGCACGTTGGCGAACAGACGCACCGCGAGGCTGATGGGGCGCGAGATGAACGACACGATCTCGATGGCGACGATCATCGGCAGGAGCCAGCCGGGCACGCCGGAGGGCACGAACACCTTCAGGAACTTCGTGCCATGGGCCATGAAGCCGTAGACGATCACGGTGCCGATCACGAGGAAGGCCAGCGCGAAGGTGACGATGATGTGGCTGGTCACCGCGAAGGCGTAGGGGATCATGCCGAGCATGTTCAGCACGAGCACGAACATGAACAGCGAGAAGATCAGCGGCATGAACCGCTCGGAGCCGTGGCCGGCGGACTGGCGCAGGGTCGAGCCGATGAACTCGTAGAACACCTCGGCCATGGACTGCATGCGACCCGGCACCACCGAGCGCTGCGCGGTGGCCACGATGGTGATCAGCGCGATGATCCCCACGGCGGCGAACATGTACAGGGCCGACTGCGTGAACGCGATCTCCTGGTTACCGATATGTCCGAACGAGACGAGCGGCTTGAGCTCGAACTGGTGGATCGGATCCATCTTTACGGCCATTGCCGCTCCCGTCCTTTTCGAAACCGAACGGGCCGGAGGCCCGCCACCACCAATCGCCGCGCGAGCGGCGTTCTCACGAAATCGCCTAGCGATCCCGTTCCTTCGTCGGCGCCTTCGAGAGCGATCCCGAGACACGCATGACGTTATAGACGCCGGTCAGGAAGCCCAGCATCAGCAGGACGATCAGGCCCCAGGGTTTCGTCCCCAGGAAATGATCGCACATCCAGCCGAGTATGCCCCCCGCCAGGACGCCGGCGATGAACTCCGTGGAGAGTCGCATCGCTTGGCCGAGAGGAGAGGGCCCGGTCGAAGAACCGGAACGCGACGAAGGACCGGGAGGGGCGCTGGGCCGCTTCCGCTCGATCTGCGTCTCGAGACGTTTGAGCCTCTGGGAGAGGTCCTCGTCCCGCGCTTGCTCCCGTTCGGCTCCGCGCCCATCCCCAGCGTCGTTGCCGCTCATACGCGAAAACTCACATTGGCGAGAGCGGAGAGAACCGGCCGGGACGCCTCCTTCAAGCGGGCGGCAACATAGTTTCGCCCACCTTGGGTGTCAAGGCGACCTCGACACGACTTAACATATTGCGCCCATTCGGGAATTCGCTCTTTTGCCCGTGCATTGCAAAAGCGATGCGTCAGGCGCCGAGAATCGGCTTGATCACCTTCTCCATGCCCTCGATGGACATCTCACCGGTGTAACGCTCGCCGTTGATGAAGAAGGTCGGGGTGGAATCCACCTTGAAGGTGTCCATGCCACGCTGCTTGACCGTGTTGATGGCCCCGTAGAGCTTCTGGTCCTTGAGGCAGGCCTCGAACTTGTCCTTCGAGAAACCGGCCTGGCGCAGCATCTGCTCCAGGGCGTCCACGGGCGATTGCGGCTTCTGCACGTAGGCCCAGCCCTGCTGCTGGTCGAACAGCAGGTCGGTGATGGGGTAGTACTTCGCGTCGCCGTCGCAGCGCGCCAGCATGAAGGCCGCGGTAGCGAGCGGATCGAGGGGGAATTCCCGCAGGGTGAAGCGCACCTTGCCGGTGTCGATGTAGCGCTCCTTGAGGACCGGGTACGTCGTCCGGTGGAAGGCGGCGCAATGGGAACAGGTCATCGAGGCGTACTCGATGATCGTCACCTTCGCGTCCTTCGGGCCGAGCCAGACGTCGCCCAAGGGCCCGGGCTCCATCAGGGTCGAGAGATTCGCCCCGCCTTGCGCGAACGCATCCAGGGTGAACCGGGGCAGGAGGGCCGCCGCGCCGATGGCGAGGCCGGTGGCTTTGAGGGCGTCGCGCCGGGTGATCATAGTCGTGACAGGCTCCGCTTGCGGACAAACGCATCGTCTCCCGCCTGCGGTAGAATCTGCCGGCCGTCCTGACAAGGCGCGCGGGCGCCCGACTCAGCGCCGGGGCACGGCTTTCGGGGCCGTCGCGACCACCGCCATGCCGAGGCGGTCGAGGGCATCGCGCAGGGCGTCGTCGTCGATGGTGCGGACAGCGAGTGCCACTTCGCCGCGGCGGACGGGGTCGACGACGGGCGGTGGCACCTTTCGGCCGATACGGTCGACCCGGCCCTGGCGCATGACGATCTTGGCGACGCAGGCCCAGCCGTAATGGGCGTTGACCCGCTGGATCACGATCGGGGCGAGGTGCTGGAGTTCGAGGGCGAACACGCCCTCCACCCGCACCACCAGGGTGCCGGGATCGGGGCGACCCTCCTCCTCGCGCCGGCGCCGGCGCGGCCATTCGAGCTTGGAGGGCTGGCAGTAGCGCGCCAGGCGCTCGCCGACGATCTCGGGCCAGGCGGCGAGGATGTCCGTGGAGGCGAAGCCCTGCGCGGCGAAGGCCGGGCCGATGCAGGCATCGAGGAGTTCGGCGAGTGGCTTGACCCGCGCCATGCGCAACCGCTTCCGTTTCCCGCCGCCGATCCACACCGTATCGCGCCCGAATGGTTAGCACGGCGTTGCGTGCCGCCGAAGGCCCGGTTGGAGGCGTCGAGCGGCCGGGGTAAGGACGGGTGCCCCATGCCAGTGCCGAGCCCCGTGACCGACGCATCTCTGCCAAGCCCCCTGGCGGGCGATCTACCAAGCCCCCTGGCGGGCAATCTACCAAGCCCCCGGGCGGACGATCTGCTGACCTGGTACGACCGGCACCGCCGCGTCCTGCCCTGGCGCGCCCTGCCGGGGCAGGCGCCGGACCCGTACCGGATCTGGCTTTCCGAGGTGATGCTGCAGCAGACCACCATCGCGGCGGTGAAACCCTACTTCCACAAGTTCCTCGAACGCTTCCCCAGCGTGGATGCCCTGGCGGCCGCCTCCGAGGAGGCGGTGATGTCGGCCTGGGCCGGGCTCGGCTACTATTCCCGGGCACGCAACCTCCACGCCTGCGCCAAGGCTGTGGCGGAGGCCGGCGCGTTTCCCGACACCCTCGCGGGCCTGAGGAAGCTTCCCGGCGTCGGCGCCTACACGGCCGGCGCCATCGCGGCCATCGCCTTCGACCGCCCGGAGGCCGCCGTCGACGGCAACGTCGAACGGGTGATGACCCGCCTCTACGCCATCGAGACGATGATGCCGGCCGCCCGCACGGAGGTTCGCGCCGTGACACAAGCCCTGGTGCCGCACGACCGGCCGGGCGATTTCGCGCAGGCGGTGATGGATCTCGGCGCCACGATCTGCACACCCAAGCGCCCGGCCTGCGCCCTGTGTCCGTGGATGGCGCCGTGCCGCGCCCGGGCCGCCGGCACGCAGGAGACGTTTCCGCGAAAACTGAAGGCGGTGAAGGGGACCCTGCGCAAGGGCGCGGCCTTCGTGGCGGTCCGGGCCGGCGATGAAGCGATCCTCCTGCGCACCCGCCCGCCGGAGGGCCTGCTCGGCGCCATGGCCGAGCCGCCCATGAGCCCGTGGGAGCCGGATTACGATCCGGCCCAGGCCCTCCTCGACGCGCCGTTCGACGCCCGCTGGAAGCGTCTGCCGGGCCTCGTGCGCCACGGCTTCACGCATTTCCCCCTCGAGCTGACGGTCTTCCTCGCCCGCGTCGCCTTGAGCACCCAGGCCCCCGCCGGCATGCGCTTCACGCCGCGGCGGGATCTCGACGACGAACCGCTGCCCGGCGTGATGAAGAAGGTGCTGGCCCACGCCTTCGATCCGAAGCCCGAGCCGGTGAAGCGCGGGCGCCCGAAGGCCCTGCGGGCGGTCGCCGACACGCCGCTCTTCGCCGAGCCGGAAGAGGAGGCTCCGCCGCCACCGCCGAGTTTTCGCCCGGTGCCGAAGCCGGCGCCGCGTGCTGTGGTGGCACCGCCCGTCGAGGACGGGGAGGGGTTTTTCGGGGAGCCGGAGGAGGCGCCGCCTGCCCCGCCGCGAAAACGCGGCCGGCCGAGGACGCGCGGGCAGTAGGGCGCGACCCCTCCCTACTCTGCGGGAGAGGGCATTCCGCGGAAGGCAGGCTGTACCAAAAACTCAGGCGGCCGAACCCATGGCGGCCCGCATCCGGGCCCGGAACACGTCGATCACCACGGGCTTGCCGTCGCGGGTGGCGTGCCAGAAGTCCCAGCCGTTGCAGGCCGGCAGGCCCTGCACGAGGGCGCCGATCTTGTGGATCGAGCCCGAGGCCGGGCCGGCCATCACGGTGCCGTCGGGGCGCACGATGGCCGAGTGCCGCCCGCGCGCGTCCGTGAGGGTCTCGCCGGCACGAATGTGACCGGCCTCGAGAACGCTGAGGAAGGCGACGCGGGGCTCGGCGCGCTTCGTCGGCGCCACCATGAGGGCGGCCTGCGACAGGGGCTCGACGGCGTCGATGCGGGCGCGGGCCGCGTCGGCATAGACGGTCTCGCGCTCGATGCCGATGAAGCGGCGGCCGAGGCGCTTGGCCACGGCGCCGGTGGTGCCGGTGCCGAAGAACGGGTCGAGGATCACGTCACCCGGATTCGTGGCCGATAGGATGGTGCGGGCGAGCAGGGCCTCCGGCTTCTGGGTCGGGTGGACCTTCAGGCCGTCGGCGCCCTTCAGGCGTTCGTCGCCGGTGCAGAGGGGGATGAACCAGTCCGAACGCATCTGAACGTCGTCGTTGCCGCCCTTCAGCGCCTCGTAATGGAAGGTGTAGCCCTTCGATTCGGCCGAGCGCGACGCCCAGATCAGGGTCTCGTGGGCGTTGGTGAAGCGCTTACCGCGGAAGTTCGGCATCGGGTTGGCCTTGCGCCAGACGATGTCGTTGAGGATCCAGAACCCGAGGTCCTGGAGCGCGCCGCCGACGCGAAAAATGTTGTGGTAGGAGCCGATGACCCACAGGGTCGCGTTCGGCTTCATCACCCGGCGGGCGGCGGTGAGCCAGGCGCGGGTGAAGGCGTCGTAGGCGGCAAAGCTCGAGAACTGGTCCCAGGCGTCGTCGACGGCGTCGACGCGGCTCTGATCGGGCCGCAGGAGCGAGCCCTCGCCGAGCTGGAGGTTGTAGGGTGGATCGGCGAACACGCAGTCGACGCTGCCCGCCGGCAGGGCGTTCATGGCGCCGATACAATCCCCAACGAGAATCTCATCGAGGGGAAGGCGCTGAACGGGGGGTACGAGACCCATCCGCGGCGCCGACACGAGTCGCCCGGTACGCGAGACACTTTTCCGGGCGACGGTATCGGCAACCGCGGTACGCAGGGGAGCCATGGCAAACACCGGTTACGCGACTGACAAGGCGGACCATGCGGCCGTTAACGTAAAGGGCGGGTTGCCGGGTTGAGGTGAATGCGTCTCGATTTGGGGCTGCAGTTTTTGCCGGGTGCGTTGCCGGACCGTCCCGCAGGCTAATTGCGAGCACCGATCGGTCCTGCATCAATGTTGCCCTGGGTGTCGGAGGGCATAACCCGAGATGTCGCCAACATTTTCACCGATCCGGAACACGGGTAGGGCGGGGTCTGCTGAACCCCCGGACGTCAGGCAACCGGCCCCCAAGCCGCGATCTTGAAAATAATCTTTCTCCTTCGGCCCCGGGAGGGCGGCGCATGGCTGGGTTTCGTCGCGCGCAGGGCAGTTTTTTGCTGCTCGGTGCGGGGGCAGGCAGAGCCCGCGGCCGGATCGGCCCACGGCAGCATTCACTTGGAATGAAACGTCTTTTCGGCTTTCACACATCGATCCACACTACATTGTTGTACAACTACAGATGATGCCTCGGATCTAGCCTCATATGTGACCGCAAATGCCTCATTTCACCCGGTCTCATTTTGGCCCCGTTCGAATTCATTTTGCCGGCCATCCGAAACAACCGAGCAAGACCGAATGAACATCAATTCCGTTCGTGTGGCCGCCACCCTCATCGGCACCGTCATGACCTTCGCCAGCCTGCCGGCCGCCGCCCAGAGCGGTGGCGCGTCCTGGTACGGAAGCGGTCGCCAGACGGCCAACGGCGAGCGCTTCAACCCGAACGGCATGACGGCCGCCCATCGCAGCCTGCCCTTCGGCACACGGGTGCTGGTGCAGAACAAGCGCAACGGCCGCTCCGTGGTGGTGCGGATCAACGACCGGGGGCCGTTCGTGCGCGGCCGGATCATCGACCTCGCCAAGGGACCGGCCCGCGCCATCGGCATGGGCGGCGTGACCCATGTGGCGCTGAGCGTGGTTCACTGAGGCGCGCATCGCAGCGCGCCTCGTGAAAACCGAGGCCCGCATCGCGTCGCCTCCCTCGAAAACGTCACCTTCCGCGGCCGCCGGCGTTGTCTCGCCGGCGGCCGTCCCCATGTCGGGGGTCGGAGCCAACCGCGCAGGACCCCCATGGCCAAGCCCCTGATCGTCGAAATCCCGCATGAGCTCGGCCTGGCCGAAGCCCGCCGGCGCATCGCCGACGGGATGGGTCAGGTCCAGGGGCTGCTCGACAAGACCGGCGTCGCCGTCGACAAGTTGGCCTGGACCGACGACCGCCTCGACTTCGCCATGGCGGCCATGGGCCAGAAGGTCGACGGGCAGGTGGATGTCGGCCCCCAGACCGTTCGGGTCGAAGTGCGCCTGCCGCTGCTGCTCGCCCTGTTCGCCGAACGCATCCAGAAGAAGCTCGGCCAGGAGGGCAACCTCCTCCTGACGAAGAAGTAGGCGGGACCGGAAACGAGGCGGAACCGGCACGCCGGGCGCCCGTTCCTCACGCCCGACCTTTTCGCGAGGCCTGCCATGTCGAATCCCGGTGCTCCCGTTCCCGAGACGCCCTACGAGGCTCCGCAGACGCCGCCGCCCGGGCCCGATCTGCCCGCGCCCGAGTTTCCCGGCCATACGCCGACGGAAGCGCCCGACGTGACGCCGGACGAGATTCCCGTGAACGATCCGGGCGTCGGCCCCGATGTCGGCCCTGCGCCCACGGGTCCCGCCAACCCGGTCATGTAGGGTTTCCGCGTCCGGCGCCCCGAACCATTTGTTCACGGGCGCCGGCACTGCCATAAGCCCGGCCATGGCCGCTCCCCCGCTTCTCACCCTCCAAGACGTCGCCCTCACCTTCGGCGGCACGCCCCTCATCGAACGGGCCGAGCTCGCGATCTCGCCGGGCGAGCGTACCTGCCTCGTCGGCCGCAACGGCTCGGGCAAGTCGACCCTGATGAAGATCGCCGCCGGATTGGTGGAGCCCGACAAGGGGTTACGCTTCGTCCAGCCCGGCACCACCATCCGGTATCTGGCCCAGGAGCCGGACTTCTCAGGGTTCACCACCACCCTCGACTTCGTAGAAGCCGGGCTCACCCACGGCGACGAGGCCTACCGCGCCCGCTATCTGCTGGAGAGCCTCGGCATGACCGGGGAGGAGGACCCGTCGCGCCTGTCCGGCGGCGAGGGCCGGCGCGTGGCCCTCGCCCAGGCCCTGGCGCCCGAGCCCGACATTCTGCTCCTCGACGAGCCGACCAACCACCTCGACCTGCCGGCCATCGAGTGGCTGGAAGCCGAACTGAAGAGCGTGCGCGGCGCGCTCATCCTCATCAGCCACGACCGGCGCTTCCTCTCGGCCCTGTCGAAGACCACGGTCTGGCTCGATCGCGGCACCACCCGGCGGATCGAGCAGGGATTCACCACCTTCGAGGCGTGGCGCGACGCGTTCTTCGAGGAGGAGGAGCGCGACCGGCACAAGCTCGAGCGCAAGATCGCCGACGAAGAGCATTGGCTGCGCTACGGCGTCACGGCCCGGCGCAAGCGCAACGTCCGGCGCCTCGGCAACCTCCATCAGCTCCGCAAGGACCGGCGCGAGGACCGCCGCCCCGTCGGCACCGCCACCATGAGCTCGACGGAGGCCGACCCGTCGGGCGCCCTCGTGGTGGAGGCCAAGGGCGCGGCGAAAGCCTACGGGGAGCGCACCATCGTCGCCGACCTGTCGATCCGGGTGATGCGCGGCGACCGCCTCGGCATCGTCGGCCCCAACGGCGCCGGCAAGACCACGCTGATCAACCTGCTCACCGGCCAGCAACCGCCGGATTCCGGGACCATCGCGCTCGGTACCAACCTCAAGATGATGCTCCTCGACCAGACCCGCGCGGTCCTGGAACCGTCGATGACCGTGACCGAGGTGCTCACCGGCGGCAGCGGCGATTCGGTCACCGTCGGCGGGGTCAGCCGCCACGTCATCGGCTACATGAAGGACTTCCTGTTCGCGCCCGAGCAGGCCCGCACCCCCGTGAGCGTGCTGTCGGGCGGCGAGCGCAACCGCCTCCTCATCGCCCGGGCACTCGCACAGCCCGCCAACCTGCTGGTCCTCGACGAGCCGACCAACGACCTCGATCTCGAGACCCTCGACCTCCTGCAGGAGATGCTCACCGACTATTCCGGCACCCTGATCCTGGTCAGCCACGACCGCGACTTCCTCGACCGGGTCGTGGGCAGCGTCCTCGTCAGCGAGGGCGAGGGCGCCTGGATCGAGTATGCGGGCGGCTACACCGACATGATCGCCCAGCGCGGCGAGGGCGTGCAGGCCCGCACCGTCGCCTCGACCACGCGGGCGGGCCGGGCCGAGCAGCGCGAGCGCGGCAAGGCGCAGGAGGCCGCCAAGGCGGAGGCCGCCCCCCCCAAGGGCAAGCTCAACTTCAAGGACCAGCACGAGCTGAAGACCCTGCCGGAGCGGATCAAGAAGCTCGAATCCGACATCGGCAAGCTGAGGGCGGTGCTGGCCGACCCGCATCTCTACGCCCGCGATCCGGCGCGCTTCGCCAAGGCCTCGGGTCTGCTGAGCGAGGCCGAGACCCAGCTCGGCCAGGCCGAGGACCGCTGGCTCGAACTGGAGATGCTGCGCGACGCGTGACGGCCTTCATGATGCCGTGAAAACCGTATGATTGGGTTGGCTTCGCCAAGCGCCACTTCGCCAAGCGCCACTTCGCCAAGCGCCGCTTCGCGAAACGCCGCCTTCCACCGGGATCGAACGTGTCCGCCTCTCTTTCCGCCCTGATCCGTCGCACGGGCTGGCTCGTCGGCCTGCCCGGCGTCGCCGTGATCCTCGGCGTCGCCGTGCCCCTGGTGACGCCGCCCCTGGAGGCGCGCCTCGACGCGGAGGCCGCCGCGATCGTGCGCGAGACGGCGCGGGCGGGCACCGAGCCGTGGCTGCGTGCCACGGCGCGGGGCCGCGACCTCGTGGTGTTCGGCGAAGCGCCCGACGCGGTGTCCCGCGACACCACCCTGGCCCGCCTCGCCGCCCTGCCGGGCCTGCGCCGGATCGAGGGCAGTCTCGGGCTCGTCGAGACCGCCGCTCCCTTCGTGTGGACGGCCACGCGCACGGGGCCGGACCGCATCGCGCTCACGGGCAACCGCCCGGCCGAGATCGGCCCCCTTGCCCTGGCCGACCGTCTGACCCCGTCCCTCGCGCCGGGCACGCGCCTCGACGACGACGCCCGTGCGGCCTACGGCGCGCCGGCCGAGTTCGCGCAGGCCGCCGCGGAAGCGATCTCGGCACTCAAGGCCCTGCAGCCCGGCGCCCGGGTCGAACTGTCCGGCACGCGCCTGTCGGTTCGGGGGGAGGCGATCTCGACGGAGGACGAGGCGCGCCTGCGCGCGTCCCTCGCGACGCCGCCCACGGGGTTCACCCTCGGCACCATCGAGATCCTGCCGGCCAACGTTCCGGACTTCGCCTTCGGCCTCGCCCGCGCGCCGGGCGGCGCCATCACCCTCACGGGCCACGTGGTCTCCGAGGCCGCCCGCGCCAGCCTGCGGGCCCGCGCCACGGAGATCGCCGAGGGCGCCGGCATCCTCGACGAGACCCGCACGGCACGCGGCCTCGATCCCGCCATCGATCCCGCCGGCCTCGCCGGCTTCGCCCTGCGCCTCGTCGCCCTGCTGCAGGAGGGCGGCGTCGCCTTCGCGCGCGGCGCGGTGTCGGTCACGGGCGTCGCCCTCGACGGGCAGGCGGTGGACGAGATCGCGGCCCTGCTGCGCGACGGGCGCCCTTCCGGCGTCGCGGCCGGGCCGGTGCGCCTGGAGACCCGGCCGCTCAAGCCCTACCGCGTCCAGCTCCGGCGCGAGGCCGACAGCGTGACCCTGGGCGGCCACCTGCCGGACGCGGCCACCCGCGAGCGCATCCTCGCGGCCCTGCGTCCAAAGTTCTTCCGCGAGCGGATCGTCGACCGGAGCCGCCTCGCCGACGGCGCCCCCGAGGGCCTGACGGGCGCCCTCGATCAGGGCATCGCCACCCTGGCGGTGCTGGCGCGCGGCGAGATCCGCATCGCCGACCGCGCCCTCACGCTCACGGGCGACAGCCTCTACGCCGAGAGCGCGCGCCGCATCGAATCGGATCTGCCCCGCGCGCTGCCCGCCGGGTGGCAGGGCAGTGCGGCCATCGCGGTGCCGGGCGTGGGTACCGCCCCCGACGCGAAGGCCTGTGCGACGCGGTTCACCGCCCTCGATCCGGGCCGGGCCATGACGTTCGTGCCCGGCAGCGCCATCCTGACGGCGGCGTTCTATCCCCTCCTCGATTCGGTGGCGGCCTGGGCCAAGGCCTGCCCCACGGGCCGCATCGCGGTCACCGGCCACACGGACCCGGCGGGCGCCCCGCCGGCCCCGAAGCCGGCCGTCGAGACCGCCGTGGACAGCACGGCCTCCGTCGAGCCCCCGAAGGACGCCAAGGCGCCCGCGAAGGCCGACACCAAGGCGAAGCCCGCCACCGGCACGAGTGCCAAGGCCGCCACCAAGACGCCTTCCAAGAAGCCGTCCGCCAAAGCGGACATCCCGTCCGAGCCCGAGCCGGACCTGCCGCGGCAGCGCGCCCTCGCCCTCGTCGAGTATCTGCTCCAGGCCGGCCTCCCGCCGGACCGGGTCGCCGCCGATCCCGCCGCGCAAAGCCGCCCGCCCGCCGAGGGCATCGGCCTGGCCCTGCGTCCATGAGGAGTCTCGCGTGATCCCCCTGCTGACGCTGATCGGCCCGGCCCTGGTGCTCGGCTTCCTCCTCGGCGCGGTGGTGGGCCGCTTCGCCGGCCTGCCGCGCACGGGGCCGACCCTGGCGGGAACCCTCGCCCTGGTGCTCGCGGCGGCCGTCGCGGGCGGGCTCAGCCTCGCCGGGCTCGTTCCGGGCCGCGCCGGCCTCTGGGTCGAGGTCGGTGCTCTGATCCTCGCGGCCTACCTCGCGGGTGCGGCCGTGGGCGCCGTCTCGCTCGGGCGACAGGCGGCCTGACCTGTCCCTCAGCGCGCGCCGCGCTGCAGATCCCCGTCGATGAGGAGCGCGCTCTTGGTATCGAGGCGGGTGCGGTAGATCTGCAGGTTCTCCATCACCCGCTGGACGTAGTTGCGCGTCTCCGTGAAGGGGATGCGCTCGACCCAGTCGATGGGGTCGACGCCCGCCTTGCGCGGATCGCCGTAGGCGTCGATCCACTTCTTCACGTTGCCGCCGCCGGCATTGTAGGAGGCGAAGGCAAGGATGTAGGAGCCGCGCCAATCGTCCATGAGCTCGCCGAGATGGGCGTGGCCGAGGCGGGCGTTGTAGGCCGGATCGCTGGTGAGCCGGTCCTGGTCGAAGGCGGCGCTGACCCGGCGGGCCGTGCGCTGGGCCGTGGCCGGCATCATCTGCATCAGGCCGCGCGCGCCGACGCTCGACTGGGCCAGGGGGTCGAACTGGCTCTCCTGCCGGGCGATGGCGAAGACCATGGCCTTCTCCACCAGCGGCACGGCGGCGGAGGCCTCGTAGGCCGGGATGCCGATGGTCGGGTAGGCGTGGGCGTCCAGCGGCAAACCGCGCTGCACGGCGATCTTGCCGATGGCCACGAGCGCCCGGGCGTTGCGGACATCCGCCGCGATGTTGCCGAGGGCATCGAGTTCGGCCGGATCGGAGAGCTTCGTCGCCGTGTCGATGTAGAGCGGCAGGGCCAGATCCTTCAGGGAGGCCGCCTCTAGCATGCGCAGGGCCCGGACGTAGAGCCGGTCCGAGAAGGCCGCCTGCGCGGGTGCGTCGAGCTCGGGAATCGAGCGGAGCGACAGGTTGGCGCGGCCGAGCTTCGCCCGGGCGAGCTGGCCGTAATAGGCGATGGGCTGAAGGGCGGCGCGCTCGTAGGCGGCCTTCGCCACGTCGGTCCGCCCCTCGGCCTCGGCGGCGCGGCCCTGCCAGTAGGCGGCGCGGGCCTGCGAGATCGGCGTCTCGGCGATGGCGGCGGCGGCGTCGAAATGACGGGCGGCGGTTCCCGCGTCGTCGAGGAAGCGCAGGGCGATCCAGCCGGCATGGAACTCGGCCTCGATGCGCTTCTCCACCGTGCGGGCGCTGTGGCGACCGGCGACGATGTAGGCGGTGCGGGCGTCGCCGAGATCGACGAGCTTGCGGGCGACGATCCGGCGCTCCACCCACCACTCGTCGCCGTCGACGAGGACGTCCGGGTTCGTCGGCGCGACGGAGAGCAGGGCGGCCGCCTCGGCATACTTGTCGGTGCGGCGCAGGTGCTGCGCCCGCGACAGGATGTAGGACGAGTCGTTGCGCAGGGACGGCGGCACCGCGTTGAGGGCACCGGGCGCGCCCGAACTCTTGTCCTCCACGGCGCGGCGGGCCCGCACCAGGCTGGCATAGCTCCCGCCCGCGAGCGCGGCGGCGCGGCCGGCGGTCTCGTAATCCTCCTTGAGGAGGGCGCGCTCCATGCGGAAGCGGTGGTCGATGCGGGTGAGCACGCCCGGAAAGGCGTCCATCACCTTGGCTTCGAGGCTGCGCCCGAAGGTGTCCGAGCGCCACAGCTCGCGCACCAGGGCGGCGGCGTCGGCATCGAGGTTCTCGGCCCGGAACGCCAGCGCCAGGGCGAACCGGCCCGGCGCGCTCGCGGGCTTGGAGGCCGCGAAATAGGCACGCACGATGGCCGGTCCCTTGCGCTCGATGAGCAGGGCCTCCTCGGCGCGCCGACGCAGCAGCGGCCCCGCCGGCCAGTCCGGGTTGGCGCGGGTGAACGCGATGGTGCGCTCGAACCCGATTCCGGCGCCGGCCCGGATCGCGACCCATTCGAGGAGCGCGCGGGCGGCCGGGTCCTTGAACCCGTCGCGCAGGCGGTCGCCGTCCCCGACGCGCCCCTTGCGGTAGGCGTCGATGGCCTGGCGCAGGGCCGGCACGTCGATGTCCGGGGCGATGCGGGCGGCGCGGACCGGATCGGGCAGCTCGGGCACCGGAGCCGCGGGCGAGACGGCGGCGTCGGGCAAGGGGAAGGCGATGCCGGCCTCGGGGTCGGCCGAGGCGTAGGCCTTCACCGTGGCGGGCAGGCCCGTCCGGGCCCCGGGCGGTGCGGTGTCGGCCGGTGGGGTCTCGGTGCTCCGCGCCTCGACCTTCAGGGCATCGGCCGCCACGGGATCAAGGGTCTTGGTATCGGTCAGGGCGCTCGACGGGGCGGCGGCGTCACTCGCCGGCAGCGCGTCCGATCCCGCCGCGAGCACGCCGGAGCCGAGGGGGCGGGGCAGGGTCGAACCGACGAAGGCCGTCCCGGCCAGGGCGGTGCCGCCCAGGAAGAGGGCCAGGGCGGCGCGATGCGAACACGTCCGGAACACCATGGATCTTACGAATCCCTGCGGGAGCGGGCCTCCTTCAAGCTCATCCAAAGGGCGTTAAGAAGGCATTAACCCCATCAAAGCAGCGTTTGCGCCCGTGCGGCCGAGGCCTTATGTCTCCCCGCCTGATACGGGGCCGGTCCTGGCCCCGGCGCATGACGAGCCCCAAGGGCCGGGAACGCCAGGATGACCAGCACGACCACCCGGCGCCTGAAGGGCGCGATGACCGCCCTCGTGACGCCGTTCCGGGACGGCGCCTTCGACGAGGCCGCGTTCCGTGCCTTCGTGAACTGGCAGATCGCGCAGGGCATCCACGGCCTCGTGCCCGTCGGCACCACGGGGGAGACCCCGACGGTGACTCCGGCCGAACACGACCGCGTGGTCGAGATCTGCATCGCCGAGGCCGCCGGGCGCGTGCCCGTGATCGCGGGCGCCGGCTCGAACTCCACCGCCGAGGCGGTCGAGCGCGCGCGCCATGCCGAGAAGGCCGGCGCCGATGCGGTTCTGGTGGTGACGCCCTACTACAACAAGCCGTCCCAGGCCGGGCTCTACGCCCACTTCAAGGCCGTCAACGACGCCATCGGCATCCCGATCATCCTCTACAACATTCCCGGCCGCTCCATCGTCGACATGAGCGTCGAGACGATGGCACGCCTTGCCGAGCTGACGAACATCGTCGGGGTGAAGGACGCGACGGCCAGGCTCGACCGGGTCAGCCTCCAGCGCCAGGCCATCGGGCCGGACTTCGTCCAGCTCTCCGGCGAGGACGCGACGGCCCTGGGCTTCAACGCCCAGGGCGGCTGCGGCTGCATCTCGGTGGTGTCGAACGTCGCCCCACGCCTGTGTGCCGATCTGCAGGAAGCCACGCTTTCCGGCGACTACGCCAAGGCGCTCCAGCTGCAGGACATCCTGATGCCCCTGCACACGGCCATGTTCATCGAGCCGAACCCGGCGCCGGCGAAGTACGCCCTGTCCCGCCTCGGGCACATGCGCGAGGATCTGCGCCTGCCGCTCCTGCCCGTGAGCGAGGAGAGCAAGGCGGCGATCGATGCCGCCCTGCGCCATGCCGGTCTTCTGGACGGCTGAAACCGCTGGCGAAACCGCACGCGACAGACCATATCCCTCGGCCCGGCCGTATTCCGGCGGCCGGCCTGAACCGACGATGTGATGGCACCCAAACCCGATCCCGACCGCCGCGTCGTCGCCGACAACCGCGCCGCCCGCTATCATTACGAGATCACCGACACCATCGAGGCCGGGCTCGCGCTGACGGGCACCGAGGTCAAATCCCTGCGCAAGGGCAAGGCGACCATCGGCGAGGCCTATGCCGGGCCGTCGGGCTCCGACCTGATGCTGTTCAACGCCTACATCCCGGAATACGTCGAGGCGAACCGCTTCAACCACGAGACCAAGCGCCCGCGCCGGCTGCTGCTGCACCGCAAGCAGATCAACAAGCTCATCGGCGCCACGCAGCGCGACGGCTTCACCGTGGTGCCCCTGAAGATCTACTTCAACGAGCGCGGCCGGGCGAAGATCGAGCTCGGCCTCGGGCGCGGCAAGAAGCTCCACGACAAGCGCGAGGCGACGAAGCAGCGCGATTGGGAGCGCGATCGCGCCCGGATCATGCGCGACCGCGGCTGATTTTTTGAAACCTTGTCCGCCGGGGTGGAGCGGGGATAGCCTGACGCCGCCCCAACCGCCGGATCGCCGTCATGACCCCCGACTACGCGTCCCTGCCCGCCGACCTGCCCGTGCCGGAGGATGACGGCGCCGCGCGCCACCTCGAAGGTACGATCGCGCCCGACGTGTCCCTGGAGGCGACCGACGGCACGCGGGTGTCCCTCGCCCGGCTGACGGGCCGTGCGGTGATCTATGCCTATCCGCGCACGGGGGAGCCCGGCCAACCCAACCTCGTGCCCGAGTGGGACGTGATTCCGGGCGCGCGCGGCTGCACGCCTCAGGCCTGCGACTTTCGCGATCACCACGCCGAGCTGATCCGGCGCGGGGTTTCCCAGGTGCACGGGCTCTCGACGCAGACGAGCGCCTACCAGCGCGAGGTTGCGGCGCGCCTGCACCTGCCGTTCAGCCTGCTCGCCGATCCGCATGGGGCACTCACGCAGGCGATGCGGCTGCCGACCTTCACGGCCGGCGGCCTCACCCTCCTGCGCCGCCTCACCCTGGTGCTCGACGACGGGCGGGTGAGACAGGTGTTCTACCCGGTCTTCCCGCCCGACCGCAGCGCGGCGCAGGTGATCGCCTGGCTCGACGCGGGGGCATCGTCGCCCGAGCGGGCGGACTAACCCTCCGGATTGTCCTCGCCCTGGCGGATGCCGTAGCGGGTCTCGAGACCGAGGCTCGGGCGGGCCGAGCGCTCGGGGGTCTCGCCGCGCGAGCGGGTCGCGGTGTCGCCGGGGCCGCGGGCGTCCGGGGCGGACCGCATGGTCCGCTCGCCCGGATCGCGCCCGACCCGGGGGATGAGCTGGACGAGGTCGAGGAACTCGTCGGCCTGCCGGCGCAGGTCGTCGGCCACCATGGCGGGCTGGGTCTGGATCGTGGAGACGACGGTCACGCGCACGCCCTTGCGCTGCATCGCCTCGACGAGGGAGCGGAAATCGCCGTCGCCGGAGAACAGCACCATATGGTCGATGCGGGGGGCGAGTTCGAGGGCATCGATGGCGAGCTCGATGTCCATGTTGCCCTTGATCTTGCGCCGCCCGGCGGAATCCGTGAACTCCTTGGCGGGTTTGGTCACGACTCGGTAGCCGTTGTAGTCGAGCCAATCGATCAGCGGGCGGATCGAAGAATACTCCTGATCCTCGACCATGGCGGTGTAGTAGAACGCCCGAATGAGATTGTCGCGCGCCTGGAATTCCTTCAACAGACGCCGGTAATCGATATCGAACCCAAGCGCTTTGGTAGCGGCATAGAGGTTGGCCCCGTCAATGAAGAGGGCGCTGCGCTGCTGTGCGCTCATGTAATGATCCATTTTCTGATAAGCATTTAGGTCGTAGCTGCCTTGAGCGCTCCGATACCTAAAAGATCTGATAGTTTAATTGTACGCATCGGCCTCGGAAGACCTGACTTCAAATCGGCGAGCTCGACAAACGACCGTGATTTAAAAACGAGCGCCGAAACAATCTAGATCACTAATGCAGGTTAATAAGAATTTTGTCAAGCTCAAGCATAATGGCACTGGCTTTTTATGAAATTACCCGGCCTGGTTTCAATGCGTTTCCGGAGGATGTAATTGTCGATCGCTTGGCGCACCAGCTTGGCGCGCCTGCTTGGGTGATGTCGACGACCCAGATTTGGGGCCGATACGCGGACAAGTGGCCGGCCCCGACGCAAGTTCCGGAGGCGCGGCGCCGTATGCCTCTCACGGTTTCGGTGAGACCCGGCTGCCGGGCTTAACCGCCGGCAGGGCGGCGAGTTCGGGCGGCAGGGCATCCGCCGGATAGGCCGGGATGTCGAGGGTGACGAGGGTGACCAGCGGCAGGCCGATCTCGCCGCGCCCGCCCGAGCGGTCGATGAGGCAGGCCGCGCCCACGATCTCGCCGGCCTCGTCGCCAAGGGAGGCGAGGCACTCGCGCGCCGAGAGCCCGGTGGTGACGATGTCCTCGACGATGACGGCCCGCATCCCCGCCGGGATGCTGAAGCCGCGCCGCAGGGTGAAGGGCCCGCCGGGGTCGCGCTCCACGAAGATCGCGCGGGCGCCGAGGTGCCGGGCGGTCTCGTAGCCCGGCACGATGCCGCCGATGGCGGGCGAGACCACGATGTCGACGGGGCCGAACCGCTCGGTGATCTTCGCCGCCAGTGCCTTGCACAGGCGCGCGGTGCGGACCGGATCGGAGAAGATCGCCATCTTCTGCAGGAACACCCCGGAGTGCAGGCCGGAACTGAGGACGAAATGCCCGTCGAGGAGGGCGTTCGCGTCTCGGAATTCGGCGAGCACCTGCTCAGGGGTCATGATCTCGGCTCCGGTCGGTTCGGGATTGAGGGCGTATGTAGGCTCAGCCGTTCACCCGGTCCACCCGCGCCACCGTGCGCTTGCCGCGCAGCTCCGCCACGATGGCGTTGAGGTGCTTCAGGTCCCACACCGCCAGATCGATGACGATCTCGGTGAAGTCCTGGGTTTTGCGCTTCATCGAGAGGTTGTCGATGTTGCCGTCGTGGTCGGCGATGACCTGGGCAATGGAGGCGAGCACGCCCGGCTCGTTGATGGATTGGAGGGCGAGGCGCGCCGGGAAACGTTCGCTGGCGCCGGCCTCCACGTCCCAGCGCACGTCGAGCCAACGGTCGGGCTCGTTGTCGAAGGCGGCCAGGGCCGCCGACTGGATCGGGTAGATGGTCACCCCGATCCCGGGGGTGAGGATGCCGACGATGCGGTCGCCCGGCACGGCGCCGCCATTGGGCGCGAAGCTCACGGGCAGGTCGGTGTCGAGGCCCCGGATGGGGATCGCGTCGGGGCGCCCGGCCTCGGACGGTCCCTCCGGGAAGGTCAGACGCATGGTCTGGTCCTTCGAGAGGCTGAGGCGTCCGGCCCCGCCGGCGACGGGCTGCTGCAGGGGGGAGGGCGCGGTGCGGCGCTCGTCCTTGTGGTCGGGATAGACCGCCCGCACCACGTCGCCCGAGAACATCTCGCCCCGGCCCACGGCCGCGAACACGTCCTCCGTCGAGAGGCGGGCGAGGCGCGGCAGGGCGCCGCGCAGCTTGTCCTCGGAGAAGCTCTTCGCCGCCCGCTCGAAGGCCCGGTCGAGGATCTGGCGGCCGAGGCCGGCATATTGACGCCGCACGGCCGAGCGCGTCGCCCGGCGGATGGCCGCACGAGCCTTGCCGGTCACCACAAGGGATTCCCAGGCGGCCGGGGGCGATTGCCCGTCGGCCCGGGCGATCTCGACCTCGTCGCCGTTGACGAGTTCGTGCAGGAGCGGCGCCATGCGGCCGTTGATCTTGGCGCCCACCGCCGAGTTGCCCACGTCCGTATGCACGGCGTAGGCGAAGTCGATGGGCGTCGCCCCGCGCGGCAGGGCGATGAGCCGGCCCTTCGGGGTGAAGCAGAACACCTGGTCCTGGAACAGCTCGAGCTTGGTGTGCTCCAAAAACTCCTCCGGGCTGTCGCCCTCGGCCAGGAGTTCGATGGTGCGGCGCAGCCACTGGTAGGCGCCGCTCTCGGTGGCGAGCCGCGGATGGACGCCGCCCGCGTCGTCCCGGGCCGCCCCCTCCTTGTAGAGGGCGTGGGCGGCGATGCCGTACTCGGCGATTTCGTCCATGGCGGCGGTGCGGATCTGCAGCTCGACGCGCTGGCTCTTCGGACCGATCACCGTGGTGTGGATCGAGCGGTAATCGTTCTGCTTCGGGGTCGAGATGTAGTCCTTGTAGCGCCCCGGCACCATTGGCCAGGTGGTGTGGACGACGCCGAGGGCCCCGTAGCAATCGGCCAGGGACTCGACGATGACGCGAAATCCGAAGATGTCCGACAATTGCTCGAAGGCGACGGATTTGCGCTCCATCTTGGCCGAGATCGAGTAGGGGCGCTTCTGCCGTCCCGTCACGGCGGCGGTGATGCCCTGGGCGGCCAGCCGCGCGGTGAGGTCCTGCTCGATGCTCTCGACCAGGCGCTCGGACTTCGCCGTGAGGTCGGAGAGGCGCTGCGCGATGGTGGCGTAGATCTCAGGCTTGAGGTTGCGAAGCGCCAGATCCTCCAGTTCCTCGCGCAGCTCCTGCATGCCCATGCGACCCGCGAGGGGCGCGTAGATGTCGAGGGTCTCCTCGGCGATGCGCTCGCGCTTGTCGACGCGCATGTGGTGGAGGGTGCGCATGTTGTGCAGGCGGTCGGCGAGTTTCACCAGCAGTACGCGGACATCGGCCGCCACCGCCAGGAGGAGCTTGCGGAAGTTCTCGCCCTGGGCCGCGCGCTTCGAGACGAGGTCGAGGCGCTTCAGCTTGGTCAGGCCGTCCACGAGGGCGCCGATCTCGGGGCTGAAGATCGCGCGGATCTCGTCCAGGGTGGCGGCGGTGTCCTCCACGGTGTCGTGCAGCACGGCGGCCACGATGGTGGCGTCGTCGAGGCGCAGATCCGTGAGGATCGCGGCGACTTCGAGGGGATGGGCGAAGAACGGGTCGCCGGACGCCCGCTTCTGGGTGCCGTGGGCGCGCATGGCGTAGACGTAGGCGCGGTTGAGCAGGGCTTCGTCCGTGGCGGGGTTGTAGCGCTTGACCCGCTCGACAAGCTCGTATTGGCGCATCATCCGCGAGACAGACCCTTTTCGGCTTCGAAGTCCCGCACCGCGCGGGCGCCCCCCTGGATTTGTCCCGCATCGCACGCGCCCACGCCAGCCCCCAAGGCGCGCGGGCGGACATTAATGCGGCCCCCCGTTGGTTTTAGAACGTCGCAGGCCGCAGCGAAGGCGCGACGAGCAGGGTTTCGGGCGCGGACATCCAACAAAAAACCCGGCCGCGAGGCCGGGTTGTTCGAAACGTCCCGTCGGGTGGACCGATTACTCGGCCTCTTCGTCCGTCTCGGTCGGGGGCGCCAGGTTCTCGAGGCCGCGCAGAAGATCTTCCTCGCTCATGCGGTCGAACTGCACGTCGTCGCTGGTGGATTGCGGGGCGACGGCGGCGGCGGCGGGCGAGCTCGACAGCAGCGGCACGGTCTCGGCCTCGGGCTCGTCGACCTCGACGTATTTCTGCATCGAGTGAATGAGCTGTTCCTTGAGGTCGTCGGCCGTGATGGTCGCGTCGCCGATCTCGCGCAGGGCGCAGACGGGGTTCTTGTCGCGGTCGCGGTCGATGGTCAGGGGTGCGCCGGCGGCGAGCAGGCGGGCGCGGTGGCTCGCGAGCAGCACGAGCTCGAACCGGTTCTCGACCTTGTCGATGCAGTCTTCAACGGTGACGCGAGCCATGTGGACGGCTCCTTCCTCGAACAGGGTGTGGGGAATTGAACCGGCCTCTTACACCCCTTGACGTTTGGCAACAAGGCAGGGGTGGGGATGGAGCGACGCCCCTGGGCAGGGGCGTGCGGTCTCGCCCATGGCTCGGCCCCGACGCAACGAACGGCCGTCGATCCCGGAAACTTCGGAAACGCGGGATCCCGGACTTGCAAAGCACCGGCGAGGGCGCTCCCCCGAGACGACGCGGTGCGACGTTGTGCGGCCGAGTTCAGACGCGATCATGGTAGCCACGGCTTAGTAGAAATTTAGCTGTTCCCAGGCAGACCGTTCGATAACACGCCCATGGCGATTTCAGCGCCGGCATCGGATTGCTTTGATATGGCCGCTCCACTGCGCAATCAGATCGACACAACCATCCGAGACATAACAAATATCAATTCCGGCTCCCCGACGGAGGTCCCATCCTTCGTCGCTGGTTTGCTGCCGTACCTGAATGCCATGCGCCACGGCCTCCTGCTGATCGACGAGACCGGACGCATCGTCCTCGCGTCGGGCCAGACCTTGCACCTGCTCGGGAGCGAGGAGGCCTTGATCTCCGTGGGATCGTCCCTTCGACAGGTGCTGTACCTCGTCCGGGACCATGCGGGGGATACCTGGAACCAGGTTCGAGCCCAGCTTCCGCGCTCTTTCGTGCAGCCGGACTCGTCCCGGTTCGAAGTGACCCTTCGCGGGAATCTGCTGGAGGTGCACCTGCACCCCGTCGCGGGCGGGCGCTGGGCCGTCGCGTTCGAGGATGTCACGGCGCGGCGCGCCGCCGAAGCGCAAGCCGAGGAGATGGCCCGTCACGATCTGCTCACGGGCCTGCCGAACCGCCTACTCCTGCGCGAGCGCCTGAAGGAAGCCCTGGGACGGTTGCAGCGGACCGGGGAGGCCTGCGCAGTCCTGCTGATTGATCTCGACCGGTTCAAGCCCATCAACGATACCCTCGGCCACCCCATGGGAGATGCCCTCCTAAAGAAGGTCGCCGATCGCCTGCGCTCGACCGTGCGGGTCACGGACACCGTGGCACGGATCGGCGGCGACGAGTTCGTGATCCTGCAAACCGGGATTCGCGGAGCATCCGATACCCAGATCCTCGCACGGCGCATCGTCGATCTGGTCGGCCGGACCTACATGGTCGAAGGGCAGCTCCTCACCATCGGCGCCAGTGTCGGCGTCGCCCTCGCGCCGAACGACGGCGAGGATGCCGACCGGCTCCTGAAGAACGCCGACCTGGCCCTCTATCGATCCAAGCTCGACGGGCGGGGCACCTATCGCTTCTTCGAACCGGAGATGGATGCGCGCATGCAGGCGCGCCGTCAGCTCGAACTCGACATGCGTCAGGCCCTGGCACGCCGCGAGTTCTACCTGCACTACCAGCCGCAGCTCCAGCTGGAAGGCAACCGTCTCGTGGGGTGCGAGGCCCTGATCCGCTGGCAGCACCCCGTGCGGGGCATGGTCTCGCCCCTCGACTTCATTCCCTTGGCGGAAGAGATCGGCCTCATCGTTCCCATCGGCGAATGGGTCATGCGTCAGGCCTGCCGCGACGCGGCGACCTGGCCCGCCCCGCTCTCCGTCGCGGTGAACGTCTCGCCGGCGCAGTTCAAGAGCGAGCGTCTGGTCGAGATGGTCATGTCGGCCCTGTCGGCCTCGGGCCTCCCTGCGACGCGCCTGGAAGTGGAGATCACCGAAGGCGTCCTCCTGAACGAGAGCGAGAAGACCCTGCAGACCCTGCATCGCCTGCGCGAACTCGGCGTCCGCGTGTCGATGGACGATTTCGGGACCGGGTACTCGTCCCTGAGCTACCTCCGCTCGTTCCCGTTCGACAAGATCAAGATCGATCGGTCCTTCATCAGCGACCTTTCGGGCAAGCGCGACGGCGAAGCGATCATCCGGGCCATCGCGGGCCTGGGGCGAAGCCTCGGGATGACCACCGTCGCCGAGGGCGTCGAGACCGCCGACCAGTTGGAGCGTATCCGGGCGGAGGGGTGCACCGATGTACAGGGCTACCTCATCAGCAAGCCCATTTCCGCTTCCGAAGTCTTCAAGTTCCTCACACTCGACAACCCCAGATAAAAGATTGCGGTTATTTTCGATTTCGGAGTTTTCATGATGAGCGACCTTTACCGACTGGTCTATGCCAGCAAGAATCTTCTTCAAGGCACGGACGCCGAGATCGCGCAGGCGGTCTCCCAGATCCTCGCGGCCTCGCAGCGCAACAACACCGGCGTCGACGTCACGGGCGCGCTGATGTTCAATGCCGGGGCGTTCGCGCAGGTGTTGGAAGGCCCGCAGCGCGGCGTCGAAACCACCTTCGAGCGCATCCAGTGCGATCCGCGTCACGGCGACGTGACGGTTCTGCAATGCGGCCCGGCCGAGAATCGCAGCTTCACCAATTGGTCCATGGCCTTCGTCGGGCAATCCGCACTCGGCAAAACCCGTTGGGAGGGAATCGCGTCCGCGAGCGGATTCGATCTGACCCGCCTCGACGGCGACGCGGTGTTCGCCATGCTGCACGAACTGGTGCTGGACGAGGAAGGCCTGCCACCGGCGAGCCTCGCCGCTTCCGGGACGCCCGCGGGGGCCGACAAGCCGGTGGAAGCCGAGAAATCGGCGGCCACCGGCAGATTTCCCACTCCCGGATCCGGGGCGACGCTGGACGTCGCGCGCGTCCGAGCCGAGTTGCCGCAACCCGGCCAAGCCTTGCAGGCCAGGCACGGATCTTCGATCGAGCAAGACGCTTCCGTCGGGGAAGACGCTTCCAACAGGGAAGACGCTTCCAACAGGGACGGCCGCCGCACCGAGCGAGGTGCTTCCATCGCGCAGGATGCGGGACGCAGACAGGACGGCGGGACGGCGCAAGCCGCTGAAACGAAGGCCAGCGAGGCGAAAGCCGCCCGCGCAGCATCGGACGACGGGGATCGTTTTGCGGCCAAGCCCGATGCCGTCCTCACGGTGCTGCGCACGGCCCTAGCGCAGGAGCGTCAGTTGACGACGGACCTGCGCAACGAACTCGACGGCCTGCGCATCGCAATCGCACTCCAGCAGGAACAGTCGGACCGGCTCTCGCGGGAGCGCGACCTCTGGGCCGGGCGTGCGCAGCTGCTCGCAAGCGCCATGAGCCAAGAAGCGGGTGCGGTCCCGGGGCGTTCCGGAAACGGGGATCGCGGCACCGCGCCTGCGCACCGGGAGGATCGCTCGGGCTCGTCGATCAAGGCCGTCGCCTGAGAGGGCCGGGCCACGTCGATGACCGGACACGCCGTCGGAGTCCCCGGCGGTGGGACGACGAGGGGTCGCGTCCCTCGAGTTCCGCCCCGGAATACACTTGATTCGAGCCGGACGGCGTAGGGAAGGATCCGGCGTCGTGGGGCCAAGCCCCCCGGGATGAGGCGGCCTGTACGTCCGAACGGGCCGCCTCATCCCGGCACCGCCCTGCGCGAATGGCCCGGGCGACACCGTGCCGAATACTCCTTATCGTCGCGCGTCCGGGGCTCGCCCGAGACCGGAACGAGGGGAGCTCCAAACCGATGACCACCCTGCTCAGCCGCCGCGGCCTGCTCGCCTGCGGCTGCGGCCTTGGCGCCGCGTGCTTTGCCGCCACCAGCCTGCCGGCCCTTGCGGCAAGCCCGTCCGCGAAGAAGACGACGCTCGGCGCCGACGAGGCCCTGGAGACCCTGAAGCAGGGCAACCGCGCCTACCAGACCGACAGCCCCGTGCGCGCCGTGCAGGGCCGCGAGCGCCGCATCGAGATCGCGCTCGGCCAGACCCCGTTCGTGGTGCTGGTGAGCTGCTCGGATTCCCGCGTCTCGCCCGAGATCCTGTTCGGCCGGGGCCTCGGCGAACTCTTCATCGTGCGCAACGCCGGCAATTGCGTCGACACCGCCGCCCTCGGCTCCATCGAGTACGGCGTCTCGCAGCTCGGCGTGCCCCTGGTTCTGGTGATGGGCCACAGCCGCTGCGGCGCCGTCGAGGCCGCCATCGATGTGGTGAAGAACAACACCGTCTATCCGGGCTCCATCGGCCGGATGATCGAGCCCATCGTCCCCGCAATCCTGTCGCAGCGCGACAAGCCCGGCGATTACGTCGAGAACTGCGTCCGGGCCAATGTGAGCCGGGTGGTGAACCGCCTGCGCTCCGCCTCGGAGCCGTCCCTGCTCGATCCCCTGAAGGCCGGCAAGCTGCGGATCGTCGGCGCCTCCTACAGCCTCGATACCGGCACGGTGGATTTCTTCGACGAGGCCTGACCGGCGCCGTCCGTCGCGTTCGACGGGAAAAGTTGACACGGGGGGCGGGCGGTGCGACTGCGCCGCCCTCTTCGCGAACGAGGACAGCTCAATGGCGCGCGCACTCATCTTCCCCGGCCAGGGCAGCCAGGCCGTTGGCATGGGACGCGCGCTGGCCGAGGCCTTTCCGCAGGCCCGCGCGGTGTTCGAGGAGGTCGATGCGGCCCTCGGGCAGCACCTCTCCCGCCTCATGTTCGAGGGGCCGGTGGACGAGCTCACCCTCACGGCCAATGCCCAGCCGGCCCTCATGGCGGCGTCGCTCGCCACCCTGCGGGTGCTGGAGGCCGAGCGCGGCCTCGATCTCAAACGCGACGTGGCCTGCGTCGCCGGCCACTCCCTCGGCGAATACACGGCGCTCGCCGCCGCCGGCACCTTCTCCATCGCGGACGCGGCGCGGTTGCTGCGGATTCGCGGAGAGGCCATGCAGGCGGCGGTCGCCCCGGGGGCGGGCGCCATGGCGGCCCTGATCGGTGCCGAGATCGCCGCGGCGCAGGCCATCGCCGAAGAGGCGGCGCAGGGCGGCGTGTGCGACGTCGCCAACGACAACGGCGGCGGCCAGGTGGTGCTGTCGGGCGATCGCGCCGCCGTGGAGCGCGCGGTCGCCCTGGCGCAGGCCCGCGGGATCAAACGCGCGGTGATGCTCAACGTCTCGGCGCCGTTCCACTGCCGCCTCATGGCCCCGGCCGCCGAGGCCATGCGGGCGGCCCTCGGGCAGGTCGCCATGCACACCCCCGTGGTGCCGATCTACGCCAACGTCCTGGCCGCCCCGATCACCGACCGCGACGCCATCCGGGACGCGCTCGTCGCCCAGGTGACCGGCACCGTGCGCTGGCGCGAGAGCGTCGCCGCCATGGCGGCGGAGGGCATCGACTGCTTCAACGAGATCGGCGCCGGCAAGGTGCTCACCGGCCTCGTCAAGCGCATCGCCGCCGGGGCCGCGGCCAGCGCCGTCGGCACGCCCGACGACATCGCGGCGTTCCCCACCTTCTGAGCACAGGACGAGCCATGTTCGATCTCTCCGGCCGCAAGGCCCTCGTCACCGGCGCCACGGGCGGCCTCGGCGGCGCCATCGCCAAGACCCTGCACGCGCAGGGCGCCACCGTGACGGTGTCGGGCACCCGGCGCCCGGCCCTCGAAGCCCTGGTGGCGGAACTCGGGGGCGAGCGCCTGCACATCGCCGAGTGCGACCTCTCCGACAAGGCGGCGGTGGAGGCCCTGGTGCCGGCGGCCGAGAGCGCCATGGGCGGCCTCGACGTGCTGGTGAACAACGCCGGCATCACCCGCGACAACCTCCTCCTGCGGATGAAGGACGACGAGTGGGACGCGGTGATCGCCGTCAACCTCAGCGCCGCCTTCCGCCTGTCGCGCGCCGCCGTGCGGGGCATGATGAAGCGCCGCCACGGCCGCATCATCAACATCGGCTCCGTCGTCGGCACCACGGGCAATCCGGGCCAGGTGAACTACGCCGCCGCGAAGGCCGGCTTGGTCGGCATGACCAAGGCCATGGCGGCCGAGGTCGCCACCCGCAACCTCACGGTCAACTGCATCGCGCCGGGCTTCATCGCCTCGCCGATGACGGACGCCCTGAACGAGAAGCAGCGCGAGGGCATCCTCACCCGCGTGCCCATGAACCGCCTCGGCACCGGCGCGGAGATCGCGGCCGCTGCCCTCTACCTCGCCTCCGACGAGGCCGGCTACGTCACCGGCCAGACGCTCCACGTCAACGGCGGCATGGCGATGGTGTGAGCGCGAGCTTTGCTGCACCGCACACCCGGAATAGCCCCGGGCGGCTCGAAAAAGCCACAGCGATGAACGGCTTGTGAACCGGGCCTCGCCAGCACCGGAACCCTGTGTTAACACCCCGCCTGCCGTGCGAGGGGGGTTGACGGTTCGGCGTGTTGCGGAGATTTCCATAACGACGCGGACCTTGTTAAGGACCGCCCGAGACGCGCGCGATCGAACACACCGGCCGTATCCCAGACCAGTCCATTTCGGTCACGGGCCGGCGGCCACGGCGACACCATCACGACCTTGAAGAGCTAAGGACCAAGAACGATGAGCGATATCGCTGAGCGCGTGAAGAAGATCGTTGTCGAGCACCTCGGTGTCGAGCCGGAGAAGGTGGTCGAGGGCGCGAACTTCATCGATGATCTCGGCGCCGACAGCCTCGACACCGTCGAGCTCGTGATGGCGTTCGAGGAAGAATTCAACGTCGAGATCCCCGACGATGCGGCCGAGACCATCCAGACGGTCGGCGATGCGGTGAAGTTCCTCGAGAAGAACTCCGCCTGAGGCACGACGAGGCGCCGATTGACTCGCGAGTCATGAGCGGGGTCGTGTCCGACCCCGCGCGCCATTCGTTTCATGATGGGACCGGTTCGGGATAGCGCGATGCGTCGGGTTGTGGTGACGGGTTTGGGCATGGTGACGCCGCTGGCCAGCGGGGTCGAGGCCACCTGGAGCCGGTTGATCGCGGGTGAGTCGGCGGCCAAAGTGGTCACGGCTTTCCCCGTCGACGATCTTGCCTGCCGCATCGCCTGTTCCGTGCCGTTCGGCGACGGCTCTAACGACACCTTCGATCCGGATGCCTGGATGGAGGCGAAGGAGCAGCGCAAGGTCGATCCGTTCATCGTCTACGCCATGGCGGCCGCCGGCCAGGCACTGGACGACGCCGACTGGCATCCGAAGAGCCACGAGGATCAGTGCGCCACGGGCGTGATGATCGGCTCCGGCATCGGCGGCATCGGCGGCATCTACGACGCGTCCGTGACCCTGCACGACAAGGGTCCGCGCCGGATCTCGCCGTTCTTCATCCCCGGGCGGATCATCAACCTGGCTTCCGGTCAGGTCTCCATCGCCCACGGCCTCAAGGGCCCGAATCACTCCGTCGTCACCGCCTGCTCCACCGGCGCCCACGCCATCGGCGACGCGGCCCGACTGATCCAGTTCGGCGATGCCGACGTCATGGTGGCGGGCGGGGCCGAATCCCCGGTGAACCGCCTGGCGCTCGCGGGCTTCGCCGCCTGCCGCGCCCTCTCCACGGGCTGCAACGACGACCCGACCCGCGCGTCCCGCCCCTACGACAAGGCCCGCGACGGCTTCGTCATGGGCGAGGGCGCCGGGGTGGTCGTGCTGGAGGAGTACGAGCACGCCAAGGCGCGCGGCGCCAAGATCTACGCCGAGGTGGTGGGCTACGGCCTCACGGGCGACGCCTACCACATCACCTCGCCGGCCCCGGACGGCGACGGCGCCTACCGCTGCATGAGCGCCGCCGTGAAGCGCGCCGGCATCCAGGCCTCCGACATCGACTACATCAACGCCCACGGCACCTCGACGCCCATGGGCGACGAGCTGGAGTTGAAGGCCGTGGAGCGCCTGCTCGGGGACGCCGCGCCCCGCGCCGCCATGTCGTCCACCAAATCCGCCATCGGCCACCTGCTCGGCGCGGCCGGCGCCGTGGAAGCCATCTTCTCGGTGCTGACCATCCGCGACGGCATCCTCCCGCCGACCCTCAACCTCGACAATCCCTCCGTCGAGACCGCCATCGACCTCGTGCCGCACGAGGCCAAGCGCAAGCGCGTCGATGTCGTACTGTCGAATTCGTTTGGGTTTGGTGGGACGAATGCGAGCTTAGTGATGCGGCGGGTGGATTGAGGCCAACGGCCTCCATCATGAGGGGTCAGCACCTCTTCTGACGCTTCGAGACTATCCCCGTCAGTTCAGACAGCCGCGTATCCCTTTGCGTCATCAGCTAGAGGCTGTTATGGACCTGAGCGGTCTGGAATCCAGATGAGGAGGCATGACCTCTTCGCGCCAAGCCTACCCGTCCGATGTTTCCGATGATGAATGGGCGCTGGTCGCGCCGTACCTGACGCTGCTGCGCGAGGATGCGGGGCAGCGTGAGTATTCACTTCGCGAGGCGTTCAACGGATTGCGCTACGTGGTGAAGACGGGTGCACCCTGGCGGTGGATGCCCCACGACCTCCCGCCCTGGGAAGCCGTCTATCAGCAGGC
>NZ_LMMI01000004.1:0-136714 GCF_001422775.1 Methylobacterium sp. Leaf87 | reverse complement strand
CACGAGGTGCTGATCACCCTGGAGGAGGGCTCGGTGGGCGGCTTCGGCGCCATGGTGCTGCATCTGCTGGCCGAGAAGGGCGCGCTGGATGCCGGCCGCGTCCGGGTGCGGACCCTGACGCTGCCCGACACCTACCAGGACCACAACTCCCCCGACGCCATGTACCGCGAGGCCGGCCTCGACGCCGAATCCATCGCCCGCACCGCCCGCGATACCCTCCCCGAGCGGAAGGCCGGATCGAGCCGCTTGCGCCTCGCCTGACTGGTCCCATCAGGCGCATCCGCGCGGGCCAGCCCCGTGCGGATGCGCCTGGGTGTGACCCGACTGCGCTTGTCGGGGGTCTATTTCGATGACAAAAGCGCCGGGTTCTGCGGTCCCAAACCCGCTGCGCCCCTTTTGCTTTTGAACCCGCGAGAGAAATGCCACAGGCGACCCCCACCGGCCCCTTCGATGCCGGCCCGGTTCTCATCACCGGTGCGAGCGGTTTCCTGGGCGCCGCCCTGGTGGACGTGTTCCGCAAGGCCGGATTCCGGGTGCGGATCATGGTGCGGGCCACATCGCCGCGCACCAACCTGACCTGGACCGACGTCGAGGTGGTCGAGGGCGACATGCGCGATCGGACGGCCGTCGCCGCCGCCCTGAAAGGCCAGCGCTACCTCGTGCACGCGGCGGCGGACTACCGCCTGTGGGCGCCGAACCCCGAGGAGATCGTCGCGACCAACCGCGACGGCGCCGTGATCCTCATGGAAGAGGCCCTGCGGGCCGGCATCGAGCGCATCGTCTACACGTCGAGCGTCGCCACCATCAAACCGCACGACGACGGCACGCCCGCCGACGAGACCCGGCCCCTGACGCCCGGCACCGCCATCGGCGCCTACAAGCGCAGCAAGGTTGTGTCCGAACGGGTCGTCGAGGAGATGGCGGCGCGCAACGGCCTGCCCGTGGTCATCGTCAACCCGTCGACGCCCATCGGCCCCCGCGACGTGAAGCCGACGCCCACGGGCCGCATCATCTTGGAAGCGGCGCTCGGACGCATGCCCGCCTTCGTCGACACCGGCCTCAACCTCGCCCACGTGGACGATGTCGCCTACGGCCATCTGCTCGCGCTCCAGCGCGGACGGGTCGGCGAGCGCTACATCCTCGGCGGCGAGAACGTGCTGCTCTCGCAGATGCTCGCCGACATCGCCGGCATGGTCGGCCGCAAGGCGCCGACGGTGAACCTGCCGCGCGCCGTGGTCTACCCGATCGCGTTCGTCTCCGAGCAGATCGCCCGCTTCACCGGCAAGGCGCCGTTCGCCACCATCGACGGCATCAGGATGTCGCGCTACCGCATGTTCTTCACCGATGCGAAGGCGCGAGCCGAACTCGGCTACACCGCCCGCCCCTACCGCGAAGGCTTGTCCGACGCCATCGCGTGGTTCCGCCAGGAGGGACGCCTCAAGTGAGCGCCATCCTGCAGAACGCCACGGAGGCCCGCTCCGGCAAGGGCCACAAGGACGAGAACTTTCCCGTCGCGTCGCACCTGATCCACCCGAGGAACCGGGGCGCGATCCTGGCCTTCTACGATTTCGTGCGGGCCGGCGACGATGTCGCGGACCACACCACGCTGACGCCCGAGCGTAAGATCGAGCTGCTCGACGCGCTCGCCGACGCCCTCACGGGCAAGGGTCCGTCCGACCCCGAGGCCGAGCCCCTCAAGCGCGAACTTTTCACGAGAGGCTTGCCGGCGACCCACGCGCTCGAACTCCTCGACGCCTTCCGCCTCGATGCGCGCAAGACCCGCTACGCCGATTGGGACGAGCTCATTGCCTATTGCCGACTTTCGGCCATGCCGGTGGGACGTTACGTCCTCGACGTGCACGGCGAGGATCCGTCCGTGGTCTGGGGGCCGTCCGACGCCATCTGCGCCGCGCTGCAGATCATCAACCACCTCCAGGATTGCGGGAAGGACTACACCCGCAACGACCGGGTCTACCTCCCGCGCGAAACCCTGGAGAAGCATGGCGTGACCGTCGAGGCACTGGGCGCCGCCAAGGCCTCGCCGGCGCTGCGCGCCGTCATCCGTGAATTGGCGACACGCACCATGGGGCTCCTGGACGAGGGCGCCGTGCTGCCCGACCTCATCGCGGACCTGCGCCTCAGCCTCGAGATCGCGGCGATCCACCGCCTCGCGGTCGTGCTGTGCCGGGGCCTGATGGAGCGTGATCCCCTGTCCGAGAAGGTCCATCACGGCAAGGCGGCGTTCGCCCTGACGGCGCTCGGCGGCATCGCCGCGACCCTGGCGCGGCGCCCCCTGCGCGGTCGGACCCTGCGTCGCCATGCGCTGGGGGCACGCGCATGAGCGCCACCGCCACGCCCCTGCCCGAGACGTCGCCCGTCGAGGCCCTGCCGGCGAAATCCTCGTCGTTCTACACCGCCATGCGGCTCCTGCCGAAGGAACGGCGCGAGGCGATGTATGCCGTCTACGCGTTCTGCCGCGCCGTGGACGATGTCGCCGATGACGGCGGTCCCGCCGAGATTCGCCGGGCTGAGCTCGACCGTTGGGCCGCCGACATCGACGCCCTCTATGCCGGACGGCCCGTGCCCCGGGTGCAGGACCTCGTGGTTCCGATCCGGCGCTACGGCCTGTTGCGGGCGGATTTTCACGCTGTCATCGACGGCATGGCCATGGACGCGTTCGAGGACATCGTCGCCCCCGACGAAGCCACCCTCGACCTCTACTGCGACCGGGTCGCCAGTGCCGTCGGCCGCCTCTCCGTACGCATCTTCGGTGTGGCCGAGGCCGAAGGCATCGCGCTCGCCCATCACGAGGGCCGCGCGCTCCAGCTCACCAACATCCTGCGCGACATCGACGAAGATGCCGAGCGCGGCCGCCTCTACCTCCCCCGCGAGAAGCTTTTCGCCATCGGCCTGACCGATCCGACGCCGCAGGCGGCCATCGACCATCCCCGCATCGGCGAAGTCTGTGCCGCCGTCGGGGAGGAGGCGAAGGAGCATTACCGCGAGACCTGGGCGATCATTGCCCGCTGCCCGCGCAAGGTCACCAAGGCGCCCCGTCTCATGGCGGCGGCCTACCGGCTCTACCTCGACGCCGTGCTGGCGCGCGGTTGGGCCAAGCCCCGCGCCCGGGTGAAGCCGGCCAAGGCCGCCCTCGTCGCCGTCGCCCTGCGTCACGGGATCGTCTGATGGCCGGTACCGTCCACGTCGTCGGCGCCGGGCTCGCCGGGCTCTCGGCCGCCGTCTCCCTGGTGGAGGCCGGACGCCGCGTGATCGTGCACGAGGCGGCCAAGCAGGCCGGCGGCCGTTGCCGCTCGTACTACGACCCGACCCTCGGTCTCACCATCGACAACGGCAACCACCTGCTCCTGTCGGGCAACACCTCGGCGCTGGGCTTCATGAAGACCATCGGCGCCCCGGCCGATGCCCTCTCGGGGCCGGCCGAAGCCGAGTTCCCCTTCGCCGACCTGAAGACCGGCGAGCGGTGGACCCTGCGCCCCAACGCCGGCCGGATCCCCTGGTGGGTGCTTGCAGCTTCGCGCCGGGTGCCGGGCACCAAGGCATCGGACTATCTCGCCCCCTTGCGCATCCTGAAGGCTGCCGCCGGCAAGGCGCCGGGCCAGGGCGGAACCATCGGCGAGGCCATGGCCTGCGAGGGCCTGCTCTACGACCGCTTGTGGCACCCGGTGCTCATCGCGGCCCTCAACACCGAGCCGAAGGAGAGCGACGTCGGCCTCGCCGCCACGATCCTGCGCGAGACCCTCGGGGCCGGAGGTGCTGCGAGCCGTCCCCTCGTGGCGGTGGCCGGGCTCTCGGCGGCGTTCGTCGATCCGGCTGTGGCCTATCTGGCACGGTACGGCGCCGAAATGCGGTTCGGGCATCGCCTGCGCTCGCTGACGTTCGGCGAGGCCGGGGTCACCGAACTCGTGTTCGGCGACGAGACCCTCGTTCTCGGCGCCGGTGATTCGGTCGTGGTCGCCCTGCCACCCTGGGTGGCGGCGGACCTGATTCCGGGGTTGGCCGCGCCGCAGGCCTACCGCTCCATCGTCAACGCGCATTTCGCTGTGGTTCCGCCCGCGAACGCACCGTTACTGCTCGGCGTGGTGAATGGACTGACGGAGTGGCTGTTCGCCTATCCGGATCGTCTATCCGTGACCATCAGCGGCGCCGATCGCCTCCTCGACGTGCCGCGGGAAGACTTGGGTCGACAAATCTGGGCCGAAGTCTCGACTTTGTGCGGACTTGCGCCAGAACTGCCAAGCTGGCAGATCGTCAAGGAGAAGCGGGCGACCTTCGCGGCGACGCCTGCCGAGGCCGCGCGCCGATCCGGCGCCCAGACGGCCCACCGCAATTGCGTCCTGGCAGGCGATTGGACCGCGACCGGTCTGCCATCGACGATCGAAGGCGCGATCCGGTCGGGAACGACCGCCGCGCACGCACTCGCACGCCCGGCGGGCGAGTGTGCACGGGCACGCGCGCGCGGCGCGGCCTGAGGTATGGCGGCGGCTTTGAAGGCCGGTGAGGCGAGGACGATGCGAGAGGCATTCAAGAAGGTCGAGGCGCTGCAGCGCCCCAAGACGCAGGAGATCTCCATCGAGGATGTGGAGCGCGGCATCACGCGCGCGACGCACGCCCTCGCGGCTCTCTCCCATGCCGACGGGCACCTGTGCTTCGAGCTCGAGGCCGACGCGACGATCCCGTCCGAATACATCATGTTCCACCAGTTCCGCGCGACCGAGATCGTGCCGGGCCTGGAGGCCAAGATCGGCAACTACCTGCGCCGCACGCAAGGCAAGCACGGGGGCTGGTCCCTGGTCCACGACGGGCCGTTCGACATGAGCGCGAGCGTCAAGGCCTACTACGCCCTCAAGTTCACGGGCGATTCCATCGAGGCGCCGCACATGCGCCGTGCGCGCGAGGCGATCCTGTCGCGCGGCGGGGCCGCCAATTCCAACGTCTTCACCCGCTTCCTGCTGGCCCTGTTCGGGCAGGTGCCGTGGCGCGCCGTGCCGGTGATGCCCGTGGAGATCATGCACCTCCCGAAGTGGTTCCCGTTCCACCTCGACAAGGTGTCCTACTGGGCGCGCTGCGTGATCGTGCCCCTGCTGGTGCTTCAGGCCAAGAAGCCCTTGGCCAAGAACCCGCGCGGCCTCGGCGTGCCGGAACTGTTCGTGACGCCGCCCGAGCACGTCCGTCACTGGCCCGGCAGCCCGCACGCGACCTGGCCCTGGACGCCCATCTTCGGGGCCATCGACCGGGTGCTGCAAGTCACGCAGGCGCATTTCCCGAAGAAGCGCCGCCAGCGCGCCATCGACAAGGCCGAGGCCTGGGTCAGCGAGCGCCTCAACGGCGAGGACGGCCTCGGCGCCATCTTCCCCGCCATGGTCAACACCGTGCTGATGTACGACGTGCTCGGCTATCCCGCCGACCACCCGCAGGTGATGATCGCCTGCGAGGCCATCGAGAAGCTCGTGGTGGTCAAGGAGCACGAGGCCTACGTGCAGCCGTGCCTGTCCCCGGTGTGGGATACGGCGCTGGCCGGCCATGCCCTGCTGGAAGCCGGCGGCCCCGAGGCCGAGCGGCAGGCCCGCCGCGGCCTCGACTGGCTCAAGCCCCTTCAGGTCCTCGACATCAAGGGCGATTGGGCGGCGGGCCGCCCGAACGTGCGTCCCGGCGGCTGGGCGTTCCAGTACGCCAATCCCCACTTCCCCGACCTCGACGACACCGCCGTCGTGGTGATGGCCATGGATCGGGCCACCCGTCAGCACGGGCTGGTCGCCGACGTGCCCGACTACGCCAACGCCATTGCGCGGGCCCGCGAATGGGTCGAGGGCCTGCAGTCGAGCGACGGTGGCTGGGCGGCGTTCGACGCCGACAACAACCATCATTACCTCAACCACATCCCGTTCTCGGATCACGGCGCCCTGCTCGACCCGCCCACCGCCGACGTCACCGCCCGCGTCGTCTCGATGCTGGCCCAGCTCGGCGAGACCCGCGACAGCTCGAAGGCCCTCGACCGCGGCGTCTCCTACCTCCTCGCTGACCAGGAAGAGGACGGTTCGTGGTACGGTCGCTGGGGCATGAACTTCATCTACGGCACCTGGTCGGTGCTGTGCGCCCTCAATGCCGCCGCCGTCGATCCGGCGAGCCCCGAGATCCGCAAGGCCGTGGCCTGGCTCATCCGCATCCAGAACCCGGATGGCGGCTGGGGCGAAGACGCATCGTCCTACAAGATCGATCCGGCCTTCGAGCCGGGCTACTCCACGGCCTCGCAGACGGCCTGGGCGTTGCTCGCCCTCATGGCGGCGGGCGAGGCCGACGATCCGGCGGTGGTGCGTGGCATCAACTACCTGACCCGGACGCAAGGGGCCGACGGCTTCTGGTCCGAGGAGCGCTACACCGCCACCGGCTTCCCGCGGGTGTTCTACCTGCGCTACCACGGCTACCCGAAGTTCTTCCCGCTCTGGGCCATGGCGCGCTTCCGCAATCTGAAGCAGTCCAACACCCGGACGGTCGCGTTCGGAATGTAGGGGCGCGCCCGCCCCTACCCGCTCCGGAGAGGGCCGGCTTGGTGTCTGGAAATCCGATGCTCCCCGTCCTCGCCGTCACCGGCCTCGCCAAGGAAGCGCGTCTCGCCGCCGGACTGGGGGTGATCGCCATCGGGGCGGGCGGCGACCCGCGGCGCCTGCGCGCCCTCCTCGAAGTCCGAGTGCCGCCGGAATGCCGCGCGGTGGTCAGCATCGGCATCGCCGGAGGACTCGCGCCCGACCTCGCGGCGGGGGATGTGGTTGTCGCCACCGAGATTGTGGCGGGTGACCGAAGCTATCCAGCCGACAGAGCCGTGGCCGATGCGCTGATGGCCCGGCTCGCGGCGTTGGGCTCCGTCCTGGCGGCCGTCGCCGGCGTGGAAACGGCGATCCTCGCTCCTGCCGACAAGGCCGGCCTCCATGCCCGTACCGGGGCTGTCGCCGTCGATATGGAATCCCACGTCGCCGCCGCCTTCGCGGCCCGGCACGGCCTGCCCTTCGCGGCGATCCGCGTGATCTGCGATCCGGCCAAACGGGCGATCCCGGCCTTCGCGGCGCAGGCGCTGAAACCGAACGGCGAGCCCGACATCGTCGCGGTGCTCATGGCGATCCTGCGCGATCCACGCCAGATCGTCCCCCTCATGCACCTCGCCCGCGATTCCGGGCGAGCCTTCGCGGTCCTGAAGCGGTGCCGGCCCCTGCTCGGTGCGAGCCTCGGCGTACCGTAGGACGAACGGATTTCGGACAACGAAAAGCCCCGCGACACGAAGGTGTCGCGGGGCTTTTCGTTCGGGATCGTTCGGCGCCGGACTCTGCCGGCGCCGAGGCGGCTCAGGCCGCCGTGCGGTTGCGGGCTTCGCGCTTGGTGTCGACGCCGGAGGCTTTGATCTCGGACAGCTTCTGGGCGACGTTGCGCGAGAACACGAACTCGGCCGGGCGCTGCTTGTCGAGATTGATCTCGGGGGCCATCTCGCCCTCGGTCTTGATCCCGCGGATCGCTTGGATGAGCGGCTTCCAGGGCTTGCGCACCGAATCCACCACCGAGGACGCCTCGTAGCCCGAATGGACCATGCAGTCGGCGCACTTTTCGTAGTTGCCGGTGCCGTAGGAATCCCAGTCGGTCTCCTCCATCAGTTCCTTGAAGGTCGCCGTGTAACCCTCGCCGAGCAGGTAGCAGGGCTTCTGCCAGCCGAAAACGGTGCGGGTCGGATTGCCCCAGGGCGTGCAATGGTAGGTCTGGTTGCCGGCCAGGAAGTCGAGGAACAGGCCCGACTGCTGGAAGGCCCACTTCTGGCGGCCCTTCTCCTTGCCGGCGCGGAACACGCCGCGGAACAGATCCTTCGTCGCCTTGCGGTTCAGGAAGTGCTGCTGGTCGGGCGCACGCTCGTAGGCGTAGCCGGGCGAGACCGTGATGCCGTCGATGCCCATCTTCGTCACGCTGTCGAAGAAGTCGGCGATCTTGTCCGAGGACGAGTTGTTGAAGAAGGTGCAGTTGATGGTGACGCGGAAGCCCATCTCCTTCGCCTTGGCGATGGCGGCCACGGCCTTGTCGTAGACGCCGCGCTGGCACACCGAGCCGTCGTGCATCTCCTTGTCGCCGTCGAGATGGATCGACCAAGTGAAGTACGGGCTGGGCTTGTACTCCTTGATCTTCTTCTCGAGGAGCAACGCGTTCGTGCACACGATCGCGAACTTCTTCTGGGCGATGATGCCCTCGACGATCTGCGGCAGGTCCTTGTGCAGGAGCGGCTCGCCGCCGGCGATGACCACCATGGGGGCGCCGCACTCGCGCACGGACTCGAGGGCATCCGCCACCGGCAGGCGCTTGTTCAGGATCTCGTCCGGGTAATCGATCTTGCCGCAACCGGCGCAGGCGAGATTGCAGCGGAACAGCGGCTCCATCATCATCACGAGCGGGTAGCGCTTGCGGCCGGTGAGGTGCTGTTTCAGGATGTAGCCGCCAATCTTCGCGACGTACCGGAGGGGAATACCCAAGACGTGGCTCCTTGTTGCTGGCCCCGATGTATCGGGCTGCTTAGCGTGAAAAAAATCGGAATTCCAGCGACCTAGATTGGAACCAATCCGAAACGACGCACAACCGACCTCGACCGTGCGGGTTTCCGCGACCCTGGGATAATCCGGCCACAGGGCCGGGGATCGGCGTGCAGTGGGCGTTGGTGACGGGACGGCCAGCCGGAACCCCCAGCCGCCGTGATGGTGGAAGACAAGCCCCCGGATCGTGAGTTTTCTGAGGCGAGGCGTCGTACCGACCGGCGCTTCTTCCTGACGGCGCTGGACTACCGACCTGCATGCCACGCATGCCGTGACGCCGATTCCGCCTCCGAAAGCCCGGACCTTCGCAAAACATGGGATGCGTTGCATTCTGGACGCAGGACCCTTACTGAGCCAGGCGTCAGGATCGGCGCGTCGCGCGCGGTTTCGTCGTATCGAAGCCGTCGGCCGACCGCTGCCGGGAGGGTGTTCGCATTCGTGGATCGTGCCGATTGGTGATACCCGACGGTCGGACATGGCGCGATCCGCGTGTTCCGGCTCCACGGCCGGTGGCCACAGACCCCGCCGGCCCCGCCCGGACCACATCGCATAAGCAGGCAGGATACCCGTGATCGAACGGCTCGTCGCGTTTTCCGTCCAGCGCCGCTGGCTGGTCATAGCCCTGGTCGCCCTCGCCACCGCCGCGAGCGCCGGCATGGCCGCCCACCTATTCCGCATCAACACCGATGTGGAGCGGCTGATCGACAAGGACGTCCCCTGGCGCCAGGACGAGATCGCCTACGAGAAGGCGTTCCCGCAGCGGACCGGAACCCTCGTGGCGGTCATCGACGGGAAATCGCCCGAGGAGGCCGAGGAGGCGGCGGCCAATCTCGCCAAGGCCCTGGCCGAGCGCAAGGATACCATCGAGTCCGTCTACCGCCCGGACGGCGGGCCGTTCTACGAGAAGAACGGCTTCCTGCTCATGTCGCAGGAGGAACTGACCAAGACCACGGAGCAGCTCGTCCAGCAGCAGGGCCTGCTCGGGCCGCTCGCCGCCGACCCATCCCTGCGCGGCATCATGCGGGTGCTCAGCCTCGGGGCGAAGGGCGTCAAGAGCGGCGACGCCAAGGTCGAGGACCTCGATCGGCCGATGGCCCAGATCGACGCGACTTTGCGCCAGGTCCTGGCCGGCCAGCCGGCGCGCCTGTCCTGGCAGACGCTCCTGTCCAACGGCAAGCTGCACAGCACCGACCTGCGCAAGTTCGTGATGATCCAGCCGGTGCTGGACTATAACGCCCTTCAGCCCGGCGCCACGGCGACGGCGGTCGTCCGCAAGATCGCGGCGGATCTCAAGATCAACAATGGCGAGTACGAGGTCGGCGGTGGCGCCCGCATGCGCCTGACCGGCCCCGTGGCCGTGGCCGACGACGAGTTCGCGACGCTCTCCGAGGACGCGTTCCTCAACTACAGCGTCACCACCGGCGCCATCGTGCTGTTCGTCTGGCTCGCCCTGCGCTCCGCCTCCCTGGTGGGCGCGGTGCTCATCACCACCTTTGCCGGCCTCATCGTCACGGCGGCCCTCGGGCTGCTGATGGTGGGCGAGTTGAACCCGATCTCGGTCGCCTTCGCCGCCCTCTTCGTGGGGCTCGGAATCGATTTCGGCATCCAGTTTGCCGTCCGTTATCGAGCGGACCGGTTCGAGCAGCCCGACCTGCCCTCGGCCCTGAGTGCCGCCGCACGCGGCGTCGGCTGGTCCCTGACGCTGGCCGCCATCTCGCTCATCGCCGGCTTCTTCGCCTTCCTGCCCACCGCCTTCCGGGGCGTGTCCGAACTCGGGCTCATCGCCGGCGTCGGCATGATCGTCGCCTACCTGTTCTCACTCACCCTGCTGCCGGCGCTCATCGCCGTGTTCAAGCCGAAGACCGAGGCGAAGGCCGTCGAGACCGCCTGGATGGCGGGGGTCGACCACTGGATCATTGAGCACCGCAAGGCCGTCCTCATCGGCGTCGGCCTCGTGACCGTGGCGGGCATTCCCCTGCTGTTCAAGCTGCCATTCGATTCCAATCCGATGCACCTGCGCAGCCCGAAGGTGGAATCGATCGCCACCTATCTCGATCTGATCAAGGACCCGGAGACGAGCCCGAACCTCATCGACGTCCTCGCCCCCTCCCCCGAGGCGGTGCCGGAGATCGCCGCGAAGCTGCGCAAGCTGCCGTCCGTCGCCAAGGTCATCGACATCGACACCTTCGTGCCCCGCGACCAGGACGCGAAGCTCGCCGTCATCGCCGATACGGCCCAGCTTCTCGGTCCGGCCCTGAACCCGGGCCGCAAGCCGCCGCCGCCCACGGACGCCGACAACGTCAAGGCGATCAGGGACACGGCCGTTGCCCTGCGGACGCTCACGGCCGCCAAGACCGCCGGTGCCCTCGCAACCACCCTCGATGCCCTGGCGGCGGCGCCCGTCGCCAAGCGCGAAGCCGCCAGCGTCGCTCTGACCACGGACCTCAAGACCCTGCTGACGCGTCTGGGCGGTCTGCTGAACCCCCAGAAGATCACCCTCGCCAACCTGCCGCCGAAGCTGAAGGCGGAGTGGGTCACGGCGGATGGGCGTTCGCGCATCGAGGTCCACCCGAGTGGAGACGCCAACGACAACGTCGTCCTGCGCCGCTTCGCCAAGGAGGTGCAGACCGTGGCTCCCCACGCCACGGGCGCGCCGGTCGCCACAACCTCGTCGAGCTACACCATCCTGGGTGCCTTCGTGCAGGCGGCGCTGACCGCCCTGGTGCTCATCTTCATCATCCTGTCGGTCGCCCTGCGCAAACCCTGGGATGTGGCGATGACCCTCGGGCCCCTGGTGCTCGCGACCCTGTGGACCTTGATGGCGCTGCATATCGTCGGCATGCCGCTGAACTTCGCCAACATCATCGCCATGCCGCTGATGCTCGCGGTGGGTGTGGCCTTCCACATCTACTATGTCATCGCCTGGCGGGCGGGCGTCGCCGACATGCTGGCGTCCAGCCTGACCCGGGCGATCTTCTTCTCTGCGCTGACCACCGGCACGGCGTTCGGCTCCCTCGTGCTGTCGAGCCATCCCGGCACGGCCAGCATGGGCAAGCTGCTGGCCCTGTCGCTGTTCTTCACCTTGGTGGCGGCCTTCTTCGTGGTCCCGGCCTTTCTCGGCCCGCCGCCGAAGCAGCCCGATCCGAAGCGTCCCGAAGGCGACGGCGCCGTGCCGCCGGACCTGAAGGCCCGGCGCCCGGCCGAGGCTGTGGCGGCGAAGTAAGGCCCGCCTTCCTTCCCGGAACGACGAACGGGCGCGGATCGGATCCGCGCCCGTTTTGCGTATGTGGACGCGACCCACGAAGACCGACAGTGGACGCTATTTCAGGACTGGCGTACGCATTCTCAGGTTGTGAGCAGTCATGGGAGCGCTTTGTCCCACATGATCGTCTCAATCGACGACGTGAAGGACCGGGCTTCGGAGTTAGCCGAGCGCGTCGATGGCGGCGACGTGATCGTCGTCACGCGGAACGGCACGCCGGTCTTCGATCTCGTACCGCATAAGAAGCGAACCGGGGGAATCGACCTCGCCGCGGGCGAGGCATTCCTGCGCGAGCACGGAATTCGTCGCACTGTCGGTTTCATCCCGGACGATTTCGACGACCCTTTGCCGGAAGACTTCCTGCTTCGACCGCTTCCGCTGCCGTGAGACTGATCCTCGACAGTCACATCCTACTCGCCATCTCCCTCGGACGGTTGCATGAGGTCAGCTACCCCTTTGCGGAATGCCTGAGACAACCCGAGTCTTTCGCGTTTGCAAGTGTCGCGAGTTTATGGGGGATTGCGATCAAGACGGGGCTGGGGAAGCTCGATCCCGGCATTCCGCTTGAGAGTCTGCTGCTCTTCTACGAAGCCCTCGGCATCGCACGTCTTCCCGTCAGTGCGGCGCATGCTCTGGCCTGCATCGACCCCGTTCCGCCGACGCGCGACCCCTTCGATCGGATGCTGCTCGTACAGTGTCATGTCGAGTCGTGCCGCTTGGCGACCGTCGATCAGGCCCTGCGCGACCACCCCCTCGCTGCCCGCTTTCCGCGAGGCGGCGACCTATGAGGTGAAATCCGAGAAGCCACCGCGGATCGCCCCGGAGGCCGCCAAGGCCGCTAGTACAGCCGGCGCGATCAAGGCATCGCGCTCGGCCGCGTAGGCGTAGCCGGGCGCCTCGCCGGGAAACCCGCCACCGGTGGCGGGATGGGTGTAGAGTTCCGTGAGACCATCGGGCAGATGGGCCAGGAGACCGGCGACGCGCTCCGGCGTCATGGAGCCGGACCAGGCGAGCCCCAGGGTCCGGTCGGGAATCAGCAGCCCGGCCTGACGCGCGCGCACGGCCAGCAGCGCCGCCCACGGCGCACTGTCGAGGGCGGGCTTCGGGTCGGCGCCCGGCTCGGCAGCGCGCAGCACCGCGCGTGGCTCGCGCGGCACGCGGATCGCCCGCATGTCGAAGCGGCGGCCGATGGACAGCACCGCGCCGGCGATGAGCGGGTGGACGTGGAAGTGCTTGTGGGCGTTGACGTGGTCCAGGAGCAGGCCCGTCGCCCGGTAGGCCTCGAACTGGGCCGTGATCTCGGCCGCGAGTTGACGCCGCGCCGAGGGCTTCAGGGCGAGGTCGAGGCCGAGCCGGCCCATATCGCTGCGGATGAGGCCGTCCGGGCCGACGAGATCGGGCAGGCTGGCCGCCGGCAGGGTCGGCCACGCCTCGACCATCACCAGGTGCAACCCGACCCGGAGCGTGGGCAGGCGCCGGGCGCGAGCCACGGCATCGGCAGCGGCGGGCGCGCCGACCATCAGGCTCGCGGCCGTGAGGATGCCCTCGCGATGGGCCTGCTCGACGGCCTCGTTGACCGCGAGGCTCAAGCCGAAATCGTCGGCCGTCACGACGAGACGCTTCACGAAAACTCCCAACGACGGGGTGTCGAGAGGGCAAGCCCTCTCGTGGGTCCAGGGCGGAGCCCTGGAAGGAGGAAGAGCGGGGCTCCGCCCTCGACCCGCCGGGGCCTTGGCCCCGAACCCCGGAACGCGAACGGCCGGGCTTTGGGCCCGGCCGCGATCGGTCGATGACCTGAGCTGCTTACGCGGCCTTGGCGGTGCCCTGACGCTCCTTGAGGAAGCGGTAGAACTCGACGCCCTCGCGCAGGCGGCGCTTCATCATGTCGGGCGAGCGGACCATCTCGGAGACGATGGAGGCGATCTTCGGAGCGCGGAAGTAGAACTTCCGGTAGAACTCCTCCACCGCCGCGAAGATCTCGGAATGCGACAGGTGGGGGTAGTGCAGCGGCGCGATCTGCACGCCGTTCTCGTCGACGAGCTCAGCATTGGCGATGTCGAGCCAGCCGTTCTCCACCGCCTGCTTGTACAGGAAGGTACCCGGGTAGGGGGCGGCCAGGGACGCCTGGATGGTGTGCGGGTTGATGCGCTTGGCGAACGCGATGGTCTCCTGGATCGTCTCGCGGGTCTCGCCGGGCAGACCGACGATGAAGGTGCCGTGGATGGCGATGCCGAGGTCGTGGCAATCCTTGGTGAACTTCTCGGCCACCTCGACGCGCATGCCCTTCTTGATGTTGTTCAGGATCTGCTGGTTGCCGGACTCGTAGCCGACGAGGAGCAGGCGCAGGCCGTTCTCCTTGAGGACCTTCAGGGTCTCGCGCGGCACGTTCGCCTTGGCGTTGCACGACCAGGTCACGCCCAACTTGCCCAATTCGCGCGCGATTTCTTCAGCACGAGGAAGATTGTCGGTGAAGGTGTCGTCGTCGAAGAAGAACTCCTTCGTCTGCGGGAACTCCTTCAGGCAGTACTTGATCTCCTCGATCACGTGCGCGACCGAGCGGGTGCGGTAGGTGTGGCCGCCGACGGTCTGCGGCCAGAGGCAGAAGGTGCAGCGGCTCTTGCAGCCACGGCCGGAATAGAACGAGATGTAGGGGTGCTTCAGGTACCCGATGAAGTACTTTTCCATCTGCAGGTCGCGCTTGTACACGCTCGTGACGAAGGGCAGCTGATCCATGTCCGTCATGATCTCGCGATCGACGTTGTGGATCACGACACCGTTGGCGTCCCTGTAGGACAGGCCCTTGATCTCCGACATCGGGGTGCCGTCGGCGACTTCCTTGACGGTGAAGTCGAACTCGTTGCGGGCGCAGAAATCGATGCACGGGGCCTGGGCCATGGCGCCGGCGGCGTCGACCGCGACCTTGGCGCCGATGAGGCCGGCGATGAGCTTCGGGTTGGCGGCTTTCAGCGCCTCGACGGTCTTCACGTCGGACTTGAACGACGGCACCGAGGTGTGGAGCACCACGAGGTCGAAGTCGTTGGCCTGAGCCACGATCTCGGCGAGCTTGATGTTGTGCGGCGGCGCGTCGATGAGCTTCGAGTTCGGCACCAGAGCCGCCGGCTGGGCGAGCCAGGTCGGGTACCAGAACGACTTGATCTCGCGCTTGGCCTGGTAGCGGGAGCCGGCGCCGCCGTCGAAGCCGTCGAAGGTGGGAGCCTGCAGGAAGAGGGTGCGCATGGGGTTCAAGGCCTCAGCGAGAAAGGAACGGGGGCGGGCGGGAAGCTAGAAGCGAAGATCAGAGCGAGGATGCACCAGCATCGTGGCCGAGGCTTCGCTCGGGGATCAGTGTGCCATCCGCAACCACCCGATAATCGTGGCCCTTCCATGTCACCGCACCCGAGACGAAGCTCCAGGCGAAGTTCATGAACGAGAGGATGTCGCGGATCGGCAACAGCCAGTACGGGTGCGACGCGAGCCCGAAGGCCCGCTCGAGGCGCACGCACAGGACGATGCGGCATGCGAGCGCCAGGGCGGCGACCACCAGGGCGTTGGTGCCCGCCCCCGGGATCAGCGCGCCCATGAGGGCGAGCGGGAAGGCGTGGGTGACGATGGAGCCGGCGTAGCCCGCCGGATCGACGTTGCGGATGGTTCGATTCCAGCGGAGCTCGTGGCTCCACAGGCCGGAGAGATCGGTGTCGACGCAGGTGTGGCCGATGGTGAAGGTCGGGATCGCCACGAGGCCGCCGCCGGCGCGCAGGGCTTCCCCGATGGCGTAATCGTCGGCGAGATCGTCCCGGAACGTCTCGAACCCGCCGATCTCGGCGAGCGCCTTCGCCGTGAAGGCGATGGTGGAGCCGAAGCAGGGCTTCGCGAGCCCGAGGGAGGTGCCCATCACCACGTTGGGCAGGAACTGCACGTCGATGGCCAGCGCCGACAGGTGGGCCCAGATGCCCCGGTGCGCCGGCACCCCGTGATAGAGGCAGGTGACGCCGTTGACGCCGGGCTGGCCCAGCTCGGCGACGATGCGGGCGAGGTAATCCGGCTTCACCACCATGTCGCTGTCGGCCAGCACCACTACGCTATGGGCGATCTCGCCCGACATGTTGATGAGGTTCGAGACCTTACGGTTGGAGCCGTGCTGGCGCGCGTCGACGACGAGGTCGAGGCGCAGGGCAGGATAGGCTTGCGCCAGGCGGCGCACCACGGGGATGGCTGGGTCGGCGGCATTCTGGACGCCGAACACCACCTGCACGGGGCCGGCATAGGCCTGCTGGCAGAAGGTCTCGAGGTTCTCGTAGAGGTTCGGCTCCATGCCGCAGAGCGGCTTGAGGATCGTCACCGACGGCGCCGCGCCCACGAGGACGGGCGCCGGGCGCCGGGCGAACCGGCCGGCGAGAGCCGCGGCGGTCAGACCGTAGAGGCAGCCCGCGAGCGCGAGTAGCAGCAACAGGTGCGAGAGCCAGATCAATTCCATGGGGGCATCGCTCGGTCACGGGGCTCGTGAGAGTGCCGCGAGGGGGCGGCGCGAAGATCGGGACGTCGGTGGTGAGACCGGCTGTGGCCGGACTCTAAGGCGCCGGTTTGACGGTGAGCATGCCGGCCGTGCGTTCGCGTAGGAATTTCAGCAGCCCGTCGGCACCGCCCGCCTTGAGGGGGTCGGCGAAGCTGCCGCGCAGGGATGCGACCTCGCTGACGTTGCCGTTGAGATAGACGTCCTGGATGCGGTTGCCCGGTCCGACGAGGTAATCGACCTGGGACGAATCACCATCGGCGTTGGCGGCCTCGCTCTGGACCAGCCGGTTCGCGCCGCGCGCCTCGCTCTCGGGCTTCACCGTGAAGGTCCCGCCGGCGGCCTGCCGAAGTCGGGTGGCGTAGGTGGCGATGAAATACTGGGCGAAGGCTTCGGTCAGGGCACCCTGCTGCTCGGGGGTGAATCCGTTCCATTTGGGGCCGACGGCGACACGCACAATGGCGGGAAAATCCATGCGTTCGGTGAGCGTCGGGCCGATGGCGGCGGCCCGGGTGCGGACGTCGCCGGGGCCGTCCTTGAGGGCGCTCTCGAAGCTGCCGTAGAGGGTGCGGACGGCACCCACCGCCAAGTCGTCGGCCGCCTGTGCGGGCGCGCCGAGCGACAGCAGGGCGGCGACGAGGCTGGCGCGGAGAACGGGGATCATGCGCACTTCTTCAGCTCCCCCAGTTCGCCGTCTACGGGGCGCAGAAGCGTGGTGCCGCGATCGTTGCCGTAGGGAACGCCCATGGGAGCGGTCTGGGGCGGAGCGTGACGGGCCGGCAACGCTTCGCCGCTCTCCGGAGCCGGTCCGGCCTTGCCCTCGAGGGCATGCCACGCGAGGAGGCCAGGAACTCCGACGAGGAGGTCGGCGAGGCGCTTGACGAGGGAGAGGGCCAGTGCCGCCTCGGCCGGGATGCCGAAGATGGCGCAGAGGGCGATGAGGCCGCCCTCCTGAGCACCCAGCGCCCCGGGTACGGCGAAAGCCGCGCCGCGCACCGCCTGCGCCAGGCTCTCGATCACCACCGCTTCGAAGAAGCTCACGGGATAGCCCATGAAATGCAGGCAGACGTAGACCTCGATGGTGCCGATGAGCCAGCCGACGAGGTGGATGCCGATGCCGCCCGCGACCCGGCCGTGATTTCCGTAGAGACGCTTCAGGGCATCGTAGAGCACGTCGATGGCGCCGAGCGCGCGCCACTCGCGCGAGCCGGCGAAGCGGCTGACCAGCCCCTGGATCACCTTGTGACCGCTGCGGCGCTGGATGAGATAGAACGCGGCGAGCGCCGGTGCGGCGACGGCGAGGCCGCCGGCCACGGTGCGGACGATGGGCCCGTCTCCGGCGAGCCAGGCGAGCAGGGCGACGCCGGCCACGGTGAACAGGAACTGCGTGACCGCCTGAGTCATCAGATCGACGAACATGCTGGCCCCGGCGACGCCCCCCGAGACGCCACGCTTGGTCAGGAGCCGGGCGGCGACGAAGTCGCCCCCGACCTGCGCCACGGGCAGCAGGGTGTTGATGCCCTCGCGCACGAAGCGAAGGACAACGCTGTCGCGCAGGGACGGGCGTTCGAAGCGCGGGAAGATCACGAACCAGCCGAAGCCCGCCCAGGCGACGGCCACGGCGCGCGCGAGCACGACGACGAGGGCGCCCCATCCGGCGCTGACCACGGCGGCCGCAACGTCTTCGAGGCCCGAGGACAGGAACAGACCGACGACGGTGCAGAGACCAACGATCAGGGCCAAGGTCGTCAAACGCTTCATGGTCCCCTTTCGGACGTCGGTTCGGCCGATCTCTGCTGAAATCCCGCCGTGTTTCCGGGTCAGAAGACCGCCGGAAGCGATGAACGTCATCGGAAGTTGCAGCTTTGGGAACCGTTGTCTATCACCCGATAGACACAGTGCGGACCAAAGCGGCAGGGGGGCGAAGCCCCGAAAATCACCCGCAGGACGCGCGACAGGGGTACGGATCATGGACCGCGAATCACACATCACGACGGGCGAGGCCGTCGATCAGGACGGTCGTGGCGACCGCTATGCCACCGCCGGTCTCGGCATGCCGGGAACGCCGAAGCCGTCCTCGCCGGTGATGGCCTGGAACGAGTGGGACCCCCTGGAGGAGGTCATCGTCGGAAGCCTCGACGGTGCGACCATTCCGACACACCACCTGACGGTGATCTTCAACCTGCCGCGGGCCGCCCAGCCGTTCTACCGCTTCGCGTCCGGCTTCCGCTATCCGAAGTTCATGAAGAAGCTCGCCCAGCAGGAGCTCGACAACTTCATCTCGATCCTCGCCGGCGAGGGCGTGAAGATCCGCCGCCCCGACAGCATCGACTTCTCGAAGAAGTTCCGCGCGCCGCGCTGGTCCTCGCGCGGCTTCTGCGTCGCGTGTCCGCGCGACCCGTACCTCGTGATCGGCGACGAGATCATCGAGAGCCCGATGTGCTGGCGCTCGCGCTACTTCGAGGGCGATGCCTACCGCGCGCTCTTCAAGGAATATTTTCGCAATGGGGCGCGCTGGACCTCGGCTCCCCGCCCGCAATTGACCGACGAACTGTACAACTACGATTATCGGGTGCCGAACCTGAAGGCCGGCGAGCCGATGCAGTTCACCGTGAACGAGTTCGAGCCGGTGTTCGACGCCGCCGACTTCGTCCGCTGCGGCCGCGACCTGTTCGTGACCCGCTCCAACGTCACCAACCTCATGGGTATCGAGTGGCTGCGCCGCCACCTCGGTCCGGGTTTCCGCATCCACGAGATCGAGAGCCGCTGCCCGCAGCCGATGCACATCGACTCCTCGTTCATGCCGCTCGCACCCGGCAAGGTGCTGGTGAACCCGGACTACATCGACGTCGAGAAGCTGCCGGCCGTGCTCAAGACGTGGGACATCCTGATCGCGCCGCGCCCCGATCCCGTCGAGGGCTTCATGAGCAAGATCTCCATGTGCTCGCCCTGGACCTCGATCAACGTGCTCGCCATCGACGAGAAGAAGATCGTCGTCGACCAGAGCCAGCCGACGCTGATCAAGGCGCTCAAGGATTGGGGATTCGATCCGATCCCGGCGCCGTTCCTGTCCTACGGCCCGTTCGGCGGCTCGTTCCACTGCGCCACCCTCGACGTGCGCCGCCGCGGGACCTTGAAGTCCTACTTCTAGGATCGACGACTCGAGTTGGACGTGCGACCGCGTCGCGCGTCCAACTCGCGCCCGAGCGACCGGCGATCGGGCGACCGGCTCGGGTGCGCCCGATCGGACGGGTCAGGCGATCCGGGGTCGGACGGTCCGCGACCAGACCGTCACGGCGGCGGCCGCGGCGAGCCCGTACTGCAGCATGCCGTTCTCGGCGAGGTCCGTCGGCGCCACCTGCCACTGCAGGGCCAGCCGCGTCACGGCGTTGAGCGCGATCAGGCCGAGGCAGAACACCAAGGCTGCCAGGAGGGTGGCGAGGAAATCGGGCATGGCGATTCGTCCGGTGGACCCGGATGCTGCGTCGCAAGGCTTGCGCCAGGATCCCCCGTGCCGACGCCGGGGGTCAGGCCACCGGCGGTCGTGTCGCCTGCATGGACGCGCGCGCGTCGAAGCCTTCGAACCAGGCGGCGAGGGCCGGACTGCGCCGGCGCCAAGCCAGATCCGGGAAGCGCAGATCGAGGTAGCCCAGCGCGCAGGCGACCGCGATGGTGCCGATATCGATGCGGTCGGCCAGGGCCGCGACGCCGGCCTCGAACGTATCCAGCGCGCTCTCGATCTTGGCCGTCTGTCCGGCGATCCACGCGCTCGAACGTTCGCCCTCCTCTCGTACGGTCAGTTCGTAGCGGATGAGCAGCGCGGCATCGAGGAGGCCGTCCGCCGTGGACTGGTCGTTGAGGGCCAGCCACCGTGCCGGGCCGGGCGCGGGGAACATGCCGCCGCCCAGCGCATCGAGGTACTCGCAGATCACGCGGCTGTCGGCGATGGCGTGTCCATCGTCGGCGATCAGGGTCGGGACCTGGGCCAGGGGATGCAGCGCCAGGATATTGGTGTCCCGCTTCGTCGGGTGGGCGGCACTGGGTAGGAGTTCGATGCGCTCGGCGAGGCTGAGTTCATGGGCGACGACCATCACCTTCCGCACGAACGGCGAGAAATGTGAATGGAAGAGCTTCATCGAGGCCACCGGTGCGAGATCGTGCGGGAATCAGGGCCGGCGGGGGGTCGGCTTGGCGCGCGCCGCTGCCGCCGGAGCGGCGACGGGGGCCGGATGTGGTGTCAGCCGCGGCGTTTCCATGACGAGACGCTTGACCGGCCAGCCGTCGGCCCAACGCTCCATGTCGCTGAACCGCGGGTTGCTCTTCAAGGTTTGTGCATCGGCACCGTTGAAGGCCGCCGCGGCCGCAAGATCGAAGGTCTTCCAGTACGCGAGATAGTCCAGGCTGTCCGTCCGGGCGTTGTTGATCTGCGCGACCAGGGTGGTCTGCTCGCCCGTGAGGGCCATGTCCGGCGTCCACTTGAACGGAGGGCCCGGCTGCTTCGGGTCGCGCGGCGGATCGGGGGGCAGCTTCAGGGCGCCGCCGTCATAGGCGGCGTCCGCACCCGCCGGGGAGGCCAGGGTCGCGGTGAGGGCGGGGAATCCGTGATCGTCCGACAGGGCGCGCAGGAACAGCTTGCGCTCGGGTGTCACGGCGCTCGCCTCCCGCAGGAGGCGACGCGCCGCGAGATCCGCCGCGCGGGCATCGCGATCGCCGATCACGGTGACCACGAGGGTTTCGGGCGCGATCTTCGAGAGATCATGCAGGACGATGCCGCGTGCCTTGGCGTCGCTGGCGATGCCACCCGGCATGATCGCGAAGACGAGACGCGGGGTGGGGAGGCCCTGACCGGCCGCGTCGGCTGCGATGTTGGCGGCGATGGGTGCCCCGGCGAGATGGCCGATGAGGGCGATGCGCTTCTCGTCCGGCTTGGCGTCGGCATCGCCGGCGAGGTCCGACAGCGCAGACTTGATCAGGCGGGCCGCATTGGCGGAAGCGTCGGCCGGTCGCGTCCGATTGATCTCCTGGAAGCGTGGGAACACCACGAGGTAGCCGGCGCGAGCGAGGTGATCGATCCAAGAGCCGTAGGCCTGCGGGTTCGGTGCGCCCCAGGCGTGGAGGAAGATGGCCACGGGCCGCCCTTCGGCAGGCGCGGCCCCGGCCTTGTGGAAGACGAACGTCGCGGCGCTGGCCCGGCCGAGGGCCCGCTTGACGATGGTGGCCGTGCGATCACCGACGCTGCCCGGCCCCTCCATCGGCTGCACCGGCGGAGCAGCGGCCGACGCGGGATTGGATAGGGCAGCAAGGCTGAACAGGCAGGCGGCGATGAGGCCGGGGCGGACATTCAGGCGCATGGCGTGCTCGACGGGCGAATTCGGAACGGCAGCGGACCGCTGGTCGAGACATAGCAGATCGCGGGATGCGTGCGACGCTGGGGCAAAACCTCCCACCGAGTGCGGCATTCCCGCCGCACTCGGTGGGGTATCCGAACTCGTCGAGCCGAACCGGGCAAATCTCGACAGGCAAGTCTAGACCCGAAGATCGTCACGTCCGGCGGTGAACCGCGATGCCTCGCCTCGAATCCGATGCACGAGTGGGGATCTGTCCTCACGCCACCGACCCGGACGATCCGTGTGTCCTCAAGTTTCCACTTTACCGACGATGATCCTGGTTTCGGGCCAGCCGAGTCCGATGACGTCGGGGCCGGTCTGCGTCTCTGCGGACCGACCGGCCGCTTCCTGCACCCAAGCCAGAATGTCTTCGGCGCGCCATGGTTTCGGAATGAAGGTCGCGGACATCCGCAGATCGCTCGGCTGGTCGCCGGCGTCGCCCGACGTGAGAAGCACGCGCACCCGGGGCCAGGTGACCCCGATGATACGAGCCAACTCGAACCCCCCGATGGGACCCGGAGTCCGCACATCCGAGAACACCACGCTGACTTCGTTGCCGCGATCCTGGAGAATCGCCAGGGCGCGCTCGGCGGTCTCGGCTTCGATCACCCGGAAACCGGTCTCTTCCAGCATCTCGGCCGCGAGGTAGCGCTCGTCGGGTTCGTCCTCGACGACGAGGATGACGGGGCGTACGTCCGACGGAGGTGCAGCACTCATGGGTCCGGAACGCTCTTCAAGCCAGGATGGCGGGCCGATCCTCGTATTGCCAGAACTGTGAACTACCCGGTGAATGTGTCGTTCCTGCGGGCGTCGAACAGGGCGCTTTTTTGGTCGATGCAGCAACTGTGCCGCACTTCCCGTCAATCACGTCGCACAGCCTCTGCAGTCGTCACACGCCTCTCGCCTTGAAAAACGCCAGAGCGCGCGTCCATCCATCCTCCGCAGGCTCGCGGCGATAGCTTGGCCGGTAATCGGCGTGAAAGCCGTGCGGGGCGTCCGGGTAGACCACGAGATCGACGGATTTGCCCGCCGCCCGGGCCTTATCGCGCGCTGCCTCGGCGGAGGCGACGGGAATCCCCGTATCCGCGCCGCCGTAGAGGGCGAGGATCGGCGCGTTGATCTCTCCCGCGACATCGTCCGCCGTGCGGGGTTGCAGGGCCGTACGCTCACCGCCGAGCGCGCCGTACCAGGCCACACCGGCCTTCAGGTCGCGGCGATGGGCGGCGTAGAGCCAGACACCGCGCCCACCCCGACACCAGCCCATCGTCGCGAGTCGTGACGCGTCGCCGTTCGACGCCGCGACGGCCCAGGCGGTGGAGGCATCGAGATCGGCGATCCATTGTGCGTCGGGCGTCTTCGAGATCACGTCCCGAACGATCACCTTGACGTCCGTCATGGTCGAGAGATCGCCCTGACGCGCGTACAATTCGGGCGCCACCGCACAGTAGCCGGCCTTTGCCAGGCGCCGGCAGATATCCTTGATGTAATCGTGGACGCCGAAGATCTCCTCGATGACGAGGATGACCGGAAACGGTCCCTGTCCTTCCGGCATGGCGCGATAGCCCGGCATCGGGCCGTCGCCTGCGGGGATCTGGACCTCGCCCGCCACGAGACCGCTTGCGTCCGTATGGATCACCTGCGCCTCGACGGCGGTGGTCGCGAGGGTGAGCCCGGAGATCAGGCTCGTCATCACGAAGCCACGCCGGGAGAAAGGCGGCGTCAGCATGCCTTCGAGGCCGCCCGCAATGCCGGTTCCGCCTGCGCGATCCTGTTTCATGCTGTTCTCCAGTCCTCGACCCGCATCTAGGGCCAAGTGACCGGAGAGCAACGTGCTTCAGTAAGCGGCGCGTTGGGGGGAGGCTTCGACCGCGCGATACGGCACCGGCGTACCGTTCCGTCGGTGCCCGCCGCGGATCTCGGGCGAAACGCTCCGCTTGCGCGCATCCGCCTGCTTGTTGCGCGTATCCACCTGCTTGCGGCCCTTGGGGCGGAGCACATCGCCGAGGGCCACGAAATCGTCGGCTGTTTTCGCGGGACCCTGGCCGGCCTTCAGACCGAAGCCGGTCGCAAAGGAGGCACTGAGACCCGCGTCCCGGGGGATCTCGAAGGCGCTGAGCGCCGCGAGGAACGCTTCACGGAACGGAAGGGCTCGGCACCAGCTCTTTTCCGAAAGGTGAAGCGGCCATTCCCACAGGTCGCCCCGACGCATGCCGAGCAGATCGCGGGCGATGAAATAACCGCTGGGGCGATGCTCCAGTCCTTCCGGCGAAACGCTCCATTCGGCGTTCTCGAACGGGGCTTCGGCGGTGACGCGGGTCTCGTCCAGATGCCGGCTGATCATGATGTCCCCCATCGGCGCCACGCGAATCACCCGGTCGGTGATGGGCGCGTCGTTTAGAACAATGAGGGAACATTGGCTCGAATCGAATCAAGCGTCAAGCGATGTTCTTGTTGTGTTCGATTGAGGCGTCAGGGTTTACGGAACAGGGGATGCTCGACACGGTCACCGGCGTGGATGCCGAGCCGCGCGGTGGTGCCGGCATTGAGCTCGAGCACGGACAGGACCGGCTCGCCGGAGGGAATGACCTTGGTCGAGAGCGGTTCGGTGTTCTGCGCGACGCGGGCAACGGATCCATCCTGGCGGATGAAAACCATATCGAGGGGCAGGTAGGTGTTCTTCATCCACATGGCCACGGGGGCGACGGCCTGGAAATCGAACAGCATGCCGTGGTCCGGCGCCATGGTGCGGCGATACATCAGTCCGCGCGAACGGTCGGCATCCGTGCGCATCACCTCCACGGCGAAGGCGTGGCGCCCGTTCCGGGATGCGATGGTGAGGGGTTCGGTCGGACCGGAGGCCGCGTCCTGCGCGGGTACGGCCTGAAGGCCCGAGCCGAGGAACAGAACGGCGCAGAGCGCACGCAGGAAGGCGGGCATATTCGACAACGCGGTACTCATTCGTCGGTGGCAAAATCTTCGGTGGGACGATCGTCGATCGAAGGTTCGTCGGTGGCGGGCGGTGTCAGTGCGAGGCGGGCAGCACACCGTCGGGAAAGCGGACTTCCGCCGCCATCTTGCCCTTAGAGCCGTCGCCGTAGCGGACGAGAACGGTCTCGCCGGGCTTGAGTTCGGCGATGCCGTAGCGACGAAGCGTCTCCATGTGCACGAAGATGTCGGGCGTGCCGTCCCCTCGGCTGAGGAAGCCGAAGCCGCGCAGGCGGTTGAACCACTTCACCACGGCCGTCTCGAGTCCGCTCGTCGGCGTGACGCTCACATGGGTACGCGGCATCGGCAGTTCGGACGGGTGCAGGGCGGTGGATTGATCGAGGGAGATCACCCGGAACGCCTGCCAGCCGCGCGGCCGCTCCGTGGCCTCGACGACGACGCGCGCGCCCTCGCTGGCGGATTGATGGCCGTCGCGGCGCAGGCAGGTGATGTGCAGCAGCACGTCGGCCGTCCCGTCGTCGGGAACAATGAAGCCGAAGCCCTTGGCGACGTCGAACCACTTGATGCGGCCGGCGACCTCGATGAGGTCGAGGGGGCGCTGGACCTCGCCACCCAGGCCTTCGCCGGAGCGGGCATCCGCGTGCGTGTCAGCCGAATGCCCCCCGTAGGAGCCCGCCCCGAAATCGTCCGACATTCAGCAACCCACACCCGAATCACGCCACGCGATCCGGAAGGGAGATTAACGAAGTCGTCACCTTCCGGAAGCCTAATTGATCACCCGCCGGGTTGATCCATGTTGCATTGTTCGGGACGCGGGTGCCGGTGCCACAGGGGATCGCGGGGGCGCCGGTTCGATGGTACGGCGAGCGGCATGGCTCCCTCCCCTTCCGATTCCGACGCGGCTCCCGTTCCGCCCCCGCGGATGCGGATCGACGCCCTCGACGTCGCCCGGGGCTTGGCGCTCGCGGCGATGGCGGCCTACCACGCCACTTGGGATCTCGGGTACCTCCGGCTGACCCCGGAGAATTACGCGCTCACGCCGCCCGGCCGGATCGCCGCCCACCTCATCGCCGGCAGCTTCCTGATCCTCGTCGGGGCGGGCCTCGTGCTCGCCCATGGCACCGGCATCCGGCGACGGGCGGTGCTGACACGATTCGCCCGCATCGGCGGGGCGGCGCTGGCCGTCACGGTCGCCACCTATCTGCTGTTTCCCGGGAGCTACGTGTTCTTCGGCATCCTGCACTGCATCGCGGTCGCCAGCGTGCTCGCCCTGCCGTTCCTGTTCGCCCCGGCCGTGGTCACGGCTGTCTGCGCCGCCCTGGTGATCGCGGCTCCCGGTGTTGCGGGGTGGGGCTTGGCGGACGGGAGCGCCCTCGACAGCCCGGTCCTGTTCTTCCTCGGCCTCGGCAAGACGTTGCCGCAGACCAACGACTACGTGCCGCTGTTCCCGTGGTTCGGATTGGTCCTCGTGGGGATCGTCGCCGAGCGCCTCGGCGGACCGCGCCTGGCGAAGACCCGCCTCGGCCGCTGGCGGGCCGTGCGGGGGCCCGGGCGGGCGACCGCCTGGGCGGGGCGACACAGCCTCGCCGTCTACCTCGTCCACCAGCCCGTGCTGCTGGCCCTGTTCTCCGGCATCGCCGCCCTCACCGGGCCGCATCCGCGCGCCGGTGAGGCGGAGTTTCGGACGGTCTATGCCCGCAACTGCGTCGCGACCGGGGGCGAGGCCGCGGCCTGTCGGGTCGCGGCGCGCTGCCTCGTCGGCGCGTTCCGCCGCGACGGATTATGGGCGCAGGCGCAGCGGACCTTCACGGTCGCCGAGCGTGCGAGGGCGCAGGCCCTGTCGCAGGGCTGCTACGAAGCCGCCGAGGGCACGGCCCCGGCGCCATGACGCCTCAATCCTTGGCGCGCTCCACGTAGGACCCGTCTTCCGTCATGATGACGACGCGGGTGCCGACGGCGATGTGCGGCGGCACGGCGGTGCGCACGCCGTTCGACAGGATGGCCGGCTTGTAGGACGACGACGCCGTCTGGCCCTTCATGGCGGGCTCGGTCTCGGTAATCTCGAGGGTGACGCGCTGGGGCAGCTCGACGGTGAGCGCCACGTCGTTGTGGATCGAGACCATCACCTTCATGCCCTCCTGAAGGTAGGGTGCGGCATCGCCGATCACGTCCTTCTGGATCGCCACCTGATCGTAGGTCTCGGGGTTCATGAAGTGGAAGCCCTCGCCGTCCTCGTACAGGAAGGTGTGCTCCCGGTCCTCGACGAAGGCGCGCTCCACCGACTCGGTGGTGCGGTAGCGCTCGGACACCTTCACCCCATCGGTGATGCGGCGCATGTCGAGCTGCGTCACCGGGGTGCCCTTGCCCGGGTGGATGTTCTCGATCGTCAGGATGACGTAGAGCTTGCCATCCTTGTCGACGACGTTGCCCTTGCGGAGCGTGGAAGCGATCACCTTCACGGGGTCAGGTCCTGTTCGTGTCTCGAGAAACGGGTCGGTCGCCCCGGCGCGGTTCGGGTCCGCGGGAGCGACATCGTCGTTCCGCCACTACCCTATCCGTGCCCTCGTTGCCAGCCGCAGGACCAGGTGGAGGAAGGAAGGCCTTGAGACGTGGAGACGCCCGGCCGCCCGTGATATGGCCCCGGCGATGACCGCTCCCTCCCCCTGGTGGCATCCGGACCGCCACGCCGACCGGCGTCCGGCCCTGATGGCGCGCAACCGCATCGCCGCCGCCCTGCGGGGCCATTTCGCGGCGGCCGATTTCATCGAGGTCGAGGCCGCCAGCCTTCAGGTGTCGCCCGGTAACGAGGCACACCTCTCCGCTTTCGCGACGGAGATCCTCGGTCCCGATGGCGTGCCCCATCCGCTCTATCTGCACACCTCCCCGGAATTCGCCTGCAAGACCCTGCTGGCGGCGGGCGAACGTCGGATCGTGAGTTTCGCGCGGGTGTTCCGCAACCGCGAGCGCGGCCCCCTGCACCACCCCGAGTTCACGATGCTCGAATGGTATCGGGCGGGCGAGGACTACACCGAACTCATGCGCGATTGCGCCGAGGTGCTGGCTCTGGCGGCCGAGGCAGCGGGCACCCGGCGCCTCGCCTATCGGGGCCGCGAGGCCGACCCGTTCGCGACCTTCCGGCGCGTGACCCTGGCCGAGGCCTTTTCGGAGGTCGGCATCGATCTCCTGGCCACCGTCGCGCCGGACGGAACGACGGATCGGGATGCCTTCGCGGCGGCCGTTCTGGCAACGGGCCTGCGGGTGGCGGAGGACGACACCTGGGCGGACCTCTTCAGCCGCGTTCTCGTCGCCCGCATCGAGCCCGGTCTCGGCATCGGGCGCCCGACGATCCTGTGCGAGTACCCGGTGTCCGAGGCGGCGCTGGCCCGGCCGAGCTCCCGCGACCCGCGCGTGGCCGAGCGATTCGAACTCTACGCCTGCGGCGTCGAACTCGCCAACGCGTTCGGCGAACTCACCGATCCGGCCGAGCAGCGCCGCCGCTTCACCCTGGAGATGGACGAGAAGGAGCGAGTCTACGGCGAGCGCTACCCCATCGACGAGGCGTTCCTCGCCGCCCTCGCCCTCATGCCCGAGGCCAGCGGCATCGCGCTCGGCCTCGACCGGCTGGTGATGCTCGCCGTCGGCGCGCCTCATATCGAGGATGTGCTGTGGACGCCCGTCACCGGGGGGCGCCGGTGAACCGCCCCCTGAAGAGCCCCGCCGACCTCGCGCGGGCCGGGCTGGTGGACGCCGCGGCCCTCCCCGCCCTGGAGGCCGTGGCCGCCCGCTACGCCGTGTCGGTGACGCCGGACCTCGCCGACCTCATCGATCCGGCCGACCCCCACGATCCCATCGCCCGCCAGTTCGTGCCGCGGGCGGAGGAACTCGCGACGCGCCCGGAGGAGGATGCCGACCCCATCGGCGACGACGCCCACAGCCCGCTCGCCGGCCTCGTCCACCGCTATCCCGACCGGGTGCTGCTGAAGCCGCTCCATGTCTGCCCCGTCTATTGCCGATTCTGCTTCCGCCGCGAGCGGGTCGGCCCCGACGGGCTCGGCACCCTGAGCGACGCCGAACTCGATGCAGTCTTCGCCTATATCGCCGGCCGGGCGGAGATCTGGGAAGTGGTGGTCACGGGCGGCGACCCCTTCGCCCTTTCGCCCCGGCGGCTGGCCCGGATCGCCTCGGCGCTGCGGGAAATCCCGCACGTACGGGTGCTGCGCTTCCACACCCGCGTCCCCGTGGTCGAGCCCGCGACCGTGACCGACGGCCTCGTCGCGGCCCTGAAGCAGTTCGGCGGCGCGGTGTTCGTGGCGCTCCACGCCAACCACCCGCGCGAATTCACCCCCGCGGCGGCGGCGGCCATCGCCCGCCTCGTCGATGCCGGCATTCCCATGGTGAGCCAGACCGTGCTGCTCGCCGGCGTCAACGACGACCCCGCCACCCTGGGCCGGCTGATGCGGACTTTCGTGGAGCATCGGATCAAGCCGTATTACCTCCACCACGGCGATCTCGCGCCCGGCACCGGCCACCTGCGCACCGATCTCGATGCGGGGCGCGCCCTCATGGGGCATCTGCGCGGCCGGCTGTCGGGCCTCGCCCAGCCGCTTTATGTCCTCGACATCCCCGGCGGCCACGGCAAGGTGCCGGTGGGGCCGGACTACCTCCGCGCCACGGCGGCCGGCTGGCGGGTCGAGGATCCGCAGGGTCGTGTCCATGCCTACCCGCCGATCCCTGAGGCATGAGGCCGGTCCGGGTCTCGCGTTCCCTCCCCTGAAGGCCGCCCTCGCGCCATGTTCTTTCCGCTCTCGAAGCTGATCTTTTTCGTCATCACGCCGTCCAACGCGCTGATTCTCGCCGTGGTCGCCGGGATGCTCCTCATGACCGTCGGGCGCTGGCGTCGCTTCGGACGTGTGCTCGCCGGGGCGGCGGGCCTCGGGCTTCTCGTCGCCGGTTTCTCGCCCCTCGCCCTCTGGGTCGCCTTGCCTTTGGAGGATCGGTTCCCGGCTTTCGTCGACGACGGAACCCCGGTCACCGGCATCGTGGTCCTCGGCGGCGGCGTCGAGACGCGCCTGTCGGCGGCGCGCGACCAGTTCGTCGTCAACGACGCCGGGGAACGCCAGCTCGCCCTCATCGATCTGTCCCGGCGGTATCCCGACGCGCGTCTCGCCTTCACGGGCGGAAGCGCCGCGCTGCGGCCGGGCGAGGTGTCGGAAGCCGAAATCGTCGGCCGCACCGCCGACGGCCTCGGCCTGCCGCGCACCCGTCTCATCCTGGAGAACCGCTCGCGCAACACCCGCGAGAACGCCGCCTTCACCGCCGATCTCGTCAAGCCGAAGCCCGGCGAGCGCTGGCTCCTCGTCACCTCGGCCTGGCACATGCCGCGCGCCGTCGGGTGTTTCCGCGCGGCGGGCTTCACCGTGGCCGCCTATCCCGTCGACTACCGCACCGCTGGGCCGCGCGACGCGGTGCGCTTCAACAGCTTCGCCTCCGACGGGCTCGCCCTCCTCGATGTCGTGGTCAAGGAGTGGATCGGCCTCGTGGTCTATCGGCTCSCCGGCTACACCGACGCCTGGATGCCGGCGCCTCAGGCTTCGTCGGTTCCGGCCGAATCGACGTCGGCCGCTGGCAGCGCCAGCCGGTAGATGCCGCGGAAATCGTCGACATCCTCCACGGGCTTGCCCTTGCGCATGATCGCGATCTGACCGGCCTTGGTCATCCGCACGGCGATGCGGCGCACCGGCTGCATCATCGGGCTCCACACTTCGGGCTGGGCGCCGCCGATGTCGCGGGCAACCTCCGAGGGGCAGACGGTCTTGCCGGGACCGCGCTCGGCCAGGAGGCGCAGGATGGTCTCGGCGATGAGTTCCTCGCTGGGGCCCTTGCGGACCGATGGCGCGGGGGGTGGTGGGGCTGCCGCCTTCGGGGCCGGCGGCGCCTTGGTGCCAGGTGCCTCGCTCGCCTTCTTGGCAGCGGCCTTCTTGCCCTTGAGGGCTTTTGCGGCGGCGATCCGGGCGATGGCGGTCTTGCGGGGTGGTTTCTTCGGATTGGTCATGGGTCCAACCCCTGCCCTGTCCCGTCGTCCTGCGCCAGGAGGGCGGCGCGAATTTTCGAACTGAACTGACGTCGCCACATCACGCAGACCACCGCCGTCGTGGTGAGAAACAGCAGAACCGGGCTCACGAACCATCCGAGATAGGCGAGCGCGAAGAAGAACGCCCGCTGCCCGCGCGCGAAATGGGACCCGGCCGCGATGTTCATCGCGGAGGCACGCCGCGCGGCGAGTTCCATCTCGGCCATGCTGGCGCTGGAGCCCTTGGGCGGCACCGCGCCGAGCAGGATCGCCCCGTAATTGAACAGCCGGTAGGCCCAGGAGAATTTGAAGAAGGCGTAAATGAACACCACCGCCAGCCCCGCGACCTTGATCTCCCAGGTCGTCCGGGTGGCGACGGCGCCGAAGGGCAGCGCCCCGAACAGGGTCAGTACGTCGTCGCCCGAGCGCGACAGGGTCAGGACGCCGCCGAGCGCGATGAGGGAGGTCGAAGCGAAGAACGCGGTACCGTTCTGGAGGGAGGCGTTGATGGTGGTGTCCACCACCCGGTTGTCGCGGTGGATGAGCTGCTCCGCCCAGATCTCGCGCTGGCGGTTCATGATCTGGCTCAGGCTCGTGCGCCGGCCCCGCATCCGCGAGACCGCCATGCCGTAGCCGGCCCAGGCCGCCACGAAGAAGCACAGGGCCGCGAAATCGAGGTAGGAGAAGTCCGCCGTGATCATCGGGTGCGCCTGATGCCGGGCCGATCGCGACCGCTCCGGCGCTAGCCCGGATGGCCGCTCCCTGTCCAGGGTCGGGCCCGTGCGGCCGTTTCAGTCGTGCAGGATCTGAAAGCCCGCCGCTGGGACCGGTCCCTCCGCCTCGGTGATCTCCGTCACGCGTGCCCCTGGAGGCCCCTGCCGGCAAGCGGCGAGCATGGCCGCGACGGCGTGGGCCTCCCCCGAAAAGGTCGCCGCCACGGTGCCGTCGGGCCGGTTGCGGACGTGGCCCGAGAGGCAGAGGCGCTCGGCCTCGCCCTTGGTCCAGAACCGGTAGCCGACGCCCTGCACGCGGCCGTGGATGATCGCCTCGACGGTTCTGATCCGGCTCATGGCAATGCTCCTGTCAGGCGGCCCGGCCCCGCAGCCAGCCGCGCAGTTCGGCGATGTAAGGGGTCGGCAGCTGCGCCGCATCCGCAGCCGCCAGGACCGATTCGAGGTAGCCTGGACGCGGTGCTCCCTGGGCGGCGCTGCCGCCGAGATAGATCAGGGCGCGCTTGGCTCCGCCTTTCAGTGTGATGGGCTGATAGGCCTTGATGTAGAGGCCGCCGGCGACCCCCTCGTAGCGATCGAGCGCCGGCACGTCGGCCAGCGCGAGTTCCCAGACCACGCCCCACACGGTGGCGCGCGGATCACGCACCACCGAGGCGTAGCCCTCGCGCATGACGATGAAGCGGTGGCGGTTGAGCCGGCCCTGCCCGATCAGGCGCGAGCCGGGGCAGCGCGCGGCCATGGCGGCCGCGTCCATGTTGGCCCCGTAGGCGAAGTAGAGCGGCACGGGCCGCGCCGCGTCAGGCGAATTCGAGGATCACCGCATCGACGGCGAGGCTGTCGCCCTCCTTCGCCGCGATCTTCGAGACGGTGGCGTCGCGCTCCGCCCGGAGCACGTTTTCCATCTTCATCGCCTCGACGATGGCGAGCGGCTCGCCGTTCTTCACCTCCTGGCCTTCACGCACCAGGATCGCCTTGACGAGACCGGGCATCGGGCAGAGCACCTGCTTGCCCGAGCCGGCATCGACCTTCACCGGCATCAGGGCGGCGAGTTCGGCCTCGCGCCGGGTGTAGACCCGGGCCTGCGCCGCCGCACCCGCATGCTGGAGCGCGACGCCGTTGAGGAGGCCGCGCACCTGCATCGCCACGCGCTTGCCGGCGATCTCGCCCTGCCACACGGGCTCGCCCGGGCGCCACTCGCTCTGCACGGTCCACGTGGTGCCGTCCTCGCCCGTGACGATGAGCGTGCCGCCCACCGCATCGACGGTCACCGGATAGGACGCATCCGCCAGGATCACGACACGGTCGCGCTCGAAGTGGAGCAGGGCCGGATCGCGCATCTGGCCCGAGATGCCGCGCTTGCGCTCGTTGAGCTTGTGATCGATGGCAGCGGCCGCGGCCGCCATGACCTGGGCGATCTCGCCCCTGGGCTCGGGGGCGGAGAAGCCCTCGGGAAACTCCTCGGCGATGAAGCCCGTGGAGATGTTGCCCGAGCGCCAGCGCGGATGCGCCATCAGGGCCGACAGGAACGGGATGTTGTGGCGGATGCCGTCGATGGCGAAGGCGTCCAGCGCCTCGCCCTGTGATTCGATGGCCTGCGCCCGGGTCGGCGCCCAGGTCACGAGCTTGGCGATCATCGGATCGTAGTGGATCGCGATCTCGCCGCCCTCCTCCACGCCGGTGTCGTTGCGCACGATCGCGTCGCCGAACCGACCCTCGGCCGGCGGCCGGTAGGTGGTGAGGCGGCCGATGGAGGGCAGGAAGTTGCGGGTGGGATCCTCGGCGTAGACGCGGCTCTCGACGGCCCAGCCGTTGAGCTTCACGTCCGTCTGCGCCAGGGGCAACGTCTCGCCGTAGGCCGAGCGGATCATCATCTCGACGAGGTCGAGGCCGGTGATCATCTCCGTGACGGGGTGCTCGACCTGCAGGCGGGTGTTCATCTCGAGGAAGTAGAACGACTTGTCCTGGCCGGCGACGAACTCGACGGTACCGGCGGAGTCGTAGTTCACGGCTTTGGCCAGAGCCACGGCCTGCTCGCCCATCTTCCGCCGTGTCTCCTCGTCGAGGAGCGGCGACGGCGCCTCCTCGATGACCTTCTGGTTGCGGCGCTGGATCGAGCATTCGCGCTCGCCGAGGTAGATCACGTTGCCGTGCTTGTCGCCGATCACCTGGATCTCGATGTGGCGCGGATCGGTGATGAACTTCTCGACGAACACCCGGTCGTCGCCGAAGGACGAGGCGGCCTCGGACTTGGCGCGGGCGAAGCCCTCGGCGACCTCGTCGGAGGAATAGGCGATGCGCATGCCCTTGCCGCCGCCGCCGGCCGACGCCTTGATCATGACCGGATAGCCGATCTCGTCCGCGATGGTGACGGCGTGCTCCGGGCTCTCGATGACGCCGAGGAAGCCCGGCACCGTGGAGACGTTGGCGGCGGAGGCGGCCTTCTTCGATTCGATCTTGTCGCCCATGGCCGCGATGGCGTGCGGGTTCGGGCCGATGAAGACGATGCCGGCGGCCTCGAGGGCACGCGGGAACGCTTCGCGCTCGGACAGGAAGCCGTAGCCCGGATGCACGGCCTGGGCGCCGGTCTGCTTGCAGGCGTCGATGATCTTGTCGATGAGCAGGTAGGACTGCGCCGCCGGGGCCGGTCCGATATGCACGGCCTCGTCCGCCATGGCGACGTGCACCGCGTCACGATCGGCGTCCGAGTAGACCGCCACGGTCTTGATGCCCATGCGGCGGGCGGTCTTGATGATGCGACAGGCGATCTCGCCACGGTTCGCGATCAGGATCTTCTCGAACATCGGTCCGGCACTCTGGTCGGTCAGGAAAGGTCGGGGCGCGCGGGACGCCCAAGCTCGTTCCCGTTAAAGCAGTTCTCCGACTTCGGAAAGCTGACCGGCCCGGCACGACGGGGTTTCTTCGGTTCGGTGCTCGCCCGGCGCGCCCGGAGCTTGCCCCGGTCGTTCGCGCTGCAGGAGGTTCGCGCCGCAGGACCTCTCAGGCCGCGGCGAGAAACTCCATCCGGGCCGGCTCGGCGGCGCGGCGCCGGTTGGCTTCCAGGGCGAAGGCGATGAGGGCTTCGTCGCACGACTGGGCCTCGCGGACCACGGCCTGGGCGATCTGACCGGCGAGGAGCGTCGGGCCGGTGCCGTTGCGCAGGGAGGCGGCGAGCCAGCGGGCGGTGCCGGCATCGATGGTGCCCGTGGGCCGCTCGCCCCAGACTGCGAAATCGACGATGGACGCGATGAGGAAGGGGCCGAAGGCGGCATCGATCTGCGGCACGGCCCGGTCGAGGGCGATGAGCATGTCGGCCTCGTCGCGGGTAAGGAAGCCGTCCGGCAGCACGTCGCGGGCGAGAGCCTGGACGTCGGCGGCCGTGATCCGGCCGGCGGCGACGGTACGGTTGCAGAAGAGCTGCAGCGAATGGTTGATCATGACTTGATTCCTCTCCGGTCTCGACTTTGCCGGTCTGTGCCCGTGTCTATGGTTGGACTATGCGGGCCGGGAGGCTTCAAGTAGTTAACGGCCAAATCTGAATCGACGTTCAGGTTAAAGCCTGATCACGAATGAGACTTATCGAAAGATGTCTAAACCCGAGGGACGCGGACGCCCGTCGGGCGGATGGCGGTGCGCTCTCCGTGCGATCAGCGCACGATGACCTTCGAGCCGATGGGCACGCGGTCGTAGAGGTCGACCACGTCGTCGTTGAGCATGCGGATGCAGCCGGACGAGACCGCCTGGCCGATCTTCTCGGGCTCGTTGGTGCCGTGGATGCGGAACAGCGTGTCCTTCTTGCCCTCGGCGAGGTAGAGGGCACGCGCCCCGATCGGGCTCGTCGGTCCGCCTTCGAGGCGCTTGGGCAGATCGGGCCGGCGCGCCAGCATCTCGGGGGGCGGGTTCCAGTCCGGCCACTCGCCCTTGCGGTCGACTTCCGCCGTACCGGCCCAGGCCATGCCCGCATGGCCGACCGCCACGGGGTAGCGCACAGCCTTGCCGTCGGGCAGCACGAAGTACAGCCGGCGCTCCTTCGTGACCACGATCACGGTGCCGGGCGCTTCCCGGCTAGGGTAATCGACGGTGGCGCGGGCGATCTTCGGGTCGATGACGGCAGTGGGCGCGAGTTTCATCCACGCCTTGTCGCGCGCCTCGCCCGTGAGGGCGGCCGGCGTCGCCGCGGCCGTCTGGGTCACCCCCGGCGCGGCGACGTTGGCGGTCTGCGTGTTGCAGGCGGTCAGGGAGAGCGCGCACGCGAGGGCGGCCAGGAGGGGAAGTGGGCGCATGGAACGGGCCTGTTGGCATGCCCGCGTCGTGCCGAAAATCCGGCGCGACACAAACTTGGTTGATGAGGAACTTGGTTGATGAGGTCTTGCGCAACCTAACCCGAGCGCGCATCCCAACGTAGGGTCACGCGACGAAGACGTGGCGCAATTGCATCGCCTGTTGCTTCAACGCAACGACAACGGCGGGCATCCGCTCGGGAGGGATGATGTGACGACGCTTTACGTGAGCCATCCCGCTGCCCTCGACCACGCCATGCCGGCCGGGCACCCCGAGAGTGCCGAGCGGATCCGCGCCGTGGACCGGGTGCTGGAGGACGAGCGATTCGCCGGCCTCGTGCGTGGGCTCGCCCCCCTCGCCGACGCGGCGGTGCCGACCCTGGTCCATCCCGTACCCTACGTGCAGGCTCTCATCGAAGCCGCCCCGCGCGAAGGCTTCGTCCAGATCGACGGCGACACCCTGCTGTCGCCCGGCACCATCGAGGCGGCCCTGCGCGGCGTCGGCGGGGCGGTCCATGCCGTCGACGCGGTGATGAAGGGCGAGTGCCGCAACGCCTTCGTGGCCATGCGTCCGCCCGGCCACCACGCCGAGCGCATGCAGGCCATGGGCTTCTGCGTGTTCAACCACGCCGCCATCGCGGCGCGCCACGCGCGGCAGGCGCACGGCGCCTCCCGCGTCGCCCTGATCGACTGGGACGTCCACCACGGCAACGGCTCCCAGGACATCTTCTGGGACGACGCGAGCGTCCTCTACGCCTCGACGCACGAGATGCCGCTCTATCCCGGCACGGGCGCCGCCTCGGAGCGCGGCAACCACGACACCATCGTCAACGTGCCCCTGCGCGCCGGCGACGGCAGCGAGCGCTTCCGGGAGGTGTTCGAGGCCGGCATCCTGCGCCGGTTGGAGGCGTTCGCCCCCGACCTTATCGTGATCTCGGCGGGGTTCGACGCCCACCGCCTCGATCCCCTGGCCCATATCCAGCTCGACGAGGCGGATTTCGGCTGGGCCACGCGCCGGGTCATGGAGATCGCCGAGAAGCACGCGGGTGGGCGCGTCGTCTCGGTGCTGGAGGGCGGCTACAGCCTCAAGGGCCTGGGCTTATCGGTGGCCGCGCACGTGGACGCGCTGATGGGGCGGTGAGCGTCCGCCGGATCACGGCGGACGAGGCTACGATCCGGCCTTCCTCCGTGTTGCGCTTCCCTGTGGTGATTCAGGATGGCCTCGCGGCATCTTACCCCTCCAGGCGCTCGTCCCCCAAGAACTCGATCCCGAAGCCCGACAGACCGACATAGGCCCGCGACGAGGTCGCGAGGTTCCGGATCGAGACGACACCGAGGTCGCGCAGGATCTGTGCGCCCAGGCCGACTTCGCGCCAGGCCCGCACGCGCTGGGCCTCCGCGCCCTCCTCGGCATAGGACTGGAGCGGAACACCCGCCGAGCCATCGCGAAGGTAGACGAGGATGCCCCGGCCTTCCTGGACGAAGCGGCGTTTCACCGCCTCGATCTGCCGGCCGCCCTCGATCACGTCGGCCACCACGTTGGAGCGGTGCAGGCGCACCAGCACGTCGCGCCCGTCGCCGATGTCGCCGTGCACGAAAGCGAATTGCTGCACGGTCTCGAACGGCGTGGTGTAGGCGTAGCCCGTCATCACGCCCGCCTCCGTGGTCACCGGGAAGGTCCCGACGCGCTCGACCAGCTTTTCACGAGCCTGCCGGTAGGCGATGAGGTCGGCCACCGAGACGCGCTTCAGATCGTGCGTGTCCGCGAAGGCCGTGATCTGCGGGCCCTTCATCACGGTGCCGTCGTCGTTGGCGAGCTCGCAGATCACGCCGACGGGCGGGAGACCGGCGAGCTTGCACAGGTCGACGGCCGCCTCGGTGTGGCCGGAGCGCATGAGCACGCCGCCATCTTTGGCGATGAGGGGGAAGACGTGGCCGGGCCGTACGAAGTCCGACTCGCCCATGTTGCCGTTGGCGAGCGCCCGTACGGTGTTGCAGCGCTGTTCGGCGGAGATGCCGGTGGTGAGCCCGTGCTTCACGTCCACCGTCACGGTGAAGGCGGTGCCCAGCGGCGCATCGTTGGCCGCCACCATGGGATCGAGGCGCAGGCGCCTGGCCTCGGCCCGGGTAAGGGGCGCGCAGACGATGCCGCAGGTGTTGCGGACGATGAAGGCCATCTTCTCCGGCGTGCAGAGGGAGGCGGCGACGACGAGATCGCCCTCGTTCTCGCGATCGTCGTCGTCGGTGACCACGACGATTTCGCCGCGGGCATAGGCCTCGATGGCCTGCGTGACATGGGTGTGGGGCACGGGCAAATCTCTCGGAATCACGATGGCGGGTACGGCGGGGTGGGGCGGGCTCAGGCCCGCTCGCCCACCTGCCCCCGGTGGCGCAGATAGTGATCGGCAAGGACGCAGGCCATCATGGCCTCGGCCACCGGTACGGCGCGGATGCCGACGCAGGGGTCGTGGCGGCCCTTGGTGACGAGGTCGACGTCCCGGTTGTCGTTGGTCACGCTCATGCGCGGCGTCAGGATCGACGAGGTCGGCTTCACGGCGAATCGGCAGACGATCGGCTGGCCGGTGGAGATGCCGCCCAGCACGCCGCCGGCATGGTTGGCGAGGAAGGTGGGGGCGCCGGCATTGCCCGAGCGCATCTCGTCGGCGTTGTCCTCGCCGCGCAGGGCGGCGGCCGCGAAGCCGTCACCGATCTCGACACCCTTCACGGCGTTGATGGACATCATCGCGGCGGCGAGATCCGCGTCGAGCTTGCCGTAGATCGGCGCGCCGAGGCCGGGCGGCACGCCCTCGGCCACCACCTCGATCACCGCGCCGATGGACGAGCCGTCCTTTCGGATCTCATCGAGGTAGGTCTCGTAGAACGCCGCCGTCCCGGCATCGGGGCAGAAGAACGGGTTACGGGCGACCTCGTCCCAGTCCCAGAGCGACCGGTCGACGGCGTGCGGGCCCATCTGCACCAGGGCGGCACGGATGACGACGCCGTCCGGCAGGACCCGGCGCGCGATGGCCCCGGCGGCGACGCGGGCGGCGGTCTCGCGGGCCGAGGAGCGTCCGCCGCCGCGATAGTCGCGGATGCCGTACTTGGCGTCGTAGGCGTAGTCGGCATGGCCCGGCCGGTAGCTGTCGCGGATCTCCGAGTAATCCTTCGAGCGCTGGTCGGTGTTCTCGATCTCCAGGGCGATGGGCGTGCCGGTGGTGAGCTGCCGGCCGCCGGTGCGGTCGTCCGAGAACACGCCCGAGAGGATGCGGACCTGATCGGGCTCGCGCCGCTGAGTGGTGAAGCGCGACTGGCCGGGCTTGCGACGGTCCAGCTCCGCCTGGATGTCGGCGGCCTCGATGGGCACCCCGGGCGGGCAGCCGTCGACGATGCAGCCGAGGGCGACGCCGTGGCTCTCGCCGAAGGTGGTGACGCGGAAGAGGTGGCCGAAGGTGTTGTGGGACATGGTGCCCCCGCTCTAGCGCGGGTCTTCGCGAGTCACAAATGCCGGGCCGGCGCCCGTCCCATGCGGCGCCGGCCCGGCGGTCTTCAGGCCGGGACGTCAGCGATTCCCCGGGGTTCCACCTCGGACACGGCGTTGCGCTCGTGCCGGAAGCGCGAGAGGGCCGCGTAGGTCTTGAGGCGTGCCCGCATGAGGGAGCCGAGCGGCCGGTGCGCGGCGAGGCTATGGGCGGGGCGGAATCCCAGCACGTCGTCGGCGTAGGCGAGGCGCGCCGGGCTGTCGGCCACCTGCACAGGCAAGACGAGGCGGGCCACCGTGCGATAGGGGCTTTTCGTGTCGGACCATTCCTTCGAGGCGTCCTCGATGGGCATGGCGTCGAGATCGGTGCAGAGCTGGACCCGGATCTCGAACACCGCCTCGGCCTCGCGGAACTGCGCCGTCACGGCATGGCGGAACACGTCCGGGTCCGCCCCGGGGTCGAGGGTCGCGTCGGCCAGGGCGCCCTGGGCCGCCGTCGCCGGGAAGGCGCCGAGCTTGGCGACGTGGTCACCGTACCGCAGGGCCGCCTGACTGTAATACGGCTCGGCCAGGGGATGTTTCGGGGCGTGGCCGAAGAAGTCGAAGATCGGCGTGTCCTTGCCGGTGAAGGTCTTCACTAGGGTGTTGGCGGCCTGGGCCATCTTCGAGACGATGACCTTCACATCTTCCGGCGCTTTGGTGCCGAGCTCGAGCTGCTTCATGCTGCCGAGGAAGCCCGCCGCGTCCGGGTTGGGGAAGACCGGGCCGGTGGCGAGGACGAAGTCCTGCGTCGGGGCGTCGTGACCCGGGAGTTTCTCGCCCTCGACGCCGAACACCTTGATGGCCATGCCGCGGTGGGTGGACACGGAATCCTTGAGGAGCTCGCCGGGGCCTTGGGCGAATCGCACCACTACCGGATGGGTGCCGGGCCTGGCGAACAGGCCCTGCGCCAGTTCCGGCGGCAGGTTGTCTGGAATGTGCAGCTCGCCCACGACCACGCCGCTGACCTTGGCGTGGGAGGCACGCACGGCGTGGCCGTAGCGCTTCGCCGTGGTCTCGCTCTCGCGGATCATCGAGGCGATGATCTTGTCGATCACCGCATCCTCGTCGGGTTTCGGCGTCTCGATGCCGTGGTGATAGCGCAGGTAGGTCTCGCCCATGGTTCTCTCGTCTGGAGGAATTCCAGGAGAGAACGCGCGCCGCCGCCACCGTGTCCGGTCACGAATCGGTGTGAATGCCTTCAGTCCTCCGGCCGCGCCAGCACGCCGCCCGTCATCGCCTCGCGCACCCCCGTGGTCGACGGGAAGGTGATCGGCAGGCCTTTCAGCGAGCGCACGGCGAGATGCGCGAAGGCCTGGGCCTCGAGATAGGCCGAGGACCAGCCGATGGCGTCGGCCGTCGTGATCTCGGCGCGCAGGTGGTAGTTCAGGAGGCGCACCAGTTCGCCGTTGCGCGCCCCTCCGCCGGCGACGATCCAGCGGGCCGGAATCTCGGGCGCGTGGTCCAACGCCCGCGCCACGGCGCGCGCCGTGAAGGCCGTGAGCGTCGCCGCGCCGTCCTCCGTCGAGAGCTGCCCGGCGAGCTTGTGCGAGAACCAGTTGCGATCGAGCGACTTCGGCGGCCGGCGCGCGAAGAACGGGTGGATGAGGAGCCAGGCCAACAGCGGCTCGTCCGGGCGCCCCCGCGCGGCGGTGCGGCCGCCGTCGTCCAGGGGGCGGCCCGTGCGCTCGCGCATCCAGTCGTCGATGAGCGCGTTGCCCGGCCCGGTGTCGAAGGCGATGACGTCGCCGTTCGAGGCGATGAGGGTGGCGTTGGCGACGCCGCCGATGTTGAGGATGCCGAGCGCGCCCTCGAAGCCCGAGGCGCGGGCGAGCGCCTGATGGAACACCGGCACCAGGGGGGCGCCTTGTCCGCCCGCCGCGATGTCGGCGTGGCGCAGGTCCGACACCACGGGGATGCCGAGGCGACGGCTGAGCGCCGCCCCGTCGCCGATCTGCACGCTCATGCGCTGGTCGGGCCGGTGCACCACGGTCTGGCCGTGGAAGCCGATGACGTCGATGTCGGCGGGCGTCAGGCCGTTGTCGGCGAGGAAACTCTCCACCGCTTCGGCATGGGCAGCGGTGACGAAGGCTTCCGCCTCGGGAAGGCACCCCGGCCGATCCTCCCGCGCCGTGACGGCCTCCGAATCGGCGAGCGCGCGGCGCAGCAGATCGCGATCCTCGTCCGAGTAGCCGCGATAGCCCGTGGGGCCGAGGGGTTCGAGGTAGCCGTTGTGGCTCTGCACCACCCGCACGTCGTGCCCGTCGGTCTCGATGAGGGCGACGTCGACGCCGTCGAGGGACGTTCCGCTCATCAGGCCGATGGCGCGCATCATGGTCATGGTCGTGCCTTCCTCGGTCAGCCCTGCTAAGAGCCGGCGCAATGACGCGCGGTGCTATCACGCCGGTCCGCGCCGTGTCCCACCCCCGTGATCCTCCGACACCGGAACCGTCCATGTCCCCCGCGCCCGACGCCTTCGCTCCGAAATCCGATTTCCTCCGAGTGCTGTCCGAGCGCGGCTTCATCCATCAGGGCTCGGACCTTGCCGGCATCGACGCGGCGGCGCTGGAAGGCCAGCTCACCACCTATGTGGGCTACGATTGCACGGCGGCCTCGCTCCATGTCGGCCACCTCCTGTCGATCATGATGCTGCACTGGCTCCAGGCCACGGGCGGCACGCCCATCACCCTCATGGGCGGCGGCACCACCCGGGTCGGCGACCCTTCCGGCCGCGACGAATCACGAAAGATCCTCACCCTCGCGCAGATCGAGGAGAACAAGCTCGGCATTCAGAAGACGTTCGCGCGGTTCCTCAAGTTCGAGGGCGGCCGCAACGCCGCGACCATGGTCGACAATGCCGAATGGCTGACGAAGCTCAACTACATCGAGATGCTGCGCGATATCGGCCGGCATTTCTCCGTCAACCGGATGATGTCCATGGACAGCGTCCGCATGCGGCTGGAGCGCGACCAGGAACTGTCGTTCCTCGAATTCAACTACATGATCCTCCAGTCCTACGACTTCGTCGAGCTGAACCGCCGCTACGGCTGCACGATGCAGATGGGCGGCTCGGACCAATGGGGCAACATCGTCAACGGCATCGATCTCGGGCGCCGGATGGGCACGCCGCAACTCTACGGCCTCACCTGCCCGCTCCTCACCACGGCCTCGGGCGCCAAGATGGGCAAGACCGCCGCCGGGGCCGTGTGGCTCGATGCCGGCATGCTCTCGCCGTACGATTACTGGCAGTTCTGGCGCAACACCGAAGATGCCGATATCGGCCGCTTCCTCAAGCTGTTCACCCTGCTGCCTATGGGGGAGATCGCCCGGTTGTCGGCGCTGCAGGGCGCCGAGATCAACGAGGCCAAGAAGGTCCTGGCAAGCGAGGCCACGGCCCTGATGCACGGACGCGAGGCGGCGGACAGTGCCGCCGAGACGGCGCGGAAGACCTTCGTCGAAGGCAGCGTGTCGCAGGATCTGCCGACCGTGATCGTCTCGGCCGACCTCCTCGATGCCGGGCTCGGCGTGCTCTCGGCCTTCGGTCCGGAATACGCCAAGCTGGTGCCGTCCACGAGTGAGGCCCGCCGCCAGATCAAGGGTGGCGGCCTGCGGGTGAACGACGTAGCGCTGACCGACGAGCGGGCGGTGCTGCGCACGGGCGACGTGACGGCGGACGGGGTGATCAAGCTGTCCTTCGGCCGCAAGAAGCACGTGCTGCTGAAGGTCGGGTAGACGCCCCGGCCCGGGCTGCGCGGCCTATCGTTCGGTCTCGCCCATGGGCGCGGCCCCCATGATCCCGTCGTTGCCCCCGCCGGCGCTGAAGAGCTTGCGCAGGATGCCGGGCGCCAGGGCGGAAAGGGGATTGACGCTGACATCGGGCTTCGACAGCCGGCCGGCGACGCGGAAGTTGAGGGCGAACAGACCCTCGTTGTGCCCGCCGCCGAGGAGCTGTCCGAGGATCGGCAGTTGCGACACCACGTTGTTCAGGCCGTAGAGCGGCACGAAGGTGCCGTTGATGTCCGTGCGTTCTTTCGCCGTGTCGAGGTAGCCGTTCAGGGTGAAGCCCATGGCGGCGTTGGAGATCGCCGCGTCGGTGAAGTCGACCCGCGCGCCGGTGCGGACGAAATTGGCGCGCAGGCGGTCGAAGGTCACGTCGTTGCCGGCGTTCTGCACGATCTGCTTGCGGCCGCGCGCATCGACGATCTCGCTGCTCGCCGGTCCCTGCGCCATGATGCTCGACAGGGCCGGCTCGTTGCGCAGGACGAAATTGCGGATCTGCACGACGCCCGCCTGCGGTCCGTCGTTGAGAGCGGTGCTCATGATCAGCCGGCCGCCATACATCCGCTTGTAGATGTCGGCGAACCGTAGGGTCGCGCCGGCATCCTGGGTGTCCAGCGTCAGGGTCGGGCCCTGGTCCGAGCGGCCGATCTGAGCGGTGAACGGAGCCGCTCCGAAGCGGCCCTGGACCCGGCCGGAGCGTACGTCTTTCCCCTTCAGGACGAGCTTGACGGAGGCGTTGGTCAGAGCCTCTCCGTTGAAGCCCGTGAGGATGGCGAGGGAGAGGTCGGCGTCGATGTCCTTCGGGGCGGCGTCGGCCTTGCCTTTGCCATCCGGGCCGGTGAGCCCGCGCAGGATCGGGCGGGCATCGGCCACGGCGCCCTTCACGCCGATCCGATAGGTGTTTCCGGAGCGTTCGAGCTGCAGGCGCATGTCGTCGCCCGGTGAGAGCTTCAGGCTCGACAGATCGGCCCGCTCGAACTGGCCGTCCGCCCCGAGGCTCGCCGTACCCCGCGCCGCAGCCGGGGCTGCGTCGAGGACGATGTCGCGCAGCTCGAACCCGCCACCCGACGCGTTCTCGATCAACGTGAAGGCGAGGCGGCCGGGTTTTCCGGCGGCCTTGGTGAAGCCCGGCACGATGCCGTCGATCCCCGCACGGGCCAGATCGGCCTCGATCCGGATCGGCGGCTTGCCCGAACCCGGGCGTCCGATGGGCACGGCGATCCTCACCGGAATGGCGCCGGTGAGCTGGGGCGCGACGGGCAGGCCCTTCTTGGCGCGCAGGGCCTCGTCGAGGCTCAGACCGACGAGAACTTCGCCGGGCGCCCCGGGCTTGGGCTGACGCAGATCCACCGTGAGGGGCGAGCCCATGACGCGGGCATCGCCCTTGAGGGCGAAGGCGCCGCGATCGTAGGACACCGTGAACCGCCCGGCGTCGAGGCGCTCCTTGCCGAAGGCCTTGTCGACGCCGACATCCGTGAGCGTGCCCCCGATGGTCACCGGCAGGTCCGGCAGGTCGGGGATCTGCTTGAGGTTCAGCGGGAAGTCGATGCGTAGGTCGGCCGTGCCCTTCACGCTGGCCGGATCGATGTCGACGCCGGTCAGGGTCTTGAACATCTTCGTCTGCATCAGGGAGACGAGGGCATCGGCCCCGCCTCCGAGGCGCATGCCGATCTGCGCCACCACCGCCTCCGGGGTGATCTTCGGGATGACGAAGGATCCGTCGGTGATGGACAGGACGCGGTTGTCGGCCATGCGCAGGTCGGCGGTCACGTTGCGGATGGTGGTGGTGAGGCCGGTGATGACACCGGTGACGCGGCCACGGCTCAGGGGCGGCGCGTCGTCCGAGACCGCGAGCGTCGCGTCGGAGACGGCGAAGGCGATGTGCACGGCATTGTCGGGCATCGGTTCGCCGCGCGTCGCGGCGGCGAGTTCGCTGCCGCTCATGTCGACGGTGATGTCGACGCTGTCGACTTTTCCCCCGCGCAGGTAATCGACGAGGTAGTTGCGCGCCGCCGGCGCCACGTGTTCGGGCCACAGGCGCATGGCCATGCGCCCATCGGTGTTGGCCGCGGCGATGCGCAGGGTCAGCCCGTCGTCGTCGGCGGTGGTGCCGAGGGTGCCGGTGATCCGCCCGCTCGCCGGGCCGGCCTTGACGGAGAAATCGTCGATGGCGATGCCGCCGGCCCGCCCCGTGAGATGCGCCGACAGGGATTCGATCGCGACGGGGCGGTCCTGCGCGTTGGCGCCCCGCAGGGTGGCGTCGCGCCCGGCGAGGCTCATGGTCCAGGCGATGTCGGAATCCGGAGCCCCTGCGGTCCAGGCCCCGGTGAGACGAGCCGAGTTGCCGGCGCCGCGATAGTCGAGGGCATCGAGCTTCATCGCCCGGCCCGCCTCGTCCCAGCTCACCTTCGCCGCGAGGCTGTCGATGGTGACGGGGTTGAAGTCCTTCTCCTCGATGAGGAAGTTGCCGTCGCTGGTTCGGATCGTGGCCGCCATCGACTCGATCCGTCCGGCGTCGAGGGCGACGTCGGCCTTGGCCGAGAGCTTGAGGTCGGTCTCCACCGGCAGCTTCGACTGACCGGAGAGCAGCAGCAGGTCGGTGATCGGCAGATCGTCGAGGGTGATGATGCCCGTGCGGCGGGTGCCGCCGGCCTCCTGCACGTCGCCGCCGAAACGCCATTCCCCGTGCGGACCGTCGATGCGCAGTTCGAACACGCGGGCGTTGCGGGTGGCGTCGCGCCGGAACAGGCCGTTGACGTGCTCGAACACCGCGCGCTGGCGGGCGTCGTCGTCGATGAGGGTGAGGCGGCCGTTGGTGATGCGCGCCCGGTCGAGCGCCCCGACGATCCCGGCGGAATCCAGCACCACTCCGAAGATCGACGCCACGGTGGCCGAGATCGGCGAAACGGCCCCTTGCGTGGCGTCGACGCTCGGCAGGGTATGGGGTTGGACGGCCCCGGCCTGATCGGGGTCGTTCGCCGCGAACGCGATGGCGCCGTTGCGGTGAACCAGGGCGGTCATCTGGAGGTCGCGGAATTCGATGGCGCGCGGCTGGACCGAGAGGCGGGCGAGGCCCCAGGTGTCGAGGCTCACCACGGCCTGCGGCGCCCGCACCACGAGGGCACCCTCGGAGTTGTAGATGTCGAGCCCGGCCACCCGCAGGGCCAGGGAATTTTCCGAATCGAGCTCCAGGGCGCTGTCGCGCAAGGTCACGCGCCAGCCCGTGCCGATGCTGCCGGCGATGGCCGATGCGACACGCTCCGACATGCCGTCGATGCGCAGGGGACCGTTGGACAAGCGCCAAACCAGGCCGGCGAGCCCGAGGCCGACGCCGAGCACGAGGATCAGTACGGGCCAGAGGACCCAGCGCCGCCGCCGTCCGGCCACGCGGCCCGGCCGCAAACCCGTGACCGTGTCCTGAACCATCAATCCGTGAGCCGCTGGATCGGAACGCACCCTCGGGCTATCGAGCGGCGGTCCGTGGAGGAAAGGCTTCTCGGGCATTCGACCCGGGCCATGGCGTTGGCCCCAGGCACACCATCAATCGGCCGAAAGGAAGGCATCATGCCCCTCGTTACCGGAGATCAGGCTCCCGACTTCGATCTGCCCGGGGCTGGCGGCGACGCCATCCGCCTGGGCGATCTCACCGGCCGCAAGGTGGTTCTGTACTTCTACCCGAAAGACGACACGAGCGGGTGTACCCTGGAAGCGCAGGGATTCAACGCCCTCGGGCCCGCATTCGCGGCTGCCGACACGATCGTGATCGGAGTCTCGCCCGATTCGGTGAAGAGCCACGACAAGTTCAGGGCGAAGTACGACCTTACCATTCCGCTGGCCTCGGACGAGTCGAAGGCCATGCTGGAGGCCTACGGGGTGTGGGTCGAGAAGAGCATGTACGGCCGGAAGTACATGGGGGTCGAGCGTACGACGATGCTCCTCGACCGCTCGGGCCGCATCGTCCGGATCTGGACGAAGGTGAAGGTTCCGGGCCATGCCGAGGAGGTCCTGGCGGCGGCGCAGGGCGAGGCCTGAGCCGGCAACGGCGTGACGCCCCTGACCCGCATGGTGAATCCCAAGGCGTGATGGTGAGCCTTCGTTAACCCTGATCCGGCCAGATGGTGCGTGTTGGATCAGGTTCACGTCGATGCCCTTCCTCACCCGTCAGCCCCACGACACGGCGAAGCCTAAGGCCGTGGCCGGATCGGGAGCCGGTCCCTTCGGGCGGGGACCCGGTCTGCGGGTCCTCGGAGCAGCGTTGGCACTCTCGACGGCCTGGGCCGGTGGAGCCACCTACTACCTCGTGTTCCACGACGAAGTGCTGGCTCGCTTCGTGTCGCAGCAGAGTACGATGCAGTACGGCTACGAGTCGCGCATCGCCGCCCTCCGCTTCGAACTCGAACGGGCAACCGTGGAGCAGGTGACGACGCGCGACGGCCTCGCGACGCGTCTGGCCGATCTGTCCCGGCGCCAGGCTGCCCTCGAATCGCGTCAGGGCGTACTCTCGGCTTTGGCCGGCGACCCCATGGCGTCCCGCCTGCCCGAATTGCCGGCCCAGGTACCGGCCGAGGACGAGATCGTGCGTGAGGCCGCCCAGCGGCGTCCCGGCGCCACGGCCAAGCCGTTCCCGACACCGGAACCGGGGCCGGCTGTAGATTCCCCGGTCGAGCCCCTGGATCTGCGCGGCGCCCGGGAATCCTTCCGCCGCACCGGCCTCGTCGTGGCCCATCTGGCGCGCCGCCTCGACGGCTTGGCCGAGGCTCAGTCCCGAGCGGTCGCCGGCATCGGCGCGAGTGCCGGACGCACGGCTCAGCGCCTACGCGGACTCGTTGCCCGAACAGGCCTGGATCCGTCGCGGTTCGAGTCGCGCGAGCCCGGCCTCGGCGGCCCCCTGGTGCCCCTCGGCGACGATCCGTTCGGGATCGCCGCTGCTCAAGCGCAACGGGCCGTCACCGAGGCGGCCGCCCTTCGCCGCATCACCGAGACCTTGCCCCTGCGACGGCCCATCGCCGGCGACATGCCGGTGTCGAGCACCTTCGGCGCCCGCCTCGACCCGTTCACGCGGGGCTACGCCATGCATACGGGCCTGGATCTGCGCGCCGAGACCGGTGAGCCGGCCTACGCCACGGCGGCCGGACGCGTCACGGTCGCCGACTACAACGGCGGGTACGGCAACATGGTGGAGATCGATCACGGCCACGGGCTGGCGACACGCTACGCGCATCTCTCAGCCTACGCGGTGACACCGGGGCAGTGGGTCGCAGCCGGGGCCCTCGTCGGCCGCGTCGGCTCGACGGGCCGCTCGACGGGGAGCCATCTGCATTACGAGACCCGGATCGACGGGGAGCCCGTCGATCCGCAGCGCTTCCTTCGATTGGCCGACGCCCTCGCTCAGGTTCCTTGAGAGAAGGGTCGCCCGAAAAGTCTCAGTCGAGATCCTCGACCGCGTCGGCGCCGCCGTAGACACGCTGGGCCAGGGATGCCTCCATGAACGGATCCAGCGCCCCGTCGAGCACCGCGTCCGGATCGGTGGATTGCGTCCCCGTGCGCAGGTCCTTCACCAGCTGATACGGTTGCAGCACGTAGGATCGGATCTGGTGGCCCCAGCCGATATCCGTCTTGGCGGCGGCCTCGGCGTTGGCCTTCTCCTCCCGCTTCTTCAACTCGGCCTCGTACATGCGGGCGCGCAGCATGTTCCAGGCGGTGGCCCGGTTCTTGTGCTGCGACCGCTCCTGCTGGCACGCCACCACGATCCCGGTGGGATTGTGGGTGATGCGCACGGCGGAATCCGTGGTGTTCACGTGCTGGCCGCCGGCGCCCGACGAGCGGTAGGTGTCGATGCGGCAGTCGGATTCCTTGATCTCGATGACGATGCGGTCGTCGATCACCGGATAGACCCACACGGAGGCGAAGCTCGTGTGCCGGCGCGCGCTCGAATCGTAGGGCGAGATCCGTACCAGCCGGTGCACGCCCGACTCGGTCTTGAGCCAACCGTAGGCGTTGTGGCCCTTGATCAGGAGCGTGGCGCCCTTGATCCCGGCCTCGTCGCCGTCCGACCACTCGACGATCTCGACCTTGTACTTCCTGCGCTCGGCCCAGCGCCCGTACATGCGTTGGAGCATGTTGGCCCAGTCCTGGCTCTCCGTGCCGCCGGCCCCCGAATGGACTTCGAGATAGGTGTCGAAGCCGTCGGCCTCGCCGGACAGGAGGGTCTCGATCTGGCGGCGCGCGGCCTCCTTCTCGACGGCGCGGACGCCGTTCTCGCCTTCCAGAACCGTGTCCTGGTCGCCCTCCATCTCACCGAGTTCGATGAGGGTGGCGGCGTCGTCGAGGTCCTGGGACAGGCGCTTGATGGAGGTGAAGGCCTCGTCGAGCTGCGTGCGCTCGCGCATGACGTTCTGCGCGGCCTCGGCATCGTTCCACAGGGCCGGGTCCTCGGACGCCGCGTTCAGCTCCGCGAGGCGTTTTTCGACGGTATCCCAGTCAAAGATGCCTCCTCAGCAGTCCGATCGACTGCTTGGCGGCATCCGAGAGTTGTTCGATCTCGGCGCGCATCTGGTGTTTCGGGCTCGTGTGCGAGGTGTGAGCGCGGGTGATACCGACCCGCCCGCATGGTGTAAACGCCGGAGCGCTCCCCGATGACGACCCGGACCATGAACCGCGACCGCCCCGCCCCAGGAACGCCCGACGCTCCTCGCCGCCACCGTCGCGGTTGTGGCGATGGGCACGGTCCTGCGCCTCGTGCCGTTGGGCTTGCCGCCGGCCCTGGTGAAGTATGGCGGGTCGATCCTTTGGGGCGCGATGGTCTACGGCCTCGTGGCGACCGTCCTGCCGCGCCCGCGCCGCCGCATCGTCGTCCTGGCCGCCCTCGTGGCGCTTGCCGTCGAGCTGGTGCGCCTCGTCCACGCGCCGGGGCTCGACGCATTCCGGGCAACCCTGGCCGGACAGCTCCTGCTCGGACGGATCTTCTCCCTGTGGAACCTCACGGCGTACGCAGCTGGCATCGCCGGCGCCGTCCTCGTGGATTCACGCCTGCGGCGCACGCCCACCCGGGGCGCGCCGTCCGATCCTCAGCGGCGATAATCCTGCGGGCCGATGCGGGCCGGGTTGAGGACGTATTCGCGCGGACGGGTCGAGCCGTCGAGGCGGCCTTCGCTGTGGCTGTCGCTGAAATACTCGGTGCCGGTGAAACCGAACCCCCCACCGTTCATCACGCTCGGAACCGGGATGGCGCGCGGATCATCGGGGAACGGACGTCCCGTGGCGAAGTCTGTGGGTAGGACCACCGGTCCGTCGGCGGCGTGGTAGCGGGTCTCGGCCACGGCCGATGCGGTGAGTCCGAGCCCGACGAGGCCGGCGGCGAGGATCGTTCGCGAGGTCAGCGACACGGGCAGGCTCCAGGGAGAGAGGATCGGAGGGATACGTCTGCCGCCCACCATGGCGCAAACCCGGCGCCCTGTCCGTGGCCCTTCGGCGTCACCACGCGACTGCGCGGCCTCGCCCTGTGGGAAACGGAAAGGCGCGTTGCCGTCAGCCCTTGGAGTGGATCACCACCTCGGACTCGCGCTGGATCGGGGTGCAGTTCGAGTAGAACGCGTTCAGCACCACCGGGCGCGAGCCGCAGGCATAGCCGAGGCCCGGCGCCGGCGCCGGGACGGGGTCACGGGCGACGATGGGCTTCGGGGCGCAGGCGCCGGCCGACGCGGCCAACGCCAGCGCGGCAATCAGGGTCAATCGGCGCATGCGATCCTCTGCGAATGAAACTCGCGACATCGCCCGACCCTGCGGATGCCGGCCACGGGTGACAAGCCGCGGCGGCCGGCCGTGCACCGCTTTGCCGGTGCCTGTCGCCGCCGCGCAACAAGTGCGGCGGCGTACGCCTCAGTCGGCCTTGCGCTTCAGCCGGCCTTGCGCCTCAGCCGGCCTTGGCGAGGGGGGGCGATCCGGCCGGGGCGGCGACCGGGGGCACCACATTGTGGAGCGTCCGATCGGAGCTGTCGAAGAACCGCCGGATGTTGCGGGCGGCCTGCCGGATGCGCTGCTCGTTCTCGACCAGGGCGATGCGCACGAAGTTGTCGCCGTGCTCGCCGAAGCCGATGCCGGGGGCCACCGCCACGTCGGACTTCTCCAGGAGGAGCTTGGAGAATTCGAGGCTGCCCAGCGCCTGGTACTTCTCCGGGATCGGCACCCAGGCGAACATCGAGGCGGAGGGGCTGGGGATCTTCCAGCCGGTCTTGTCGAACGACTCGATGAGGGCGTCGCGGCGCTTCTTGTAGATGGAGCGCATCTCGGCGATGCAGTCCTCCGGTCCGTTCAGCGCGGCGGTCGCCGCCACCTGGATCGGCGTGAACGCGCCGTAATCGAGGTAGGATTTCACCCGGGTCAGCGCCGCCAGCAGCCGCTCGTTGCCCACGGCGAAGCCCATGCGCCAGCCGGCCATGGAGAACGTCTTCGACAGGGACGTGAACTCGACCGTGCAGTCGATGGCGCCCGGCACCTCCAGCACGGAGGGCGGCGGCTCGCCGTCGAAATAGACCTCGGCATAGGCGAGATCCGACAGGATGATGATCTCGTGGCGCTTGGCGAAGGCGACGAGGTCCCGGTAGAAATCGAGGCTCGCCACGTAGGCCGTCGGGTTCGAGGGATAACAGACCACGATCGCCACGGGCTTGGGGATCGAGTGCTGCATCGCCTTCTCGACGGCGGGGAAGAAGGCTGGCGTCGGCTCGGCCGGCACCGAGCGGATCACGCCGCCCGCCATGAGGAAGCCGAAGGCGTGGATCGGGTAGCTGGGGTTGGGCACCAGCACCACGTCGCCGGGCGCCGTGATGGCCTGGGCCATGTTGGCGAAGCCCTCCTTGGAGCCCAGCGTCGCCACCACCTGGGTGTCGGGGTTCAGGCTCACGCCGAAGCGGCGCTTGTAGTAGTTCGCCTGGGCCCGGCGCAGGCCGGCGATGCCCTTGGATGACGAATACCGGTCCGTGCGCGGACGCCCGGCGGTCTCGACCAGCTTGGCGATGACGTGACGCGGCGCGTCGAGGTCCGGGTTGCCCATGCCGAGATCGATGATGTCGGCGCCGTTGGCGCGGGCCTGGGCCTTGATCCGGTTCACCTGCTCGAAGACGTAGGGAGGCAGGCGCTTGATGCGATGGAAGTCGGTCATGGCCTTCACGGTGTCCATGGGCGCGGATCGGGACCGAGGCGCGCGAAAGGTAAAGGGCTGTCATCACCCGGAGATGCCGGCGTGGTCTAACACTTCGCGCGTTTCGCGCCGACCGTTATCTTTTTGGCCCCGCTCCCAAGGAAAGTTCGTCTCGGGGTGGTCCGCAGGGTGGTCCCGGCGGATGCTTCAGGGCGTCGCGGAGGCCGGGCGGGTCGCACGGCCGGCACTCTCGGCCGAGCGTCCCTGAGCCTCGTTGCGGCCGCGCGCGCCTTCGAGTTCGGCCTCGAGGGCCTTGGTCCCCTCCGCGGATTTCGCCCGGATCGTGCGGGCCGGCGCCGAGACGCCCACGGGCAGGAAGTCCCCGCCGGGCTTGCGCGACTCGGCCACGAAGGCGGGGGCGGCCGGGCCGGGCTGATAGGCCGCCTTCAGGGGATTGAGGTCGCTCGAGCACGCCCCGGCGAACCCCGCCACGGCGACGAGGCAGGCGGCGGTCGCGACGATGCGCGCAGGGGCGATCATGGAGAGCCGGAGCATGACGGATGTTGGCCGATGAAATGCGATGCGGTCTGGCGTAAGCTCCCGATGCCGCGTTAATTTGTCGGAAACGAGGCCCCGCGCCGCCGTCGCCCACCCCGGTGCCGGTCCCCCGCGAATGCGCCTTCGGCCAGGGAGAGATGACCGCGTGACGACCGAACGGACGACACCGCTGCCCGACATCGACGCCCTGTCGCGCAATGCCAGCCGGTTCATGGAGGAGTTCGGTCGGGCCGCTGCCGTCTACATGAAGCCCGCCACCGAGATCGATGTGCTGAAGGCGCCCCCCGAGCCGCCGGAGGAAGTCAACGACGTGGTGCGGACCCTCGGGACCGTGGCCGAACGCTGGCTCGTCGATCCGAAGAAGACCGTCGAGGCGCAGGCGAAGCTCAGCGAGGCCTTCATCAACCTGTGGGGCCAGACCTGGAACCGCTTCCAGGGCGAGGCAGCCCAGCCCGTCGCCGTGCCGGAGGCCAAGGACACGCGCTTCGCCCACGCCGAATGGTCGACCAACCCGATCTTCGATTTCATCAAGCAGAGCTACCTCATCACCTCGCGCTGGGCCGAAGGCCTGGTGGAGGAGGCCGACGGGATCGACGAGCACACCCGGCACAAGGCGCAGTTCTACCTGCGCCAGATCGTCGGCGCCCTGTCGCCGTCGAACTTCGTGATGACCAACCCCGAGCTCCTCCGCCACACCCTGGACGAGAACGGCGCCAACCTCGTGCGCGGCATGAAGATGCTGGCCGAGGACATCGAGGCCGGAAAGGGTCAGCTTCGCGTGCGCCAGACCGACCCGGCGGCGGGCTTCGAGGTCGGCGTCAACGTGGCGGTGACGCCCGGCGAGGTGGTGTTCCGCAACGACCTGATGGAGCTGATCCAGTACGCGCCCACCACCGAGACGGTGATCAAGCGCCCGTTCCTCATCGTGCCGCCGTGGATCAACAAGTTCTACATCCTCGACCTCAACCCGGCCAAAAGCCTCATCGCCTGGATGGTGTCCCAGGGCCTGACGGTGTTCTGCATCTCGTGGGTGAACCCCGACGAGCGCCACGCCGACAAGGACTTCGAGGCCTACATGCGCGAGGGCATCGAGGCGGCCATCGACGCCATCGGCATCGCCACGGGCGAGAACGAGGTGGCGGCGGCGGGCTACTGCGTCGGCGGCACCCTGCTCGCCGTCACCCTGGCGATGCAGGCGGCCACGGGCAACAAGCGCATCAAGAGCGCCACCTTCCTGACCACCCAGGTCGATTTCACCCATGCGGGCGACCTGAAGGTGTTCGCCGACGAGACCCAGATCCGCCTCATCGAGGCCCGCATGAAGAAGCGCGGCTACCTCGAGGGCACCGGCATGGCCACCGCGTTCAACATGCTGCGGCCCAACGACCTGATCTGGTCCTACGTCGTGAACAACTACGTGAAGGGCAAAACGCCGATGCCCTTCGACCTCCTGTACTGGAACGCCGACGCCACCCGGATGCCGGCGGCCAACCACTCGTTCTACCTGCGCAACTGCTACCTCGAGAACACCCTGGCGCAGGGGAAGATGATGCTCGGCAACGTCCGCCTCGACCTGAAGAAGGTCGAGGTGCCGGTCTTCAACCTCGCCACCCGCGAGGACCACATCGCCCCGGCCCTGTCGGTGTTCGAGGGCTCGACCAAGTTCGGCGGTCCCGTCGACTACGTGCTGGCCGGATCCGGCCACATCGCCGGGGTGGTCAACCCGCCGGCCAAGCCGAAATACGGCTTCTGGACCGGAGGCCCCGTGAGCGGGACCCTGGACCAGTGGATCGCGGCGGCGACGGAGACCAAGGGCTCGTGGTGGCCGTACTGGTTCACGTGGCTGGAGCATCAGGCCCCGGCCCGCGTGCCGGCGCGTGTACCCGGCGAGGCCGGTCTTCCCTCCCTCGGGCCCGCGCCCGGAACGTATGTGCGGATGAAGGCCTGACCGCGCACGCGCCAGCGCCCCGCCGCCGGTTCGGCGCGGGGGACGGCTGGCAACGGGAGACGCGGGACGCCGCGAAACCACGTTTGTAAAGGTTTGAGCCGGTTTCCCGGCGTCCCTCGGTCCGGCCCCGTCTGGCGGAGCCGACCCTCTTCGACGTCACGGCGTCCAACACGGCACGACACGACTCGGCTAGTAGCGGCCCACCTCCGCGCGACGCGACGCCCCTTTTCGGGAACGCCGGTGCGGCAGCCGACTGATCAGGGTCAAGCCCCGAGCCCGCCTCGTAGTGGGCGGACCGTCCGTTGTCTCGGTGCGCCCCAGGGTCCCGGAGTCAGCCTCAACACGGCCTCCCCGTCCAGGGCACCTTGCGTCGCGTGTGCCGCCCGGGGCGATGGCGAACCGGGCCATCGACGCAGGCGCCGTCTCCTCCCCCGAGCCCCCCGACCCGGTCCGCCGGGGGACCTCCCGTGTGGGAGGCGAGTGACCGGACTGAACCACGAAATAGGAATATTGTCAAGAAATTTCGGTGTCGGGCGCCGGCGACGCACCGAAGAATCCTTCTCCCCCTGTGCGGGAGAAGGTGGCCCGCGCAGCGGGTCGGGCCGGGACGAAGTTCCTTATGAGGGGAGCGCCCCATCCGGAGAGGTCGCCCCTCTCCTGCCTGCTCCGCAGGCACCCTCTCCCGCACAGGGGAAAGGGTTGGCCCAGGTGCTCCGCGCGACGGTCGGGGATGGGACGCGGCGCTCAATACTTCCGGATGATCGGTGCGGCGGCCGGCACCGCCACGTCCCCGAACACGTAGCGGAAGCCGACGGAGACGAGGTCGGCGCTGCCCTCGGCCACGCCCGCGAAGGCGATGTTCTGGACGTTGTAGTCGCGGCCCGCGCCCGACAGGATGCGGCCCTTGTCCAGGAAGAGGTGCGAGTAGGCGACGTTCAGGGTCAGCTTCTCGCTCCAGCGGTAGCTCGCGCCCACCGAGACGTTGACGCGGTCGTTGTCGGGCAGGCGCACGGAGCGGTTCGAGACGTCGATGGGCGATTCCTCGTAAGCCACGCCGGCCCGCACGGTGAGAGCGGGCGACCAGTCGTACTCGCCGCCGATGGAGTAGGTGAACCCGTCCTTGTAGTTCAGGGGCAGGAAGCTCACGGGCACGCCGCGGGTCTTCGAGACGATGCCGACGGTGCCCAGCCGGCTCCAGTTGTCCCACTCGAAGCCGAGGCTGACGCGCGCCACGGGCGACACCGCCTGGGTGAGGCCGACGCTGAGCTTTTCCGGCGTGTTGAGGTTGGCCCGGACCTGACCGCCCAGGGGCGCGAGGGCCAGCAGCGGCACGCCGATGGAGCCCTCGATGTCGTGATGGACCGAGGAGCGGTAGCCGACGCCGAAGATCGTGCCGTCCCGCGGCGTGATGAGCGCGCCCGCCGTGAAGCCGACGCCCCACGAATCGCCCTTGAGGAACGAACTCGGCAGGGCGGCCGGGTTGATCGGCAGCGGCACCGCCTGACGCAGGGTGAGGCGGAAATACTCGATGTTCGGACCGGCCGCGACGGACAGCCACTCGTTCACCTTGAAGCCGATCACCGGATTGAAGGCGAGGGTGAAGATCCGGTTGGAGCGGCCGTAGAGCTCGCCGGCCCAGACGTTGCGCGGCTTGGTCACGAGGCCGAACGGGGCCCCCGTCTGGATGCCGATCCAGAGCCGATCGTTGAGCTGGTACGAGGTCGCGCCCGAGGGCACGATCGCGCCCTGGCCGATGTCGTTGCTGCCGCCGAGCGGCAGGAAGCCCGGATTGGTGCCGGTCTGCGGGGTGATGTGCCCGGACAGGCCGATGAAGGTGAGGTTCTGCTCGGTCACCCAGCCCGGACGCATGGTCACGGCCGCCGGGTTCCAGAACATGGACGAGACGCCGCCTGAGCCGGATGCGGCGCCGGCGAAGGCCTGGCCCTGGGCCAGGGTGCTCTGCTCGCGGATGCCGAAGGCGCCGGCGGACGCATGCGCGATTCCGCCGAGGAGCATCGCCGACGAGACGCCCGCGAGGGCGATGGAACGCAACGTGATTGCCATGGATGTCTTCCCCGCCCTGGAATGATGCTCGAAGCCGGCATCTTGAGGGGCAGAGTGGCGGACTGTTCGCGACTTCGCAAATCGGATCGTTGCTTGAATTGACTAGTATATTTTCATGAATGACCTGTCGAATGATTGTCGTTCTCGTGCGCTTCACGTATCGCCCCGACGACGGATAATTTTAGTTCAGATGTGAACCGTCTCGTCATCGTTCCCCGATTCGACGCAAAAGTGATCGGGGCTCGGTTTCCGTCGACGGGTGTCGCATTCCTGTAACAGCGGGCCGTGGGGTTTCGGTCTGGCCGCGTCTGCGTCACCCTTGCGGCGGCGCCCTCGGTGAGCGATGGCGTCTCTGGGTTCATGCGAGGGAGTTGCGCGATGAAGCTGATGCGGCACGGTGCGAGCGGGGACGAGAAGCCGGGGATGGTGGACGCGGGGGGCGGTCTCCGCGACCTGTCCGGGCACGTGCGCGATCTCGGCGGTCTGGCTCTCTCGCGGGAAGGGCTCGACCGCCTGCGCATCATCGACCCCGAGAGCCTGCCCCTGCTGCCGCCCGACACGCGCCTCGGCCCCTGCGTCGCCGGCACCGGAAACTTCATCGCCATCGGCCTCAACTACGCCGACCATGCCGCCGAGATCGGCGCCAGCATCCCGGCCGAGCCCATCGTCTTCAACAAGGCGCCGTCCTGTATCGTCGGTCCGAACGACCGGGTGATCCTACCGAAGGGGTCGGCCAAGACGGACTGGGAGGTGGAACTCGCCATCGTGGTCGGCGCGCGCGCCTCCTACGTCCACGCCAACGAGGCCCTGTCCTACGTGGCGGGCGTCTGCGTCTGCAACGACCTGTCGGAGCGCGAATACCAGCTCGAGCGCGGCGGAACCTGGACCAAGGGCAAGGGCTGCCCGACCTTCGGACCGTTGGGTCCCTGGCTCGTCACCCTGGACGAGATCCCGCGCCTCGACGCCCTCGGCCTGTGGCTCGACGTCAACGGCGAGCGGATGCAGACCGGCTCGACGGCAACGATGATCTTCGGCGTCGCCCAGATCGTCGCCTACCTGTCGCACTTCATGATGCTGATGCCCGGCGACGTCATCACCACGGGCACGCCCCCCGGCGTCGGCATGGGCGCCAAGCCGCCGCGCTTCCTCAAGAGCGGCGATGTGGTGACGCTGGGCATCGACGGCCTCGGCAGCCAGCGCCAGGAGGTGGTGGCCTTCGACGACTGGACCGCCAAGGTCGCGGCGGGCGAGCCGACCCACTGAGGGCGCGGGAATTCGGCGGCCGGCTTGATTTTCCGGCCGGGATTCGTCTTCTGGAGCCATGATCGAGACGATGACCGCGCTTGCCGCACCCCGCCCCGCCCTGGCGACCTCCGCCATCCGGCACGATTGGACCGTGGCCGAGATCCAGGCGATCCACGACCTGCCGCTCCTCGACCTCGTCTATCGGGCGGCGGAGGTTCACCGCGCCCACAACGACCCGGCCGACATCCAGCGGGCGGCGCTCCTGTCGATCAAGACCGGCGGCTGCCCCGAGGATTGCGCCTACTGCCCGCAATCGGCCCACCACAAGGAGGCCGGCGTCCCGCGCGAGCGGCTGATGCCCGTGGACGCCGTGCTGAAGGAGGCCGCCGCCGCCAAGGCCTCCGGCGCGCACCGCTTCTGCATGGGCGCGGCCTGGCGCCAGCCCAAGGACGGGCCGGAGTTCGACGCGGTCCTCGCCATGGTGCGCGGCGTGCGCAATCTCGGCATGGAGGCCTGCGTGACGCTGGGCATGCTCAACCCCTCGCAGGCGACGCGTCTGGCCGAGGCCGGGCTGACCTCCTACAACCACAACCTCGACACCGGGCCGGATTTCTACGGCGACATCATCTCCACGCGGACCTACGCGGACCGTCTGAACACCCTTCAGAACGTGCGCGACGCCGGCATCGGCCTGTGCTGCGGGGGCATCGTCGGCATGGGCGAGGGCGTGACGGACCGCGCCGCCATGCTGCAGGTGCTGGCCAACCACGCACCGCACCCGGAGAGCGTGCCGATCAACGCCCTGGTGGCGGTCGCGGGCACGCCCCTGGCGGAGCGCCCGCCCGTCGATCCCCTCGACCTCGTGCGCATGTGCGCCACGGCCCGCATCGTGATGCCGCGCGCCCGCGTGCGCCTCAGCGCCGGACGCAAGGACCTCACCCGCGAGGCGCAGATCCTGTGCTTCCTCGCCGGGGCCAACTCGATCTTCTACGGCGAGCGCCTGCTGACCACGGCCAACAACGAGACCGATGCCGACGCCGAACTGCTGCGCGACATCGGCATCACCGTCCCGGGTCTCACCCTGGCGGCGGCCGAGTAGGCCTGCCGGGGCGTCGGCGCAGGGCCTTAAGTCAGGCCCGCTTCTCCGCCGGAAGGGTGATCCGGAACCGGACGCCGGTCTCGCTCTGATCGAGGGTGATCGTGCCGCCGTTGAGGCCGATGAGCTCCGCCGCGATGGCGAGGCCGAGGCCGGTACCGCCGGGCCGGGTCGACCCTTTGAACGGGGCGAACAGATGCGCGCGCGCGCGCGCCGGCAGGCCCGGACCGTTGTCGCTGACGAGGATCATGACGGTGTCGCCGGTCCGGCTCGCCTCGAGGATGATCCGGGGAGCATCGTTCGATTTCTCGTCCGCCATGGCCTGGACCGCATTGCGCACGAGGTTGGCGAGCGCCCGCGACAGCTGTTCGGGGTCGGCATGCACGGTGAGGTCCGCTGTGCACCGCTCCTGGATGACCACGGGCGAGTCCGGCGCGCATCCGGACAGATCGGCCTGATCCGCGAGGAGCGGCGCGAGCGGAACCGTGCGTTGCTGGGGATGGCGTTCCGTCGCCCGCCCGTAGGCCAGGGTCTCCTCGCAGAACCGGATCGCGCGGCCGAGGGTGGCGACCAGGCGCGGGGCGACGCGCTGCACCACCGGATCGGTGACCCCTTCGAGGCGATCGCCGAGCAGTTGCGCGGTGGTGAGAAGGTTGCGCATCTCGTGGTTGATCTTGCTGACGGAGAGGCCGAGATCGGCCAGGTGCCGCTTGGCCCGCAGCTCGCCGGCCAGGGCCGTCTCCATTCGCGCCAAGGCCGTCTCGGCGTCGCCGAGCTCGTCGTTGCGCCCCGACGGAACGATGACCCGGGCGGTCTCCTCCGGATCGTCGGCGAAGGCGGTGATGTTCGAGACGAGCAGCCGCACCGGCCGTACGATGACCCGCTGCAGCACGAAGAAGACGAGGCCGGCGACGACCGCCGCGATGATCAGCGAGGTGCCGAGCAACTGCAGGCAGAACGCCACCATGGCGCGCCGCAGGGGGGCCTCGTCGAGGATGACCTCCACCGGATCGAAGCCCTCCTGGGGCTTGCCAACGACCCGGATCGGCGTTGATGCCGGCAGGAACAGGGTCGACCAAGTGCCCGCGATGGAGTGCCCCCAACTGTTGGCCCCGAGATCGACGACGCGGGACACGGAGTCCGGCAGAGGCTCACGGGCGATGACCTTGCGGGCGTCGCTGCCGGACACGATCACCGCGCGGGCGCCGACGCCGCGCAGAAGCCGTTCGGTGAGGTCGTTCGAGACGCCGGAACGGGGCGAGACATCGACCACGAGGGCGGCCACCCGGGCCGCCGCGATCCGGTCCGACAACCACATCACCCGGTAGTTCGCCACCGTCGGAACGTAGATCAGGACCTCGCACAGGCCGACGAGGGCGACGGTCAGCAGGAACACCCGGCCGGAGAGGCCGATCCTCCGGCGGATCCACCAGGGATGGACCGGTTCCGCGTCCGCCGCCGGGGCGGTGACGGACGTGCCCATGGAGAGAGTCTCGGGTTCGGAGCGAGACCTGGTCAAGACTTTCAACCTCGGCAATAGGAATTTCGTGTGAAAAGCTCTCAATCGTGATCGTTGTTCCGGATCGAAGTCTCGATCCATCGAACATCACGTATCATGCCCAGCAAGGTCCATCGGAACAGCGACGCGAAATTCGATGCTCGGATCGCCGTTCTGAATAAAATATACGAGGCGACAGTCCAGGTTTTGGCGGGATGTCTCCCCGCCGTTATGCTTCTTCCGCATCATGACAGGAATGTGGTTGGCTTGGACGCCGTTTCTAGTACGATTCTACATGAACGAAAACCGGGCTGCGCTTTCGGCCGCGCGCGTCAGATGCCGGAACCGATTTCCGCGTCGCCGTCTCGATCCCGTCCCGGTCGTCGGGCCAGGCGGCGGCGCAGCACGACGGACAGGAGCGCGAAGGCCGCCAGGGCACCGAGGCCGGCGAGCATTTTCGGAGTGATCAGGCTGCGCAGGGTCAGGGTCTGCCCGCAATCCGCGCCGTCCGCCAGGATGCAGGCGGCCTTCGCGGTCTCGTGCGCCGCCACCACTTCCTCGATGGCGGCACCCGTGGTGGCGTAGACCAGGGCACCGGGGCTGAGGCCGACGATCGTGGCGAGCAGAAAGGTGCGCAGGGGAACGCCGAACGCGGCCGGCGCGAGGTTGGTCAGCCAGAACGGGAAGATGGGCAGGAGCCGCAGGAAGGCGACGTAGCCGAAGGCGTCGCGGCGGAACCCTTCGGCGAGGCCGGCTAGGCGTGGACCCGCCCGCCGTTGCAGCAGTTCCGAGGCGGGCCCGCGGCCGATGGAGAAAACGATGGCCGCGCCCGTGCTCGCCGAGGCCACGGCGATGAGCGCACCCGGCACGATGCCGAACAGGAAGCCGCACAGGACCGTGAGAAACAGGCTCGCGGGGACGGAGACGACCACAGCAGTCACGTAGGCGAGGGCCGCCACCGCCATGGCGCCGATCGGATTCCCTGCCACCGCCGTGGTCAGCCAGGCGCGGGAGGCCAGGAGCGTGTCGAGGTCGAGGAGGTGTGCGACCCCCGAGACGAGGATCGCCAGCGATACGGTGACCAGCGACGCGATCGGCAGCCAGCGCAGGGCTCGGCGCCAGCCAGACCCTCGGGGCACGTCGCGAGCCGTCTCCTCTGTGATCATGTGCGGCGCGTCCGACCCGGCGGGCGACGGTGCGGCCGGAGATTCGCCGTTGTAATCGCGACGCGACGGGAATTCGACATGTCTTCGAGGCGAACGAAAGCTCTTCGAGGCGAACGAAAGCGGCGCCGTCCCGGGGGACGACGCCGCTCGATTCACGTCGCGATCGGATCGCTCAGTAGCGACCGGCCAGGGGCGAGGTCGGATCGAGGATCGGGTCGAGCGGCGAGAAGTCGATGTTGCGGATCGCGCTCGACCGGGCTCCGATGAAGGGACCGTTGGTGATCGGATCGGCCAGGATGCCGGTGCCGAAACGATCGTTGCGGCCGTAGGGCGGGGAGTTCAGGTAGCTCGCCGTGATGAGCTGCGGGTTGGTGGCCGGGTTGCTGACCGAACCGTTGTTGGCTTCGACGACGTTGCCGGCATCGAGCCAGCTGCGCGGACGAATGCGGATCGGAAGCGGCTGGCTCACGCGCACGCCGGCGGGAGCGTAGCGGCCCTGGGCCTCGGCGGCGGTGTTGAGTCCGACGCCGGAGAGGGTCAGGGCGCCCATCAGGGCAATCGTGGCAGCGCGCATGATGCACCTTGTTCAGATGAGAGGAGGATGTGTAGGCCGAACTGATTAAGAAACTCGGCCGTCCTTATGGGGATACGACGTGCGAGCCCAGGGCTGGTTCCACAATTATGGCCGCGCTTGCGTGTTCCGCCGCACTTGAGCCTCATTTTTTCGTTTGCCCACCACCGCCAGGGAGCCGGTTCGGGTGTCGGGGGCCGGGCGGCAGGCCGGATCGCGCGGACCATCGAAGCCGGGAACGCCTGGCGCCAGGGGCACCAGGGCGTCGAGGGCACAGGCCACGGCGCGGGGCTCCGGTGCCTGCCCGAGGGGAGCGCAGAGCCAGCCTTCGAAGCGGAGCGCCGCGCCGGCCGATCCGGCAAAACCGGTGCAGACCCGGTCGAGGGGGCCGCTGAAGGTCGCCTCCAGGGTCTCGATCAGGCCGAACTTGGTCGCGAGGCGTCCGCGCTCGCCCGTGCGGATCACCGACAGGCCCGGCCCGTCCGCCGCGCGCCGCACCAGGGTGACGAACAGGCCGGGGGTGGGGTCCCCCTGCCCCGTATCGCCGACGGTCAGGCGCAGATAGGGCGCCTCGATGTTCGGGAAGGCGCCCTGGTTCAGGGTCTCCTCGCGACGCCCGCTGGCGGGATCGATGCGGGTTCCCTCGGCACGGGCCGGCTCCAGGGCATCGGGATCGTCGAGGCGGAAACGCGGCGCTGCCATGGCGGTGGGTACGGCCGGCCGGACGGCGACGCCCACGCTCGGCACGAACGGCTTCGGCGCCTCGGACATGACCGTCGGGGCATCGCCCGCCATCGCCCCGGGCGGCGGGCCGGTCCTGCCGTTCTCGCGACTCTCGCGGGCGAGCAGGCTGAGCGCTGCGATGGCGGCCGCCGCGCAGGCGAGGCGCGCGGAGATCCGCAGGGCCGTCGAGGGATGCCGCTGGCCGCCGGTCGAACCGGGTCTCTCCGCCGTGTCGTCGCTCGTGGTGATCCGCCGCAACCGCACCCCTCCGCCGGACGAGCGGCCCCCCTGGACGACCCGTGGCGTCGACCCTCGCGGATCACCCGGTACGATCCGGTTTCCCACGCGGGGATCGGCGGCGGATTTCTCGGTCTCGGTGAATCGCACCTTAAAGGTCGGGGGCGCCGACCCATGCGGCGGCCGCATGGGAGCCCCGGCTTGTCTCCGCGCTTCCCCGTCGCGATCTCTCGAACGGGGGACGTTCAGGTCCGAGCTCGGGCGCGATCAGGGATACCGACACGCTATGATTCCGCTCTCCGTCCTCGACCTCGCCCCGGTGCCCGAGGGCTCGACCCCCGGGGATGCCCTGCGCAACGCCCTCGCGCTCGCCCGACACGCGGAGGATCTCGGCTACCGGCGCTACTGGGTGGCCGAGCACCACAACATGATCGGCATCGCCAGCGCGGCCACGGCGGTGGTGGTCGGCTATCTCGCGGGCGGCACGCAGCGCATCCGCGTCGGTGCCGGCGGCATCATGCTGCCGAACCACGCGCCTCTGGTGGTCGCCGAGCAGTTCGGCACCCTCGAGGCGCTGTATCCCGGCCGGATCGACCTCGGCCTCGGCCGCGCGCCCGGCACCGATCCGCGCACGTCGCGGGCCCTGCGCCGCATGCCGGAGGCAGCCGACACCTTTCCGCAGGACGTGCGTGAACTCCAGGCGCTGTTCGGCGATCTCCAGCCGGGTCAGGCGGTGCAGGCCGTGCCGGGCACGGGGCTGAAGGTGCCCCTGTGGATCCTGGGGTCGAGCCTGTTCGGGGCGCAACTCGCCGCCGCCTTCGGGTTGCCCTACGCCTTCGCGTCGCATTTCGCCCCGGACGCCCTGCTGCCGGCGCTGGCGACGTATCGCGCCAACTTCACCCCCTCCCCGCACTGCCCGAAGCCCCACGCCATGATCGGCGTGAACGTGGTGGCGGCCGACACCGACGCCGAGGCGCGCCGCCTGTTCACCTCGGCCCAGCAGCAGTTCACGCACCTGTTGCGCGGCACGCGCGGCCTGCTGCAGCCCCCCATCGACAGCATCGAGACCTACTGGTCGCCGGCGGAGAAGGCCCAGGCCTCGCGGATGCTCGCCCGCGCCCTCGTCGGGTCGCCCGAGACCGTCGCGCGGGGTCTCGTCGATCTGGTGGCCGAGACCGGAGCGGACGAGCTCATGGTCGCGAGCGCGATCCACGATCCGGCGGCCCGCCGGCGCTCCTACACGATCCTGGCCGAGATCCGCGAAGGGCTCGCGCAGCGGCCGGCGCGGGTGGCGTAGGCGCCCTTCCCCGGGGCTCCGAACCCTTGACAGGTTCGGGAGCAAGGCGTCTTGCTCCCGCCCTTGACGAATCATGCCGCGCTGCGGTGTGACCTCCGCGGCCGGCAGGCGACCGCGCCACCCGAAGGGGCGGCGCGGCGCACGGCGGGGAGGGTCTGGACACGGCGTCCGATCCCGAATGGTGCCGCCGCGCTCGTGCCGGGCGCCGGCCCCGGGCCGGGCGCATCGAGCGGATTGGTGAGGATCATGGGTTACAAGGTCGCCGTCGTCGGTGCCACGGGCAATGTGGGCCGCGAGATGCTGGATATCCTGTCCGAGCGGGCGTTTCCCGCCGACGAGGTGGTGGCCATCGCCTCGCGCCGCTCCATGGGGCAGGAGGTCTCATTCGGCGACAAGATCCTGAAGGTGCAGGCGCTCGATTCCTACGATTTCTCCGACACGGACATCTGCCTGATGTCGGCGGGCGGCGAGACCTCCAAGGAATGGTCGCCGCGCATCGGCCAGACCGGCTGCGTCGTCATCGATAACTCGTCGGCGTTCCGCTACCATCAGGACGTGCCGCTCATCGTGCCCGAGGTGAACCCGGACGCGATCCTGGGCTTCTCCAAGCTCAACATCATCGCCAACCCGAACTGCTCTACGGCCCAGCTCGTCGTCGCCCTGAAGCCCCTGCACGATGTGGCGAAGATCACCCGGGTGGTGGTCTCGACCTACCAGTCGGTCTCCGGCGCCGGCAAGGACGCCATGGACGAGCTGTTCCAGCAGACCCGCTCGGTCTTCACCGCCGGTCAGATGGTGCAGGAGAAGTTCCCCAAGCGCATCGCCTTCAACGTCATCCCTCAGATCGACGTCTTCATGGAAGACGGCTTCACGAAGGAAGAGTGGAAGATGATGGCCGAGACGAAGAAGATGCTCGACCCGAAGATCAAGCTCACGGCCACCTGCGTGCGGGTGCCGGTGTTCATCGGCCATGCCGAGGCGGTCAACGTCGAGTTCGAGAGCCCGATGTCGGCCGACGAGGCCCGGGCGATCCTGCGCTCGGCCCCCGGCATCCTCGTGGTCGATAAGCGCGAGCCGGGCGGCTACATGACCCCGCACGAGGCGGCGGGCGAGGACGCCACCTACATCTCGCGCATCCGCGAGGACGCCACCGTGGAGAACGGCCTCGCGTTCTGGTGCGTGTCGGACAACCTGCGCAAGGGTGCCGCCCTCAACACCGTGCAGATCGCCGAGATGCTGGTGAACCGCAAGCTGCTGCCGCGCCATCAGGCCGCCTGAGTCCCCTCCCCCGGTCCGTCGCGGACCGGGTTCTTTGCAGTGTTACTATCACGCCGTCCCGTTTCCGGGGCGGCGTTTTTCGTTCGGGCACTCGCCAGCGGTCGCGCGGGCAGAGCCGATTTATCTTCAATAATTTCCTATTTTGTGCATCTTACGGTAGAACATTTCATGGACAAAGGTGTTCGCCATGCCAGCGCGCGACCGAGCCACCTATCCCCGGACGACCCATGATCTCGAAGCGATGCGGCTTCGCCTCGCCCTTCTGACCACGCAGACGAAGCTGCTCCGCGTCCGCCACCTGATGCGGAAGGACGACCCAAATCAGCCCCGCGTTCCGGCGGGCCAGGGCGGCGGCGGGCAGTGGAGCCCGTCCGGAGGCGGGGGCGGTGCACCGACGCAGACGCAGCAGCGGACGTTGCTGGACGGCGGTGGCGAAGTCCTGTCGATCCGGGTCCGCTCCGGACGTGGCGACTGGGACGAGCAGCACCGGGTCATCACGCCCGACGGCGAGAGCCGCCTGTTCGAGACCGAGGGCGACGTCCAGACCATCCGCGACGGACAGACCGGCGAGGTGCTCTCGCGCGCGACGTTCGCGGGATCGGGGACCCCGCCCGAGGCGACGATTCGGCCGGTCTTCCTGCCGGTCGTGCCGTTCGTCGTCGCACCCGCCGTGGCGGCGACTTTGGAAGCGTCGGCGTTCCTGTACGCCTACCTCGCCGCGCGGGGGCCGAGTTTCGGTAAGGCCCCGGAACTACGGCCATGCGCTACCATTTCGAACCGTATGCGGGAAAGGACTACCCGCTCGCTTGGGTCGGCAGGGTCGACCAGGCGACCCTCGACCAAGAGTGCCCTCTCAATCGCGAGGTGCAGGCGACGACGGACGAAGCGGCCAAGCGGTTAAAGGCTCTGAACCCGCTTCTGGATAATACCAGACTTGGGAGTATGATCCATCTTGATGCTGGACGAACAATCCTTGCTCGAATGTATCCTAACGTGAAGGTCGAATTTTCTTTGAATGATGATGGAGAAGAGCTGAAATATGGCAGATTGGATGCAATACGGCTGGATATTTATGAACTAACTCGAAAAAATATGGTTTGTATCTACGATATTAAAACAGGGAATACGTATCTGGAGCCCGGCGGGCATTGCGTCTGGTGAGAGCTGCCAAGCTCAACTATCCTGAGTCCCGAAGTATCATCATGAACCAGATCAAGCCGCAGCCATGACGACGAAGCGTCAGATCAAGAGCCTGGTGCAGCCGCTTCTTGAAAGGAACCCGGACCTCGTCCTCGTGGGACACCAGACACTCTGGCTTCGCCCGGTGGGATCGGTTGGGCGACTCGTTTTGATCGACCGAACCAGCGATCCGGATTGGTGTGTCGTCAGGTGGCATCTGTCCGAGTTCTTTATGCCCAGTACTTGGTCGTGGGAGGGACTCGGCCGCTGCAGTGACCGGATATGGCGATCGGCTGGTTTCGCGGGAGGGCAAGGTTGGTTCTGGTCTGATCCGACGATGTACGCTGACTTTGTCACGCGGGTCGAAGCCGATGCGATCGCGACGCTTCGACCCCTGGATACGACACGCAAGTGCCTGAACTTCGCTCGTACGCGCCCTGCCACGATTGGGCATCTCCATCCGTATTGGCATCTCATCACCGCCATTGCCCTTGGCGAACTCGACGCAGCGCGGGCAATGTGGGCGAAGACCGACGGCTACTATCGCCCGGACCGCATCCTGGACGAAGCGCGCCGCCAACCGATGTATGACCGCCTCTGCCTGATCGGCGAACCATTGATGGCCGACGACCGGGCGGGGCTGGCGGCGCTCCTGCACCGGTGGGAGGCGGAGAACATCGTCGGCAGCCCCCTCGAACCCTATTGGGTCGCCGAGCGGTTTCCCCTGGAGAATGGCTGAGGCGGCGATCAACGCACGAAAAAGCCGGCGGCGTCGCGAGGACACCGCCGGCTTTTCATATCGAACTGCCTCGAAAGCCCGACTCAGTCTTCGCGAACGAAGATCGTCGTGGCGAGCGGCGGAATCGTCAGGTTGAGAGAATGGCTCTGGCCGTGGCTCGGCACCGCCTCGGCCCGGACACCGCCCATATTGCCGACGTTGGAGCCGCCGTAGCGTTCAGCGTCGGAGTTGATCGCCTCGCGATAGAAGCCCGCCTCCGGCACGCCAATGCGGTAGCCCTCGCGCACCACGGGCGTGAAGTTCGAGACCACCACGGCGACCTCGCCGGCCTCGCGGCCCTTGCGGGCCCAGGCGATGACGCTGTTGTCCTGGTCGTCCGCCACCAGCCACTGGAAGCCGGCGGCCTCCGTGTCGCGGGTGTGGAGGGCCGGCACGGCGGCGTAGAGGTGGTTGAGATCGCGGACCAGATCCTTGACGCCCTGGTGGTGGGGATCGTCGAGGAGGTGCCAGTCGAGGGACTGGTTGTGGTTCCACTCCTTCTCCTGGCCGAACTCGCAGCCCATGAAGAGCAGCTTCTTGCCGGGGTGACCCCACATGAAGCCATAATAGGCCCGGAGATTGGCGAATTTCTGCCAGCGGTCACCGGTCATCTTGCCGAGCAGCGAACCTTTGCCGTGCACCACCTCGTCGTGGGACAGGGGCAGGATGAAGTTCTCCGAGAAGGCGTAGAGCAGGCCGAAGGTCAGGTCGTGGTGGTGGTAGCGCCGGTGGATCGTCTCCTTCGAGACGAAGTTCAGGGTGTCGTGCATCCACCCCATGTTCCACTTGAAGCCGAAGCCGAGGCCGCCGGTGTAGGTCGGGTGCGAGACGCCCGGCCACGAGGTCGATTCCTCCGCCACCGTCAGGGTGCCGGGGGCGTGACTGTAGGTGGCCTCGTTGGTCTTGCGCAGGAAGTCGATGGCGTCGAGGTTCTCGTTGCCGCCGTAGCGGTTGGGGATCCACTCGCCCTGCCGGCGCGAATAGTCGAGGTAGAGCATCGACGCGACGGCATCCACGCGCAGGCCGTCGAGATGGTAGTGCTCGAGCCAGAACCGGGCATTGGCGGCGAGGAAGGTCGAGACCTCCGTGCGGCCGAAATTGTAGATGTAGGTGCCCCAATCCTGGTGGAAGCCCTGGCGCGGGTCGGCGTGCTCGTAGAGGTGCGTGCCGTCGAACTGGCCAAGCCCGTGGGCGTCGAGGGGAAAGTGGCCCGGCACCCAGTCGAGCATCACGCCGATGCCGGCCGCGTGCGCGGCGTCGACGAAGGCCGCGAAGTCGTCGGGCGTGCCGAACCGGCTCGTCGGCGCGAACAGCGAGACCGGCTGATAGCCCCACGAGCCGTCGAACGGGAATTCCGTGATCGGCAGCATCTCGATGTGGGTGAAGCCCATTTCCTTCACGTAGGGGATGAGGCGGTCGCCGAGCTCCTTGTAGGTGAGGTAGCGGTTGCCCTCCTCGGCCACCCGCGCCCACGACCCGAGATGGACCTCGTAGATCGAGATCGGCACGTAGCGCGGGTCCTTGACCCCGCGCGTCTCCATCCACTTCGCGTCGCTCCAGGTCGGGGTGCTGGTCCCCTGGAGCACGGAGGCGGTCTCGGGCGGGTGCTGCGCCGCGAAGGCGACGGGATCGGCCTTGAGGGGCAGGACCGTACCGTCGGGGCCGCGCAGCTCGAACTTGTAGTGCGCGCCGGCCTTCAGACCGGGGATGAACAGCTCCCACACGCCGCCGTTCTGCCAGAGGCGCATGGGGTGGCGCCGGCCGTCCCAGGCGTTGAAGTCGCCGACCACGCTGACCCGGCGGGCGTTGGGGGCCCATACGGCGAAGCGGAAGCCCTGGATTCCGTCGACGTCGCGCGCCTGGGCTCCGAGGATGCGGTAGGTGACGTTGCTGCCGACCTCGCGCAGGGCGTCGATGTCGTGCTGCTCCAGGGACGAGCCGAAGCCGTAGGGGTCGTGGCGGGTGCGCTCGGTGCCGTCCCAGTCCTCGACGGCGAGTTCATAGAGGGGGCGGCCCTGGGATTCGACCCGGGCGACGAAGAAACCGTCCGGGTGCTTGCGCTCGAACGGAATGCGCTGGCCCGCCGTCAGCAGGGTGGCGCCCTTCGCCTCGGGTAGCACGGCCCGAACCTCCCAGGTGCCCGGCCCGACCTCGTGGGGGCCGAGCACCGAGAACGGGTCGCCGTGGTTCGCCGACATGATGGCGGCGACCGCGTCGGGGTGCACGCCACGCGTTTCAGGCGCCCGCGTGCCCGTGGCAACAGGCGTTACGTTCGCGGCCCCCGAGGTTGCCGATGCGTGCCCGGTGCGGCCCGCGAACGTCTCGTCGATGCCCGTCATTCAAACGCCTCTCTTGATGTCGTCCAGAATGGTCAGAACCCCACGTGCGGGGATTTCGATCCAGTCGGGACGATTGTTGGCCTCGTAATCGACCTCGTAGAGGGCCTTGGTCAGGAGGCAGAGCTTGAGCAGCCGGCTCTCCGTCTCCGCGTCCGTCACGGCGGCGCGGCTGACCGAGACGGCCTCCCGGTAGCCGTCGAGGAAGGCTGCATCGATCATGCCGCGCCAGGCGATGGAGGCCCGGCGCGCCCGCTCCTCGGAATCGGCGAAGCGCACGGCGATCTCGCGGGTCACGGTCTCGGCGCCGTAGGCGAACGAGCGCATCATCCCGGCGACGTCGCGCAGGGGCGTCGACTTGAGGCGGCGTTCGTCGGCCGGCCGCGAGGGCTCGCCCTCGAAGTCGACGATGATGAGGTCGTCCTCCGCGGCCAGGACCTGGCCGAGGTGGTAATCGCCGTGGATGCGGGTCTTCATCGCGCCGACGGGTGCCCGGGCCGTGAGCGCCTCGATAGCGTCCTCGACCTCGCGGCGGCGGCCGGCGAGTTCCGTGCTCGCCACGTTGGCCGCCCGTCCCGCCAGGGCGTCGAGGCCCCGGAAGGCGCGCTCGGCCTGACGGCGGGTGTCTTCGCCGAGCGCCTGCAGGTCGGCATGCTCGAACGGCTCGGCCGCGAAGGCCGGGTCGTCCGTCTCCACCGCGAAGGCGTTGTGCATCTCGGCCGTGCGCCGGCCGAGCAGGACCGCCCAGCGCAGGTGGGATTCGAAGGCCTCGTCCGGCGTCGGCGCCTCGCTCTCGGGGGCGAGCACCACCGTGTCGAAGTCGCGGCGCAGGCCCTCGAGCATGAGGGTCCAGGCGTCACCCTGGTTCGGCACGAACTTCTGCAGAACGGCGATGGCGGTGCGGACGCCGTCGGGATCGACATGCTCGACCACGCCCAGCAGCGCCGGCGTGTTGGAGAAATGTGCCGTCTCCGTGAGGAAGCGCCCGACCTCGATCTCGGGATGCACGCCGGTCTGGAGCCGCCGGAGCAGCTTCAGCATCATCTTGGAGCCGATGGCGATGGAGGTGTTGCTCTGCTCGGCGCTGAGGTTGCGCACCTCGCCGGCATCGAAGGTGATCGCCGGGTCGAAGGCGGAGGTGGTCGAGAACACGAGCTTGCCCGTCTCGGTGGGCAGTTCGCGGCCTTCCCGCATGCCTTCCACCATGGCGACGGCGAAGGCCGGCGAGGCGGAGGCGCCGAACAGCAGGCCCGTGCGCGGACCGCGCCGGACGCGGGCCACGGCGAACGGCATCAGGGTCTCGTCCTCGCGGCCCTCGTCGACGGCCACGGGCACGAAGTAATCCTGCCGCTCGCCGTTGGCGAGGTGGACCGCCACGCGCGGCAGGAGGAAGCGCGCCTCGCCGGTGTCGTCCTTGAGGGCGACGCTGTCGATGACCTGCACGGACTTGATGCGCGAGCCCTTGGCGCCGAACCAGCGCCGGGTGGCGATGAAGCGCGGCGCCACGGTGCGCTCGAAGGCGGTGCGCTCGCGGCCCGCCATCAGGGTGTCGATGCCGCCGGTGAGCACGAGGGTGAACAGTTCCGGCGTCTCCGGCTGCGGGCCGATGCTGCCGGTGTTGGCGGCACTCAGGGAGAACCAGTAGAAGCCGTAGCTCGGTAGCGTCAGCAGGTAGGGCAGTTCGCCGATGGCCGGGAATTCCGAGCCGCCGGTGAGCTCGATGGGCACGGCGTTGCGCAGTTCCGACAGATCGAGCTGCACCGCCTGCGGCGCCCGCGACAGGTTGGCGACGCACAGAACGCGCTCGCCCTCGAACTCGCGGATCCAGGCCAGCACCTTGCGGTTCGACGGATACAGGAACTGCATGCCGCCGCGCCCGAGGGCGACGGAGTTGTTGCGGATGGCGATCATGCGCCGGGTCCAGTTCAGCAGACTGGTCTGCGACTGGGTCTGCGCCTCGACGTTGATGGCGTCGAACCCGTAGATGGGGTCCTGCACGGAGGGCAGGAACAGCTTCGCCGGATTGGCCCGGGAGAAGCCGCCGTTGCGGTCGGGCGACCACTGCATCGGGGTGCGCACCCCGTCGCGGTCGCCGAGATAGATGTTGTCGCCCATGCCGATCTCGTCGCCGTAGTACAACACCGGCGTGCCCGGCATCGACAGGACGAGGGACTTCATGAGTTCGATCTTGCGCCGGTCGTTCTCGAGGAGCGGCGCGAGGCGGCGCCGGATGCCGAGATTGATGCGGGCGCGGCGTTCGGCGGCGTAGAACGACCACAGGTAGTCGCGCTCCTCGGCGGTGACCATTTCCAGGGTCAGCTCGTCGTGGTTGCGCAGGAAGATCGCCCACTGACACCCCTCGGGGATCTCCGGGGTCTGGCGCATGATGTCGGTGATCGGGTGCCGGTCTTCCCGGGCGATGGCCATGTACATGCGCGGCATCAGGGGGAAGTGGAACGCCATGTGGCATTCGTCGCCGTCGCCGAAATACTGCGCCGTCTCCTCCGGCCACTGGTTGGCTTCCGCCAGCAGCATCCGGTCGGGATAGCTCGCGTCGAGGGCGGCGCGGATCGCCTTGATGACCGTGTGGGTCTCGGGCAGGTTCTCGCAGTTCGTGCCGTCGCGCTCGATGAGGTAGGGGATCGCGTCGAGGCGCAGACCGTCGACACCCATGTCGAGCCAGTAGCGCATCACCTCGATGACGGCCTCCAGCACGACCGGGTTGTCGAAGTTGAGATCCGGCTGGTGGCTGTAGAACCGGTGCCAGAAATACTGCTTGGCGACGGGGTCCCAGGTCCAGTTCGACGTCTCGGTGTCGAGGAAGATGATGCGCGTGTCGGAATACGGCGTGTCGGTGTCCGACCAGACGTAGAAGTCGCGTTCCGGCGACCCGGCCGGCGCTTCGCGGGCGCGCTGGAACCAGGGGTGCTGGTCGCTGGTGTGGTTGATGACGAGCTCGGTGATGACGCGCAGGCCACGCTCGTGCGCGGCCTCCACGAACTTCCGGAACTCCTCCATGGTCCCGTAGGAGGCGTTGACCTCACGGTAGTCGCCGATGTCGTAGCCATCATCGCGCAGGGGCGACGGATAGAACGGCATCAGCCAGATCGCCGTGACCCCGAGGTCGCGGACGTAGTCGAGCTTCTGCGTCAGGCCCTCGAAATCGCCGATCCCATCGTTGTTCGAGTCGAAGAACGACTTGACGTGGATCTGATAGATGATGGCGTCACGGTACCATTGCGGATCGCTGCGATCGATCATCGCGTCGTTGCCTCATGCATCGAGTTCAAGGGCGTGGTCGGAGTGTGCGCACCGGGGCCCGTACGGGGATCGCCGGGTGCGGCGTCCGTCGGAGGGATAGGCGCCGACACTGAGGCGACACCGCGACGATCGGGTCCGATCGCCGGGGTTTCTGCTGACATGGGTGCGTTCAAGGCGCAACCCGGCGCGGGGCCCGAAGGCGCCAGACGATGGCCGAACGCTCGGCCGGATCGAAGGCGATGCGGTGGGATTTGCCCCGCAGTTCGAACGTGTAGCCCAGCAACAGGTCCTCGACCTCGACGGCGCCGTCGTCGGGTTGGCCGAGAAGCCAGAGCGGCACCTCGTAGGTACATTCCTGGCGGTTCTTCGGGTCGAGGTTGACCATGGTGAAGATGCAGTTGTCGCCCTCGGGCGTCGTCTTGGCGTAGGCGATGATCTCGTCGTTGTAGGCGCCCGTGAACACCACATTGCGGAAATCCCACAGGGCCGGGTTGTCCTGGCGGATGCGGTTGAGCTTGACGATGTGCTCACGGATGTTGCCGGGCCGGTCGTAGTCCCAGGCCTTCAGCTCGTACTTTTCGGAGTTGAGATACTCTTCCTTACCGGGATAGGGCGCGGCCTCGCAGAGTTCGAAGCCGTTGTAGATGCCCCAGACGCTCGACAGCGTCGCGGCGAGGGTGGCGCGCACCACGAATCCGGCCCGCCCGCTGGTCTGCAGGTAGATCGGGTTGATGTCGGGCGTGTTGGCGAAGAAGTTCGGCCGGTAATACTCGCCCATCTCGCCCGCCAATTCGGTGGAGTACGCGATGAGGTCGGCCTTGGTGTCGCGCCAGGTGAAGTAGGTGTAGCTCTGCTGGTAGCCGGCCTTGGCGAGCTTCTTCATCATCTTGGGCCGGGTGAAGGCCTCGGCGAGGAAGATCACGTCCGGGTAGCGGCCGTTCACCTCCCCGATCATCCACTCCCAGAACGGGATCGGCTTGGTGTGCGGATTGTCGACGCGAAAGATGCGGGCACCCAGGGCGGCCCAGCCGAGCACGATGTCGCGCAGCTCGATCCACAGGGACGGCAGGGCACCGCCATAGAAGTGGACGTTGGAGATGTCCTCGTACTTCTTCGGCGGATTCTCGGCGAACTTGAGCGTGCCGTCGGGGCGCCACTCGAACCACTCGGGGTGGTCCTTGATCCAGGGGTGATCGGGCGAGCACTGGATGGCGAAGTCGAGGGCGATCTCCATGCCGTAGGCGTGGCTCGCCGCCACCAGCCGGCGGAAATCCTCGAGGGTGCCGAGGTCGGGATGCACCGCCTCGTGCCCGCCCGCCTCCGAGCCGACGGCGTAGACCGAGCCGACATCGCCTTCCAGCGCCTTAAGGGTGTTGTTCTTGCCCTTGCGGTTGGTCTTGCCGATGGGGTGGATCGGGGTGAAGTAGAGCACGTCGAAGCCGAGCTCGCGGATCTCGGGCAGGCGGGCGATCACGTCGTCGAAGGTACCGTGGCGGCTGACGTCCATGGACTGCGAGCGCGGGAAGATCTCGTACCAGGCCGAGAACCGGGCTGCGAGGCGGTCGGCGATGACGGGCACGTTGACGGGATAGCGCGACAGGTTCACCCGCGGTGCGTAGCGGCGGACGAGGCGGGCGTTCTCCGGCGCCAGCATGAGATCGAGCTGGGCCGCCGAGCCCGTGGTCTCGGCGTCCAAGGCGGTGGCCAGCGCCTTCAGGCGTTCGCGATCGGCGCCGTCGGCCTCGTCGGTGGCGTCGACCACGAAGGCGATGCCCTCAACGGTCTCCAGCTGGACGTCGACCCCGGCGTCGCGCTTCTTCAGGGTGTCGCGCATCCAGGACGAGAAGGCGTCGCGCCACGCCCGGATGGTGAACTCGTAGCGGCCGTTGCGCTCCAGGGGAAAGTGCCCGCCCCAGCGGTCGTTCTCGATGAACGCCATCGGGTCGGAGGCCCAGATCTCCTCGCCGACGACGCGGGACAGGATCTCGGCGTCGATGATCTCGTGGCCGTCGCTGAAGATGTCTGCGGTGACGTGGACGCTCTCGCCGACCACGCGCTTGACCGCCGAGCGGCCGCCGTCGATCTCGGGCGACACCGCCTCGATCACGACGCGGCCCTCGCCCGTCGGCGTAGTGAGCGGCGGCTCCTTCGCGACCGTGTCGCGGGTGGCGCTCAGGATGCGGACCTCGCCGGGCTGCAGGTCGATGCTGATGCCGGGCGTGAACGCGATGGGGGCGACGTCCGGCGTGCGGTCGGTGAAGGCACCAAGCATCCCGCCCGTGCGGGCGACGAGGGGGGCGGAGTCCACCGTCACGGGCGTCGCGCCGGGATTGTGCAGCACCAGCACGGCGTTGCGGGCCGAGGCGCCGTGGCCGGTGTCGAAGCGCAGGAGGGCGACGAAATCCGCGTCTGGAGCCGAGATCCGTGCCTGCGCCCCCTCGACGTTGGCGGCCGAGAGCTCGGCCCGCAGGGCGTTGATGGCGGTGACATAGGTGGAGATATCGATGCCGGTGCTGGATTCACGGGCCTCGGGGGTGGTCTCGACCACGTGCAGGCTCTTGGCGTAGCCCCACTCGTACCCGATGGGCATGAGCACGCCGGCCGAGAAGAAGGCCGCGAGCGCGTAGCGGGCCCTGAGGTGGCGGGCGACGGCCTCGGCATCGCCGTCGAGATCCGCCGCGAGGCGGGCCATGTCGTGGTTCTCGGGGAACGCGATGGAAGGGGCGACGACGCGCAGGCGGTCGTACTGTTCCAGGGCCCAGGGAGCCCGGAGGTCCCACCAGGCGAAGCTGTTGAACAGGTAGTCGAACCCGGCGCCCGCCGTCGCCTGCGCCTCCTCGAAGGTGCAGCCGAGGGTCTCGGCGGCGAACAGGCACCCGGGCTCCACCGCCTTGGCGGCCCCGATCAGGTCGCGCCACACGGGGGCCGGCACCTTGTAGGCGGCGTCGCAGCGGAAGCCGGCGACGCCGAGATCCTGCAGGCGGTTGACGTAGCCCGACCACAGGGCGGTCAGCTCCGTGCGGCTCTTGTCCGTGTGATAATCGAGCTCGGCGAGATCGCCCCAGACCGTGCGCTTGCTCGGATCGTCGGGATCGACGGCGTAGGGGCTCTCGATCTCGCCGTCGGCGTCGCGGAGGAACAGGTCGGGCCGGTCGCGGGCGAGCGCGCCGTCCCGGGCGGTGTGGTTGACCACGAGGTCGGTCATCACCGAAAGGCCCTGAGCGCGGGCTGCGGCGCAGAACCGGCGGATCTGCTCGTCGTCGGAGGTGCCGTCCTGGTCGCGGAAGCGCTCGTCGAGGCGGTCGGTGTCGGCCACCGCGTAGAGGCTGCGCGAGCCGCCGGTCTGGTGGAACGGGTTGAGGTACACCCAGTCGAACCCGAGGCCGGCGATGCGCGGCAGTTCGGCGGTCCAGGCCGAGACCCGTCCGACGAGGAGCGGGAACAGGTTGTAGATGCGCGGTCCCTCGGCGCGGGGTGCGAGGCTCTGCGGGAGCGTCACCACGCCGGCGTCGGTCCGCGGGGCGGTACGCGTTGCGGGGCTCGGTGCGTTCATGCGTGCTCCATTGGGGTTTGGTGTCTGGCGCCTTCCCTCTCCCCTCTGCGGGAGAGGGTGGCCCGCGAAGCGGGTCGGGAGAGGGGAGCGCGGTGTCCGGAGGGGGCGTCCCCTCTCCCGCCTGCTCCGCAGGAACCCTCCCCCGCAGGGGGGAGGGTTGTGAAAGGCGTTTAAGCCGTCCGCTTCAGGACCGCGTAGGGCAGACGCGCGAACAGGCGGTCGAGTTCGATTCGTCCGTCCGTCGCCTCGGCGGTCTCCCCGGTGACGAGGTCGATCCAGGCACTTTCAGCCATCACCGGCAGGTATGTTCCAGCGAACCCCGCCCCGCTCCACACCGCATCCCCGACGAGGTCGGAAACGAGGCGCGGCACGGCCACCAGAAGGTCGCCCGCGCCACTCGTCGCATCCGAACGTGTGAACGCGATGACATGGGCGGCGCGCCCGCCGGTCGGCACCACGGCCTGGTAGTCCGCCTCGGCGTAGAAGGCCGGCCGCTCGGTGCGGTCGGCGAGCAACCGGGCGAGGGTCGCCTGCTTCACCCGTCCGTCGCTCCAATGCGCCAGGAGGTCGGCGACGTCGCCGCCCTGTTCGAGGGACCGGGCCAGCGCCGGATAGTCCACCGGGCGACGATTGTCGGGATCGACGAACGAGAAGTCCCAGAACTCCGTGCCCTGGTAGGTGTCGGGCAGGCCCGGCAGGGTCGCCTTCAGCACCGTGCGGCCGAGGCCCGCGATCATGCCGAGATGCGCCAGACGCTTGGCGAAGGGCCGCATCCGCGCCAGGAACTCCGACCCCGGGACCACGAGCTTGGCGAAGAGGGCGTGGACGGCGCCCTCGTAGGATTCGTCGACGTTGACCCAGCTCGACCGGCGCTTCGCCTCGCGCAGGGCTTTCTCGGAATAGGCGTCGAGGCGCGTGCGGAAGTCCTCGATGGCGGTGGCCTCGTCGCGTTCGAGAAGTTCGAGGGGCCACGCGCCCAGGATCGCCTGGAAGAACATCCACTGGTCGTTGGCATCCGGCACCGCCTCGCCGTCGATGGTGGTGAGGTGCGGCCCGGCCAATTCCCGCCACGTGGTCCAGGCCTCGGCCCAGTCCCCGGGCATCTCCGAGAGGGCGAGCAGGCGCGAGCGGGCGTCCTCGCCCCGCTTGGTGTCGTGCGTCGCCGTCGCGATCATGGCGTTGGGCCAGTCGCGGGCCCGGGCCGCCTGGAGGGCGTGGAAATGCTCCGCGTCGATGCCGTACTCGCCCGGATCGCCGCCGACCTCGTTCAGCGCCAGCAATTCGGAGAAGCGGTAGAACAGCGTGTCCTCCAGGCTCTTCGCCATCACCGGGCCGGTGAGCTGCTGGAAGCGGCGGCGGAAGCGCAGGATCACCGCCGGATCGGGGCGGCCCGGTCCGGTGACGTCGATGCGGCCCAGCATGGCGTCGGCGGCGAAGTCGTGCACGGAGCGGTCCGGCAGGGCGCTCCAGCGCTTGGCCTTCTTCACCGCGTTCTCGATGAGGCGGACATCCTCGTCCTCGACGTCGCTCTCGTCGAGGTCACCCGGCAGATAGCTGCGATAGGTGGGGAAACGCGCGATGATCTCGATGAGCGCCCGACGGATGGCATTGACGGAGAAGTCTCGGGTGCGCCGGTCGGCATCGGCCACGGCCTTGAGGTCGGAGGTCATCACCTCGAGTTCGGAGGCGAAGCTGATCTCCAGGATCTCGGCCTTGGCCGCGCGAAGCTGAAATTTGTAGGGCTCGTCGAAATGCGTGCGCGCCTCGTAGAGGTCGCGGATCGCCGCTTGCTTGCTCCTATCGACCAGGATGCCGTCGAGCTGGTTCAGCACGTCGTAGCCGGTGGTGCCGGCGACGGGCCATGGCCGCAGGCGCTCGCCGGGCTCCAGAATCTTCTCCACGACGACGTAGAAGCCGGGGCCGACGGCGGCCTGCAGGGCGCGGGCGTAGCCCTGCGGATCGGCCAGACCGTCGATGTGGTCGATGCGCAGCCCGTCGATGCGGCCTTCGCGGATATGGCGGAACACCGTCTCGTGCGAGCGCTGGAACACATCCGACTTCTCAACGCGCAGGCCCGCGAGCCCGTTCACGTCGAAGAACCGGCGATAGTTGATGTCGCTCGCCGCCACCCGCCAATGGGCGAGCCGGTAGGATTGCTGTTCCAGCAGGCGGTGCAAGGGCCCGAAGCTGTCGGGATGGCCCTTGGCGCCGTTCAACAGGCGAAGGGTCCGCCCGATGGCCTCCGCGATGGCGGGCGACGCCGCCACCGCTTCGACGAGTCGCTCCTTCAGGTCCTCGGCCTCGGCCGGGAAAGCCATGCGGCGTTCCGCATTGGTCTCCTCGCCCATGAGGCGCAGGCGTTCGGAGATCCCCAGCACTTCGAGGGCCGCCGCGTCCTCGATGTCGCCCAGCGCCGCCAGCGAGCGGTTGAGGATGGTCGGATATTGCTGCGGGCAGATCGGGAATTCGTGCTCGTAGTGCCAGACGCTGAAGGCGCCTCTCTGCGGGTCGAACTTGAGTTCGAGCGTACCCTTCTCCAGGGCCTCGCCGTAGCGGTCGCCAAGGAACGGCACCACGAGCTTGTTGTTCGCGCCGAGGCGCGACCAGTCGATGTCGAACGCGTCCGCGTGGGGCGACAGGCCGCCCCATTCGAGCACCGAGAGCCACCACGGATTGTCGGCCCCGCCGACGCCCATGTGGTTCGGAACGATGTCGAGGAGCAGCTTCAGTCCGGCCGCGTGCAGGGTCTCGGAGAAGCGCACGAAGCCCTCTTCCCCGCCGAGCTCCGGGTTGATGGTGGCGTGATCGACGATGTCGTAGCCGTGGGTCGAGCCCGGCCGCGCCTTCTGGATCGGCGAGGCGTAGACGTGGCTGATGCCGAGCTTCGCCAGGTACGGAACGATCTTTTCCGCGTCCGCGAAGGTGAAGTCCTTGTGGAACTGCAGGCGATAGGTGGCGCGCGGCGGGGCCGAGGCGAGGCGCGCGGCACCCGAGCGCGGCCCGCGTTCCTCGGCCGCCAGGGAGGCGGCGAGCTTGGCCAGCGGCCCGCCCGGGGCCGCGATGGCCTCGAGGGTCCGGTCGAGCTTGCGCCGCCAGTTCGGGTAGCCCTCCGTCGAGCCCGGCACGTTGGCCTGAGACAGTTCGGAGACCACGTCCTCGTACTGCACGGCGGTCAGCATCGACGGCGCGCGGGCGAGGTAGCGCGCGGCGGCCTCCAAGGGCGCGGCTTCCGGCGGATCGTAGCTCGGCAGCAACTGCTCGGCGGCCAACGCCTCGGTGAGGCGGGTGCGCTCGTCAACGCGCTCGCGCCGCTCGGCGTCGGCGCGCTCGGAATCGTAGAGGCCGAGCGCCTGGCGGGTGTCGGTGTCGACGCCGCGCCACCAGCCGAGGAAGGTCGGCAGGTCGTGGGTGGTGATGGCCGTCAGCGCCTCGCGCGGATAAGCGGCCGGCGGCTTGAAGCGGGCGCCCTGCTCGCGCTCGAAGGCGAGGATGCGGTAGCTCAGGACTCCGGCCTGCATCAGGGCATCGGAGAAGCCCTCGGGTGCCGTGCCGAGATCCTCGGCGATGACGAGGCACTTCGCCCGGTGGCTCTCGAGGCGCAGCACGGCCAGCATCGGCTCGAACGGCATCGCCACGTAGGCGCCGGCCTGGGCCGTGGCGCCCAGCGGGATCAGGAACAGGCGGGCGAGCTGGAACGCGTGGTCGATGCGGATGGCACCGGCGTGGCGCATGTTCGCCTGGACCAGCGCCCGGAAGGCGGCGAGCCCGTCCCGCTCCAGTTCCAGCGGATGGAAGGCCGGGAGGCCCCAATCCTGGCCCTTCGGGGCGAGCAGGTCGGGCGGGGCGCCGATGGAGACGCCGTTGGCGAAGCGCTCCGGGTGGGACCAGATCTCGGACCCGCCGCGATCGGCGCCCACGGCGAGGTCGCGGTAGAGGCCGAGACGCATGCCGGTGCCCAGCGCAATCTCGGATGCCTCTTCGAGCTGCCGGTCGGCGAGGTACTGGAGCCACACGTGATAAGTCACGGCCTCGGCGTGCTCGACCGCGAAGGCCCGCACGGCCTCGGTGCCGTTGCGCTGGAACTCTTCCGGCCAATCGCCGAGCCATTGGGCGCCCTGGCCCTGGAAATGTTCGGCCAGCGCCTCGAACGTGCCGTGGGCTTCGAGATCGGCCCCCCCGGCGGTGCGGAAGGCGGCAAAGCGCGCATCGGTGCCGTCGCGGACGGCGGATTCCTGCCACAGGGCGCGGAGCACCGGCGAGAGCACGCCCCAGATACCGGCGTGGTCGACGAGCTTCGATTCGCGCAGGGCCTCGACGCGGGCGGACATGGAATCGAGGAGGGCGGCCGCCTTCGAGCCGACGAAGCCCGGCAGGACACCGGGCTCGATGAACAGGGTCTCGAGGAACAGGCGCGAGGACGGCGAATAAGGCGAGATCTTGGTGCGGTCGGTGGCGAACAGGGCGTGGACCGGGCTGAGGCCGAGGAACGACGCGCCGCGCAGGCCGGCGTCGCGGGCGGCCCGCCCGGCATCCGCGTAGGAGCCGATGCCGAGGTTGTCCGGCGAGCGCAGGCCGTAGAGCTGGGCCGCGAGCCCCCAATCGCGCGCACCCTCGTCCGCATAGGCGCGCGGACGCCAGCAGCGCTGCGGCGCGGCGATGACCCAGGACTCGGCGCGGTGCTCGCCGAGGGTCGCGGTCAAACGGTGGTAACCGGGCGTGAGCGGGGGAAGCTCGAAGCCGGCGTCACCTGAGGCCGAAACCGCGACGCGGCCCTCGCGGACATGGCCGCGCTCGTCGACGAGGCGCCACGCCAGGGTGCCTGCCGACGACGCCCGCAGGGGTACCCGCGTGGCCCGTCGGGCCTCGACCGGCAGGAGCGACGGAACGAGGCCCTCGCGGACCGCCGTCACTTCCGCGAGACTCCCGGCGATCTCGGCATCGGTGCCCACCGGGAAGCCGAGGGCGGCGATCATGCCGGCCCGGGTCTCCAGGCTCGTCTCGACGGGCTGCCCGAAGGCGTCGGTGTAGCCGGGGGCGACGCCGAGGAGATCGGCGAGGCGTTCGAGGTCGCGGCTCATCAGTTCACACCCGTCAGGAAGATGCCCGTCCAGGACGGGAGTTCGATGGTCTGCCCGGTGACGACGTCGGCGCCGTTGCACCAGACGATCTGGCCGCCGCCGCGCGCCGTCTGGAGCGGCGCGTCGCCGAAGTTGGCAACGAAGCGAAGCCAGCCGCCGTCGTAGCGCCACGTGCACTCCACGGCGTCCGCACGCGGCAGGGAAGCCGTTGCTCCCCGATAGGCGGTCTTGGTGAGCGGCACGACGGTCTGATGCCGGATCTGCAGCAGGTTGCGGGTGTCGGCCCAGACCCCGCGATGCGGCGCACGCTCGATCTCCGACCAGTCGATCCGCGAATCCGTGAAGGTCTTCTCCTCCGTCGGATCGGGAATCACCGAGGTGTCGTCCGCGAACGCCGCGAAGCTCTTGAACTCGCGCCGCCGGCCCTCGCGGACGGCCTTGTTCAACTCCTCGTCCGGCGCGAAATCGACGAAGAACAGGAACGGCGCCGTCGCCGACCACTCCTCGCCCATCCACAGCATCGGTATCTGCGGGCTGAGCAGCAGGCCGGCGCGGGCGAGGGCCAGCTTGGCCGGGTCCGAGAGCGCGCTCAGGCGCTCGCCGAGGGCCCGGTTGCCGACCTGATCGTGGTTCTGCAGGAAGGTGACGAAGGCCGACGGCGGCAGATGCGCCGAGGGTTCGCCGCGCGGGTGGTTGTCGAGGGTCGGGAACGGCTCGCCCTGGTAGGCGAAGCCCTCCGACAGGCAACGGGCGAGATGCGCGACGGGTTTGTCCGCGAAACTCTCGTAGTAGCCGGCCTCTTCGCCCGTCAGCAGCACGTGCCAACAATGGTGCAGGTCGTCGGCCCACTGCGCCGTGTGCTGGGCCGGCTGGCCGTCGTCCTTGCGCTCCAGCCACTTGGCCTGATTGGCCTCGTTCTCCAGGACCAGATGGATATGGCGGCCGGGCAGACGCGCCCGGATGGTCTCGGCGAGCTCACCGATGAAGTGTTTCTCGGAATCGTCGAGGATGGCGTGCACCGCGTCGAAGCGCAGGCCATCGAAGTGGTACTCTTCGAGCCAGTACAGGGAATTCTCGATGAAGAAGTCCCGCACCGTCCGGCCGCTGGTCTCGCCGTCGAAGTTGATGCCCGCACCCCACGGCGTCTGGTGCCGCTCCGTGAAGAACGTCTTGGCATAGGCGTGGAGGTAGTTCCCGGCCGGCCCGAAGTGGTTGTAGACCGCGTCGAGGAAGACCATCAGGCCGAGCGAATGCGCCTTGTCGACGAGGCGCTTGAGATCGTCGGGGCGGCCATAGGCACCGTCCGGCGCGTAGGGCAGCACGCCGTCGTAGCCCCAGTTGCGGGTGCCCTTGAAGTCGGCCAGCGGCAGAAGTTCGATGGCGGTGACGCCGAGGTCGCGCAGCTCCTCGAGCTTGCCTTCGAGGGCCGCGTAGGTGCCCTCTCGCGTCGCCGTCCCGACATGGAGTTCGTAGAGGACGGTTTCCTCCCACGGACGTCCGGTCCAGTCGGAATCGCTCCAGTCGAAGCTGCGCGGGTCGATCACCTCGCTCAGGCCGGACACGTCGTCGGGCTGAAACCGCGACGCCGGGTCGGGCACCACGAGATCGTCGTCGATGCGGTAGCCGTAGCGTGCCCCGGCTTTCACGCCCGGCAGGGTGACGCGTCGCCAACCCTCGCCGGCATCCGGGATGTCGTGGTCCGTCCCATCGACCACCAGGGCGACGCTCTGTGCCGTGGGGGCCCAGAGGGCGAATCGCACGCCGTCTTTTCCCGCCTCGCCGCCGAAGGCCATCGCATGGGCTCGCCGCATTGCGGTTCGTCTTTCGTGATCACGTGAGGGGCGACGGGCGGACGCAGCCGCCGACCCTTCAAAAGGCTACGGGCCGCGCTCTGGTTCCATCGTTTCGAGGTAAGGCGGACCCGCGCTCCGGCAACCGCCCACCCCAAGAGAATTGTGCGGTGCGGGATCGGTTCCTCGACCAAGTGGACGTGGCCTTAACGCCCGTACGTCGCCGGTCGTGTCCGCAGGACATAGAGCGCACGCGGCTCGAGATGCACGCGCGCCCCGGCCGGAAACAGGGTCTGCCCTTCGGGTACGGCACCGGTCGCCCGTGTGGTGTCGAACATCAGGCTCCAGGGTCCGTCGATGATCGGCGCGAGGGTGAAATCGCACGGGGACTCGGCGGCATTGACGAGGAGCAGGAGGCGGTCGGCATCGGGCAGATCATTGCCGATCTGCATGCCGAAAGTCTGGCGGCCGTCGTCGGCCCAGGCCGCGCCATCCATCTCCGCCCCGCAGGGCGACAGCCAGTGCACGTCGCGCAACGGGCCCTCACCGACGGTACCCCCGGTGAGGAAATCGCGTCGGCGCAGGGCCGGCTGCTCCCGGCGCAGGCGGGTGAGGTTCGCGACGAAGGCCGTGAGCGCCGGATCGGGGTCGCTCTCCCAATCGACCCAGTTCGTGGCGTTGTCCTGGTTGTAGGCGTTGTTGTTCCCATTTTGGCTGCGCGAGCGCTCGTCGCCCATGAGCAGCATCGGCACGCCCTGCGCCAGGAAGATCGTGGCGAGGATGTTGCGCTTCTGGCGGGCCCGTACCGAGAGAATCGCGGGATCGTCGCTCGGACCCTCGACGCCGTAATTGCGCGTGAGGTTGTGGCCGTGGCCGTCGCGGTTGTCCTCGCCGTTGGCGAGGTTGTGCTTGTCCTCGTAGGCGACGACGTCCGCCAGGGTGAAACCGTCGTGCGAGGCGGCGTAGTTGATACTCGCCAGCGGCGTGCGGCCGGAGGCGGCAAAGATCTCGCGGGAGCCCGACAACCCCTGCGTGACCTTCGACAGCACGCCCGGGTCGCCGCGCCAGAACCCGCGCACGCTGTCACGGAACTGGTCGTTCCACTCGCTCCAGCCGCGCGGATAGGCGCCGAGCTGGTACCCGCACTGGCCGATGTCCCACGGCTCGGCGATCATCTTGACCCGCGAGAGGATCGGATCCTGGGCCACGGCCTGGAAGAAGGCAGCCTTCGCCGAGAAATCGTGCGGTACGCGCCCGAGACTGGTGGCGAGGTCGAAGCGGAAGCCGGCGACGCCGTAGGCCGTCACCCAGTGGCGCAGGGAATCGAGGGTGAGCTGCATCACCCGGGGATGGTCGAGGTCGAGGGTGTTGCCGCAGCCGGTGCAGTCGATCTCCCGGCGCGGGTTGGATGGGTCGAGCTTGTAGTAGCTCGCGTTGTCGATGCCGCGGAACGACAGGGTCGGGCCGGAATGGTCGGCCTCGGCCGTGTGGTTGTAGACCACGTCGAGGAACACTTCGATCTCGGCCGCGGCCAATTCGCGGATCGCCGCCTTGAGGCCGCCGATCCCGGCCGGCCCGCGATAGCGCGGATCGGGGGCGAAGTAGTTGAGCGGCGAGTAGCCCCAGAAATTCACCAGCCCCTTGTCGACGAGGAAGCGGTCGTCGGCGAAGGCCTGGATCGGCAGGAGCTCGACGGCGGTGACGCCGAGCTTCAGCAGGTGCTCGATGATCGCCGGATGGGCCAGGGCGGCGTAGGTGCCGCGCGCGGCCTCGGGAACGTCGGGGTGGAGCTGCGTCAGCGCCTTGACGTGGGCCTCGTAGATCACCGTCTGCGACACGGGCCGGCGCACGGGGTGGATGGCGAGGTCGGGCACCTCCGGCGCGGTGACGACGCCGCGCGGCATGTAGGCGGCACTGTCGCGCCGATCGATCTGGTCCTCGCGCAGGAGACCGCGGCGGTGGCCGTAGAGGGCGTCGTGCCAGCGGATACGGCCCTGGATCTCGCGGGCGTAGGGGTCGAGGAGGAGTTTCGCCGGATTGAACCGGTGCCCACACGCCGGGTCCCACGGTCCATGCACGCGGTAGCCGTAGAGTTGCCCGGGAAACACCCCGCGCAGGTGCCCGTGCCAGACATCGTCCGTGCGGCAGGGGAGCCGGATACGACGCGTCTCGAGTCGCTCGCCCGGCTCGAACAGGCACAGGTCCACGGCGGTGGCATTCTGGGAGAACAGCGCGAAGTTGACGCCGCGGCCACCGAAGTGGGCCCCGAGCGGCGCAGGCACGCCGTCGTCGAGGCCGATCATGCTGTCAGTCACAGAAACGTCCGGGATAGGGAGAGCCAGACGAGCGGCAGCCGCTCGTCATGGGGGCCTGCAAGGCTTATTCCGCAGCGGCCGCCGTGCGGGTCGGCTCACGCTCGACGCTGCGAAAATTCTCCAGCTCGGTCATGAAGTTGCGCGCCCACCAGTCGACGTCCTCGCGCGTCATTCGCTCGACCATCGGCTTCCACCGCTCCAAGCGTTCGCCGCGCGGCATGTAGAGGGCCGTACGGATGGCCTCGGCCACCTCGAACCGGTCGTAGGGATTGACGAGCAGCGCTTCCGGCAGCTGCCGCGCGGCGCCGGCGAACTTCGACAGGACCAGCACGCCCGGATCCTCGTCGGACTGGGCGACCACGTACTCCTTGGCGACGAGGTTCATGCCATCGCGCATCGGCGTGACGAGACCGACGCGGGCGGCGCGGTAGAGACCGGCGAGCACCGGCCTCGGATAGGCCTTGGTGACGTACTGGATCGGGGTCCAGTTCGGTTCGCCGAGCGCCCCGTTGATCTCGCCGACGGTCTCGTTCACCTCGCGGCTGAGATCCTCGTACTCGGGGACCTCCGTGCGCGATTTCGGCGTGATCTGGATGTAGACGACGTTGCCGCGCTGGTCCGGGTTCGAGGCGAAGAAGCGCTCCACCGCCTCCATGCGTTCGGGCACGCCCTTGGAATAATCGAGGCGGTCGACGCCGATGAGGAGCTTGCGGGTGCGCAGGCCCGCCATGGTCTCGCGCACGGTGCGGTTGGCGCCGGCATTCTCCGCCGCTTCCTTGAAGCCCGCCACATCGATGCCGATGGGGAAGCTGCGGATACGGGTCCGGCGTCCGTCCACCATCAGCGAGCCGCCGCCGAGGGGAATGGCGCGCAGCTCGTCGATGAGGTTGCGGGTGAGGTTGTGGACGTCGGGGTCTGTCTGCAGGCCGATGAGGTCGTAATCGGCGATGCCGCGCAGGAGGTCGTTGCTCGCCGGCAGGGTGTTGAACACGTCCGCCGCCGGCCACGGGATGTGGTGGAAATACCCGATGGGGTTGGCGATGCCGAGGCCGCGCAGCTCGGAGGCGAGCGGCAGCAGGTGGTAATCGTGCACCCAGATGATGTCGTCGGGCTGGATCAGGTCGGCGAGCGCCCGGGCGAAGATCCGGTTGACGCGCTGGTAGCCGGCATAGTCCGATCGGGAGAAGGCGCCGAGGCCGAGCCGGTAATGCATGATCGGCCACAGGGCGCGGTTGGCGAACCCGCTGTAATACTCCCGGTGGTCCTGGGGCGAGAGATCGACGACGGCGTATTGCACCCGCCCCCGGTCGATCAGAGTCGGCTCCGTCGAGGGATTCTCGACGACGTTGCCGCTCCAGCCGAACCAGAGACCCTCATAGGCCGTGAAAGCCTCCTTGACGGCAACGGCGAGACCACCGGCAGCCACGGCCTTGCCCCCATCCTCGGGGACTGCAACGCGGTTCGATACGATGACGAGACGTGCCACGAAGCCGGCTCCGGTCCTCAGGGCGCTGCGCGGGAATCGCGCGCGCTCAGACTGATACAGTGGGTGAACGCGCGGAAGCCGAGCGCGATCCGTTGCTCGCAGCCAAGCGCGTTAAGACTGGTGCGGTCAAGGGGCACTCAACCCGGCCTCACGGCAAAATACGCAAGCCGGCCGGCTTAGGCCAGACCGGTCGACCCCCCACTCCCACGTTCGGAACTATCGCCACTGTCATGCCCTCCGGCCGAGCTTTCCCTAACCTAGGCGAATCGAGCTGAACACGGACTGACACGCCCGCCGCGGCCGTTCGGAACCCTGTCTCCGCACACGCTGTTGAACTGCGGCAACAGCGCATCGATCAGCGCCGAGGAGTAATACCGTGACCATCAATCAACCCACAGGATCGCCCGCCACAGGATCGCCCGCCACAGGACCGCTCGGCGCCGAGTCCGCCGCGACGCGCGAGACGGCGGATTGGAAGGCCCTGCGCGGCGATGTCGAGGGGATCGCCGACGTGGCGGTGGAACGCGGCCGCGGCTTCGTGTCCGCCGCGCGCGGACACGCGGAAGAGTATGTCGAGCGCCGCAAGGGCGACGCCGCCCAGTCGGTCAACGACCTCGCCCGGACCGTGCGGGATTCGAGCAAGACCTTCGAGGACCGTCCCAACATCCGTGCCTTCTTCGACAGCGCGGCGGAGGGCCTCGAGCACCTCGGCACGCAGATCGAGAACAAGAGCTTCTCGGAATTCTACGAAGACGCCGAGGCGCTGGCCCGTCGCGCGCCCGTGGCCGTCGCGGTCGCCACCTTCGTGACCGGCTTCGTGGTGGCGCGCTTCATCAAGTCGTCGAGCGTGTCGGCGGTGCGTGATCTCGATCGCGACCTCGGTTTGCGCGATGCGCCGATCCGGGACGGCTCGCTTCGTGGCGGAACCCTCCGCGACGTGCCCGCCCCCGGGCTTCAGCGCGATCACGGCGTCTGAGGCGGCGCGCATGTCGAACGGACCCAATTCCAGCATCCAGGGCCTCATCGGCGACGCCCTGCGCGAGACAAACGAACTCGCCCGCAAGGAAATCGCCCTCTTCCGCAACGAGATGACGAGCAACGTGCGCTCGCTCTTCGTCGGGCTCGGGCTCCTCGTCGGTGCCGCCGTGTTCGGCGTCGTCGCCCTGTTCGTCCTCGTGGACGCCCTGGTGAAATGGCTCGCCACGGTCGTGCATTCGGAAGCGCTGGCCGCGCTCATCGTCGGCGGTGTGCTCCTCGTCGTCGCGGTGGTCCTCGCCCTCGTCGGCCGGAACGCCATGTCGCTCTCGACCCTCGCTCCCGTGCGGACCTCGCGTCAGGTCCGGCAGGATGCCCGTGCGTTGTCTGAAAGGGTCTCCGGATGAGCGGATCGTTGAACGAACTCGAGAAGGACATCGAGGCGAGCCGCGCCCGCCTCGACCAGACCATCGACCAGATCCAGGAACGGCTCTCGGTGTCGAGCATCGTCGACGAGATGCTCGGCAACGCGCGCCGCACGCCCCTGAGCGGGGTCTACGACGGCGCCCTCGACGCCGTGCGCCGCAACCCCGTGCCGGTCCTGCTCATCGCCGCCGGCGTGGGTTGGCTACTCCACCGGATGTCGTCCGACGCGGCCTCCGCCGTGGTGGCCCGACGCCGGGTGCGCCAGGCCGATGACGGCCTCCCCGTCGTCCAGACCGGTGCCGACCGGGTCTACGATCCCGACCTGCCGACGCGCCATCCCGTCAAGGATCTCGGCCAGGAAACCCAGATCTGAATCCGATCCGGGCCGCCGACGCGGCCAACCCCTACGAGGAACCTGCCATGACCCACTCCCCCAAGCCCGGCGACGAATCCCGCTCCCTGCCCGACGACATCGCTCTCAAGGCCGGTATGCCCCGCGGCCACTTCGACGATCGTCCGTCCGCGTCGGGTGTCGACGACCTTCGCTCCGGCGACCTGCAGTCCCGAGCCGGCGACCTGCGCGACGCCGCCCTGGAAACCGCAGACAACCTGACCAACCGCGCCGCCGGGATCGCCGGGGACGTACGCGCACGGGTCAGCGACACGGCTCAGGATCTGCGCGACCGGGCCTCCGGAGCCTACGGCGATGCCCGGGACTGGGCTTCGGACGCCCGCGACACCGGCCGCCGCCGCATCGGCGACCTCACAGACCGGGGGACGGAGCGTTTCCGCGACGGCCGTTCGGCGGTCGAGGATTTCGTCACGGAGAATCCGCTCCTCGTCGGCGTCGTCGGCCTCGCCGCCGGCCTTCTCATCGGCGCGCTCCTGCCGCGCACGCGCCGCGAGGACGAGACCGTCGGTCCGTGGGCCGACGAGGTTCGCGACCAGGGCTTGCGTTACGCCCGCGACGTGACCCATCGGGGCCGTGAATTCGTTGCCAGCGCCCTCGACCCCGAGAATCTCCAGGCCGCTGCCCAGCGCGCCACGGCTCCCGAGGGTTCGACGGCGTCCAACGAGTCCTCCGCCTCCCGCGAAGGGTCGGCAACACGTCCGCACTGACCCGCGTTCGCCTCGGAGGTCGATGACCGGGGTGGTGTCCGCAAGGGCGCCACCCCTCTATCGTTTGAAACGATCCCCCGGTGCGTGAGGCTGTGGACCCGTGACTCCTCCGGCGATCCGCCTGCTCTGGTGCGGCGATACGGCCCTGACCGTCGAGTTCGGTGACCGGATCGATCCGGCCCTCAACGCGGCGGTGCTCGCCCTCGACGCCCGAGTACAGGCCGCGGATCTGCCCGGCATCGTCGAGACGGTGCCAACCTACCGGTCGCTGACGATCCACCTCGACCCGCTCGCTGTGGATCCTGCCAGTCTGGAGACGACCCTGCTCGATCTGGCCGGACGTCCCGCGCCCATTCGACCACCCGCCCGGGTCTGGCGCGTGCCCGTCGTCTATGGCGGGGCGTTCGGGATCGACCTCGACGCCGTGGCCGCGCAGCACGGCTTGTGCCCGTCCGCCGTGGTCGAGCGGCATGCCGCGCCCGAGTACCGGGTGGTGATGATCGGGTTCCTGCCGGGCTACGCCTATCTCGACGGTCTCGATCCGAGCCTCGCCCTGTCGCGCCGCGCGAGCCCGCGCCCGACGACGCCGGCGGGCACCATCTCCATCGGTGGCGCCCAGGCCCTCGTCGCCAGCATCGCGGCGCCGAGCGGATGGCACCTCCTCGGTCGCACGCCCGTGCGTGCCTTCCTGCCGGGGCGCGATCCGGTGTTCCTGTTCGAGCCTGGCGACGGCATCCGGTTCGTGCCAACCGACCCCACTCGCTGGGACGAACTCGACCGTGCGGCGGCGGCCGGCGAACCCGTGGCCGAGGGGGAGCGGTGAGCGCCCGTCTGGTCGTCGAGGCCTGCACGGGCGCCTTGAGTTTCCAGGATGGTGGCCGGCGCGGCTACCAGCGTCAGGGCCTGTCCGGCTCCGGTCCCATGGACAGGCTGGCGCTGGCAGCGGCCAACGCCCTCGTGGGCAACGCGTTGGGGATCGTCGCCCTCGAACTCGGCTTGGGCGGCGGGCGCTTCCGCCTGGAGGGCGGCGACCTTTGGATGGCGCTCGCCGGCGCGCCCTGCGCCCTGCGGATCGACGGCGTGCCGGTGCCCGACCATCGGGCGTTTCCCCTGAGCGAGGGCTCCACCCTCGCCATCGAGGTGCCGCGCCGGGGCGTGTTCGCCTATCTCGCCTGCGCGGGCGGGTTCGCCGTGCCGTCGATCCTCGGCAGCGCCGCCCTGCACCAGCGCGCCGGCCTCGGCGGTCTCCATGGCCGTGGCCTGCGCACCGGTGACGTCATCGACGGCGAGAATGCGTCCCGCGGTGAACTGGGGTCGTTCGGCATCCCGGGATCCTTGGATCCCCTGCCCCTCGAAACGGATGCCCCCGTGCGGGTGGTTCTCGGTCCGCAGGCGGACCGGTTCACCCCCGAAGCCGTCGCGCTGTTCACCGATGCGGCCTTCGCCGTCTCCCATCGGGCCGACCGGATGGGCATCCACCTCGATGGGCCCGCCCTCGCCCACGGACCGCACGGTTACAACATCGTCTCGGACGCCACCGTGATGGGCTCCGTGCAGGTGCCGGGCAGCGGCCGGCCCATCGTGCTCATGGCCGATCGGCAGACCACCGGCGGCTACCCGAAGATCGCCACGGTGATCTCGGCCGATCTTCGAAGAGTCGCCCAGCGCCGGCCGGGCGAAGCGATCCGGTTCCGGGCGATTCCCTTGGCGGAGGCCTTCGCCCTGGCGCGCGAGCGGGCCGCCCTCACGGCCGCCCTCCCCGGGGCGGTCCGGGCCCATGCGGCTTCGGCGGGGGATCGGCTCGCGGGGGCCAACCTCGCTGGGGCGGCCGTCGATGCCTTCGCCGATCCCCTGTGCGACGGGCCGTGAAGGCTCGACGGGTCTGGACCGACGCGGTATCGCGATGCCCATGAAGATCGGCGATTGCGACATCCTCATCCTGCCGGGCTATGCCGGCTCCGAAGACGGCCACTGGCAGGCCCGCTGGGCCGAGCGCCTGTCCACCGGCCGCATCGTCGAGCAGGACGATTGGCACCATCCCGACGCCCCGGCCTGGCGCGCCCGCATCGTCGCCGCCGTGGCGGAGGCGACGCGCCCGGTCCTCATCATCGCCCACAGCCTCGGCGTGGTGGCGGCCGTCCAGGCGGCCTCGGACTTCCCGCCCGGCGTGGTGCGGGGCGCGATCCTGGTGGCGTTTCCCGATGTCGAGACCACGCCGAACCTGCCGGCGAGCGTCACCGCCTTCGCGCCGGTGCCGCGCGATCCCCTGCCCTTCCCGTCCCTGGTGGTGGCGAGCCGCAACGATCCCTACTGCACCTACGAGCGGGCCGAGGATTTCGCCTATGCGTGGGGCGCCGTCGTGGTGGATGCGGGCGAATCCGGCCACATCAACGTGGCCTCGGGCCACGGCCCCTGGCCGGAGGGCCTGATGCGCCTCGCCGGGTTCATGAAGACCCTCTGACGCCGCCCTCCTCCGCCGCCTCGGCGGACTTGAACAGGGAGCCCGCCACGTCGGACAGGCGCGGCGCCGCCTCGCGTACGAACGGCAGGGGCCGGCAGACCGCGAGGGCCGCGAGGCCGAACCGGGCGGTCATCAGGCCGTTGAGCACACCCTCCCCGAGCTTGGCCGAAACCTTCGCCACCAACCCCAGCCCGAGGGCCTGCTGGATCATGCTCTCGCCCACCGCCATGCCGCCCGTGACGGTGAGGTGGGCCAGCGCCGAGCGGGCGAGCCGCAGGAAGCCGAGGAAGCCGGGGCGCCCGCCGTAGATGGTGGCGATCCGGCGCAGCAGCCGCACGGCGGCAAAGATCACGAACGCCACGTCGACGATGGCGCGGGGGCTGAGCGCCGTGACGCCCGAGACCTGCTTCGCCGCCGTCGCGATGGCCTGGCGGGCCTGCCGGTCGAGGGGGGCCAAAAGTTCGTGTTCGGCGAGCCCGAGGCGGTCGTCGACGTCGAGGATGGCGTCGCTCAGGGTGTCGAGGCGGGTCCGGCCGGCCGCCAGGGCCGCCCGTCCAGCATAGAGGGCGCTGAGATCCCGCACCACCGCCTGAGCCGCGCTGTGGTCGCGGGCGGCGAGCGCCTCGACGGCTCTGGCCCGCAGACGCTCGATCTGCCGCTCGCGCCAGATCCCGGACAGTTCGCGCACGACGAGTCCCAGAAGGCCGAGGGCGGCGACTCCGAGGAGAACCAGCGCGACGGCGCCGAGCCACGGGGCGGCGCTGAACAGGTCGGCGATGAGGCGCTCGACGGAGAGGCCGACGCCGAGCGACACGAGGCCGCCCAGCGCCACGAGCAGCATCGACAGCCACGGCGCGCGGGATTTCGGCGCCACCGGAACGGGCGTGCCGTCGGCGGCCTCGACGATCTCGAACGGCTCCTCGACGATGCGGACTTGGGCAGGCGAAGCCGAGGGCGGCACGAAGCCCTCGGCCACCCCGGCCGGTTCAGCGGCGGGGATGCGGAAGGCGCGGGGGCGGTTCGGCGGGGGCGTGGAGGTCATGCGGGCCTCAAGTGAGCTTGTCGCCGAGGAGAAATTGCATCGCCCGGTCGAGGCGGATCTGCGGCAGGTGACCGGGGCGTCCGAGGGCGTCGGGCTTCACCAGGGGTGGGCGAAAGCGCGGGAAACGTAGGGAGCCGGGCGGCACCGCGCCCTCCAGCACCGCCTCGGGTCGCTCGGGGAGTTCGCCGGGGAAGATCGCGGCTTCGCTCAAGCCGTCGAAGGTCTCGTCGCCGACGGATTCACCGGCCTCCGGCGTGCCCGAGACGGCGCGGAGCACTTCCGGCCCGTCGTGGATCGTGGTCTCGCGGGTGGCGCGCACGGAGGCGAGGGCCACGGTGCCGACGCGGGCGCCCGCGGCCTCTGTCCGGCGCATGGCCCGCGACACGAGGAGGCGCAGGAGCGCGTCCAGGCGGTCGTGACTGGTCTGGTGGAGATGGTCCGCCTTCGTCGCGGCGAACAGGATGCGTTCGGCGCGCGGCGCGAACAGCCGCGACAGGATGGTGTTGCGGCCGATGCGGAAGCTGAGGAGCACCGAATCCAGCGCCTCCTCGAGCTCCGCCAGGGCGGCCGGGCCGGCATCGACGGCGGCGAGGACGTCGACCAGCACGATCTGCCGATCGACCCGCTGGAAGTGGTTGCGGAAGAACGGCTCGACCACCTTGGCCTTGTAGGCCTCGAAGCGCCGCTCCATCAGCCCCGCGAGGCTGCCGGGATCGAGGGGATCCGTGAGGTCGTCCAGCGGCGCGAAGGTCAGGGCCGGCGAGCCGGCGAGGTCCCCCGGCATGAGGAACCGACCCGGCGGCGTGGTCGCCACGGATTCCGGCCCGGCCCTGAGGGCGGAGAGGTAGGCCTTGAACGCCGTGCTGGCGCGCTCGGCCACCATCTCGTCGAGCGGCGCCTTCGGGTCGAGGCCCTTCAGGGTGTCGAGCCAGGGGGCGGCCATGGCGGCGCGACCGCTGCGGCGGGTGCCTGAGATGGTGGCGCGGGACCACGCCGTGTAGCTCTGGTCGATGAGAGCGAGGTCGAGGAGCCATTCGCCGGGATAATCGACGACGTCGAGCATCAGGGTGCCCGGCCCTGAGCGCCAGCCGCCCTTGCGCTCGTACTCGATGGCGAGGCGGAACTGGCTGATCCGGTCGGTGGAGCGCGGCCACAGGCGGTCCCGCGTCAGGGCCGTGACGTGCTCCTCGAAGGGAAAGCGCGGCAGGTCGTCGTCGGGCTGGGGCACGAGGCGGGCGCGACGCAGGCGGCCCTCGTGGGCCGGGGCGAAGGCCGGCAGGGCATGGGCCTCCACGAGGTGGTGGATCAGGGCCGTGGTGAACACGGTCTTGCCCGAGCGGGCGAGGCCGGTGACGCCGAGCCGGAGCGTCGGCTGGATCAGGAGGTCGCTCGACGCCTCGGCGAAGGCCTTGACCGCGGAACCCGCACGCGCGGCAAAGCTGTTCATGAACGACTCGATGGTGGGCGGGGAGAAACGGCGGGAAGTCCAACAGAAGATCCGGTAGGGCTGAAGTGGCGCCGGGGCACCCGGCCCGCAAGGTCACGGCTTACGGCGTCGGGGCCGGCGGGCCGATGGCCGCCAGGGTTCCGGCATCCAGGCGGGCGACGGCCGCGTCCACGAGGGCCGGGCCGGCCCGCAGGGTGCCGAGCTCGACGTTCGACATGGCGAGCATCACCGCGCGCAGGGCGGGCAACGGGCGTCCGTCCGGCCCGAACAGCTTTAGATCGTCCTCGACCTTCAGGCCGACACTGCCGGCGATGCGCGCGGCGTAGTTGCGGATGCGGGTCTCGTCGTTGCTGCACAGGGGTGCCGGCACGGTGAGATCGAGGGGGCGCAGGGCGCCAAGGCCCGCGGCAATGGGCGGGAGCGCGGCGGATTCCGTGACGAACCGCTTCTGCAACTGAGCCGTCGCAGTCTCCACCGCACGGGTCGCGTTGCCCAGGACCGCACTCGGTTCGACGAGGAGCACCGACGGCTTGGCAATCAGGACGGACGGTTTCACCAGGAGTTCGGAGGGGCGGACCAGTAGCCCGTGCCGCGGCGTGGGGGCCGGTCCGGCCGCGATGGAGCCCTGGACCCTGGAGCTTCGGCCTCCGGTAGCCTCGGCTTTCGGAGCCGGTCCTCTCGCGGGCTGAGCCTTGCGATCCGGTGCCGGCGGCACCCGTCCGCCCATCCGCGCCAGGGGCGACCACGGCTGGACCCTGAGGGGGCCGCCGCGTGATGCCAGCGCCCGGCGCGGCATCCCCGCCCGGGTGTTGCGGGCGAGGAAGCGCGCCCGAAGGGTTCCGCCGAGGCCGCGCGGCGCCACCGGACCCGACACCCACGGGCTTGCGGCAGGCGTGCCCCGGCATTCCGCGGGAGCCCAGCGCCTGACGATGGAAAGGGCCGTGCGCCGGTTGAGATCGCGGTAATAGCGTCGAAGCAGGCCGGCCGCCGCATCCGCACCGTCGGCGGCGGTGGCGAAGCCCGTATGGCCTTCGGCATCGGCGCCGATCTCCCCGGACCAGCGCGCCGACTTGATGCACCAGTAGTTATTGAGCTTGACGCAGCGTGCGACGAAGGCCGGCTCCGTCGTGGACCAGCGTGCCGCCAGGGCGAGGGAGACCGGGCGAAGTGCCTCGCCCGCCTCGATCCGCCAGTTCGAAACGGCACGGCTCTCGGGCACAAAGCGCGGCGCTTCCACGGGCTTCGCCGCGACGGCCGCACGATCCCGCGCCGGTCCGGACAGGCCCTGACGCACGGTTTCGAGGCCGCCCGCGAGGGACGACGCCAAGCTTGTCAGGATCAGGAAGGATGCGAGGAGCACGACACGCGAAAAGCTTGACCGGGGATCGGGGAAACGGCCCGGCGCCGCAACGGTTCAATGAGAGGTGGAGGCTCGGGTTCAGGCCGCCTCGTCGGCATCGAGATCGCGGGGCGCCACGAAGCGCTCCAATCGCCCTGCGCCGGCGCGGACCTTGGCCCAGGTCTCGACGTCGAAATCCAGGACGGCCAGTGCCCCGGTGGGGAACCCCTCGGCGAGGCGGTCGCGCGCCGCGGCCGGGCCGGACCCGACGAGGCGAAGCGCCACGTCCTGCAGGCCGGGATTGTGGCCGACCACGAGGAGGCAGCGTGCCGAATCGGGCGTCGCGCGGACAACCTTCAAGAGGGCCGAGTCGGGCGCCTCGTAGATGTCCGGCACGATGGTCGCGTCCGGGGCACCCAGGGCGGCCTGCACCGGTTCCCAGGTCTCCCGCGTCCGACGGGCCGGCGAGACGGCCACGTGGTCGGGCCGCAGGTTCTCGGTCACGAGATAGCCGGCCATGAGCGGCGCGTTCCGCCGGCCGCGGGGGTTGAGGGGCCGGTCGAGGTCGATCACCCCGGCCGGGCGATCGGACTTGGCATGGCGCAGGAGCAGGACACGGAGCATCGTCGATCTCTCAGTTGAAGCCCACCACGGCGTGCGGAACGTAGGGACGCTCCAGGGTTGCCATCTCCTCGGGCGTCAGCGCGAGGTCGAGGGCCGCCGCGGCATCGTCGAGGTGCCCGGGCTTCGAGGCGCCGACGATGGGGACCGTCACGGGCGATTTCTGGGCGACCCAGGCCAGCGCCACCTGCGCCCGGGGAACGCCGCGCGCCTCGGCGATGGCCGCCACCGCTTCGACCACGGCGCGGTCGGCGGCTTCCGTCGCGTCGTAGAGGCGCTTGCCGACCAGATCCGTCTCCTGGCGGGCGCTCGACACGTCCCAGTCGCGGGTGAGACGCCCGCGTGCGAGGGGGCTCCACGGCAGCACGGCGATGTCCTGATCGGCGCAGAGCGGCAGCATCTCGCGCTCCTCCTCGCGGTGGAGGAGGTTGTAATGGTTCTGCATGGTCGAGAACCGCGTCCAGCCATGGCGGTCGGCGAGGAACAGGGCCTTGGCGAACTGCCACGCATACATCGACGAGGCGCCGATATACCGGGCTTTCCCGGCCTTCACCACGTCGTGCAGCGCCTCCAGGGTCACCTCGATGGGCGTGGCGTAATCCCAGCGGTGGATCTGCAGGAGGTCGACGTAATCCGTGCCGAGGCGCGTCAGGCTGGCATCGACGGCGGCGAAGATCGCCTTGCGCGACAGGCCGCCGGCATTGGGACGGTCGCTGAGGCCGTAATAGCACTTCGTCGCGATGACGAGGTCGTCGCGGCGCGCGAATTCCTTCAGCGCCCGGCCGACGATCTCCTCGCTGGTCCCGTCCGAATAGTAGTTCGCCGTGTCGAAGAAGTTGATCCCCATCTCGACGGCCTTGCGCAGGAGCGGCCGGCTCGCCTCCTCGTTCAGGGTCCACGGATGGGGGCCGCGCTCGGGAATGCCGTAGGTCATGCAGCCGAGGCAGAGCGGCGAGACGTCGAGGCCGGTGCGGCCGAGTTTCTTCATCTTCATGGAAGCGGGTCCGCTGCTGGGGATGGAACGCGGCGATGGGCGCTATCTGGGTCGCGAAGGCGTGTTCGGAAGGGCTGCCTCAGAACAGACGTTCGAGATCGCGCCGCCCGTCGATGACGCGGACGATTTCCCCCGTGACGACCGGTCCCTCGTCGCGGTCGGGCGAGGTCTCGTACAGGATGAGAAACGGCGCTTCCACGAGAACCCGCGTCGACGGGCGAATGTCCGGTCGGCGTGGCCCCATGCGCGGATGGTCCATGAGCTGCAGGGACCGGAGTTCGATGCGGTCGTAGATCCGTTCGGCGGCCAGCCGGTTCTCGGCGCCGATCGCGAGGTAATGGTCGAGCAGATCCTGCCGCGCGAGGATCGACCAAACGACCTCAACCGGCATCGGACGTCCGGAAGCCTTGTGCGTGCGTGGCCGCGAGCCGGTCGCGGGCCTCGCGGCGAAGATCCTCGAAGTCCAGCTTGCCGTGCGTCCCACCGGCCTTGCCGGCATCCCAGGCCCGCCGCAAATCCGCGACGTCCCGTTCGCCGCGAACGCGCCGGTCGGACCAAAGGCGCACGGCATCCTGCACGGCGTCGCTCATCGACGCGTACTCGCCAGCCCGCACGGCCGAACGAATCTGGGTCGCGAGGGGTTCGGGAAACGAGACCGTCACGCGCTCGCCCTCGGCCATTGCGATGCACTCCCACTCGGTGACGGCCATAGGTCCGCTGGAGGCAGCTTAATCCCGAACGCGATCGGACGTGAGCGCCTTCAGCCGCTCCGCCCTTCCCGCCGCATCATGAAGGCGAGTTTCTCGAACAGGCTCACGTCCTGCTCGTTCTTGAGGAGCGCGCCGTGGAGCGGCGGGATCAGCTTGCGGCCGTCGCGCTCGCGCAGGGTCTCCGGCGTCACGTCCTCGGAGACGAGGAGCTTGAGCCAATCCAGCAACTCGGACGTGGAGGGCTTCTTCTTCAGGCCCGGCACCGCGCGGGTCTCGAGGAAGACCCGCAAGGCCTCCTCGACGAGGCGGTGCTTGATGCCGGGGTAGTGGACTTCGACGATGGCTTTCAGCGTCTCGGCATCCGGGAACTGGATGTAGTGGAAGAAGCACCGGCGCAGGAACGCGTCGGGCAACTCCTTCTCGTTGTTCGAGGTGATGATGACGATGGGCCGGCGCTCGGCCCGGATCGTCTGCCCGGTCTCGTAGACGTGGAACTCCATCCGGTCGAGCTCGGTCAGGAGGTCGTTGGGGAACTCGATGTCGGCCTTGTCGATCTCGTCGATGAGCAGCACCGGCCGCTCGGGATGGGTGAACGCCTCCCACAGCTTGCCGCGGCGGATGTAGTTGCCGATGTCGGACACGCGCGGGTCGCCGAGCTGGCTGTCGCGCAGGCGCGAGACGGCGTCGTATTCGTAGAGCCCCTGCTGGGCCTTGGTGGTCGACTTGACGTTCCAGGTCAGGAGCGGCGCGCCCAGACCCTTGGCGATCTCCTCCGCCAGGACCGTCTTGCCGGTGCCGGGCTCGCCCTTCACCAGCAGCGGCCGCTCGAGCACGATGGCGGCGTTGACGGCCGTGGTGAGGTCGGAGGTCGCGACGTAGTCGGCGGTGCCGGAAAAGCGCATGGGATCGGTCCGTGGCGATGGTGCGGGTCGAGGGAGGCGAAAACGGCGCCGGGTCCGCTTCTTGTCTCGCTCGGGCGTGCCGGATATATATCTGGATATAGAGTGGAGACCGGCCATGGACAACACGTCCCAGAAGCGGGCGCTCGGCGCCTACCGGGCTCGCCTGACCCAGCGCGGCATCGCCCGCTTCGAGGTGATGGGTCGCGAGGCCGACCGTGCCCTGATCCGCTCCCTCGCCCGTCGCCTCACGGAGGATGGTCCTGCCGCTGTCCGGCTGCGCGCCACGCTGTCCGCGGTCCTGGACGAACCGGCGCCGAAGACGGGTGGGATTCTGGCCGCCCTGCGGCGCTCGCCCCTCGTTGGGCTCGACCTCGACTTGACGCGGTCCGACGAGGAAGGGCGCAGGATCGACCTGTGACGCGCTACCTCCTCGATACCAACATCCTCAGCAACCTCGTCAAGCCGGTCCCGTCCACATCCTTGATCGCCTGGATGGCCGAACGGCCCGACACGTCCCTCTTCATCAGCGCCCTGACCGTCGCGGAGATCCGGCGCGGCATCCTCGAACTGCCGGTCGGACGCCGGCGCGACGGGTTGGAGGCGTGGTTCGCGGGGCCTGAGGGGCCGCTGGCCTTGTTCGCCGGCCGGGTCCTGCCGTTCGATGGGGCGGCCGCTCTCGCCTGGGCGGCCCTGATGGCCGAGGGCCGGCGTCGAGGCCGGCCCCGCAGCGCCCTCGACATGATCGTCGCCGCCATCGCGGAGGTCCATGCCTGCCTTGTCGTGACAGACAACGAACGGGACTTCGCCGACCTCCCCTTCCTCAATCCGATACGCGCCGATGACGCCCACAAATCCGACTGATCGCGCTCACAGGGTCTTCCCGTCGTGCCACACGCAGTTCGAGGCCAGGATGCCGAGGTTCACGTCGGACTTCTGCGGCTGCGGCAGGGTCTTGCCGTCCATGGCGAGATCGATCTTGATCTCGACCTGACCCTTGGCCTCGTTGGTGCGGCGGGAGAAGTAGCAATATTGCTGGAACGGCTGGTCCTCGTTGGCCCTGAAGTTCCAGCCGGTGACGATCTGGCCGTCCATGTAGGGCACCTGCTTGAAGACCGTGAAGGTGGTGTTCACGATGGCCTTCGAGGCGGGCGCCGCGTCGTTGCCGAGCTGGGCCTTCGTCGGGGTCGGCGTGGCGGCGGGCTTCGGCATCCCGCCTTCGAGCTTGAGGACGTTGTCGGTGAGGGTGACCTCGCCCTTGGTCTTCAGGGTCACGTCGGAGAGGGCCGCCTGCATGGCGGCGGCGATCTTTTCCGCCGCCGTGTCGAACTGGTTCATCGTGGCGTAGCCGTAGGAGGCCGCGCCCAGACCGATGCCGGCGAGCGCGCAGAAGGCGCCGAAGCCCAGCGACCGAAACAGGAAGGCGCGGGCGGCGATGATCTTCGTCTCCGCGCGCAGGCGCCCGTTGACGTTCTGCGCCAGGACGACGTTTTCCGGCGTGCCGGTGGTGTGGATGCTCATGCGCCCGCTCCCGCGCTGGCCGGCAGGGTCACCTGGGCCGGCGGACGCCGGTCGATGGGAATGACTTCGCCGGAGGCGGCGTTCGCTTCACGCTGGGGCTCAGGTGCCTCGCGCGGGGGCTTGGGCTGGGCCAACCCGATCTCCTGCCGCAGGGCGTCGGTGATGGAGTCCAGCATGTAGGGCGTCGCCGCCGGATCGACGGTGGCGCCGAGGTCGTCCTCGTCCATGAAGGTCTTGCGGACCGAGACGGCGCAGAGGGCGAGGATCGTCGACGCGAAGGCGGCGCACAGGGCCGGCACGAACACGAAGATGCGCAGGAAGGCGTGCACCTGCGCATCCGTCACATCGATGGGATCGACCCCGTACACCATGGCGGTGAACGAGTGCAGCTGCGAGCGGTTGACCGAGTTGCGGTAGGCCTGCTCCGCATCCGCGACCTTGCGGTCGACCACACCCCGGTCGAGGGCGCTGCGGGCCTGCCGGGCCTCCTCCAGGGCTTTCGTCACGCCGGCGCGGTCGCTGCCCGCCTTGGCGACGCTGGCGTTGAGGGTCGCCGTGCGCGGGTCGGTGACGCATTTGAGGTTCGAGTAGCGCTGGCCCCGGCTGTTGGTGCCGGAGACCCGCTCGCAGCGCTGGGCCGGCAGGGCCAAGAGCTGGCTGGCGTTCTCCGCCGCGCGCTTCTCGATCTGGTCGAGTTCCGTGGTGTATTGGGTCACCCGGGCATCGGCCGCCGCGATCCGCCCGTCGATGGTCGCCCGGTCGGCCTGCGCGTCCTTGAGGGCGGTCTTGGCCTTGGCCGCGTCCATGAGGCGGGGGTGGAACATCATCTCGCCGAGCTGCGAGACCGATTTCGTGGTCACGCCGGCGGCGAAGACGATGCCGATGATGGCCATGATCCGGATGGCGTAGGAGCGCTGCGTCCGCGCCAGGATGCCGAGCGGAACCCGGCACAGCTCCACCGCCGCGTAGACCAGCGGCGCGAGCAGCATGAAGTAGAACGCCTTCGAGTCGCCGTCGCTGTAGACCCCGGCGAACAGCCAGGCGCCCCACAGGGATGCGCCGATGACCATGAACTCCACCAGGTAGGCGATGCCGACGTAGCCCCACTTGATGCGGTAGCCCTTCTCGACGTGGCGCTCGTGGATCCACCGGTCGGATTCCCGACGCCATTCGCGTCGCTCGCGCTGGACATCCCGGCTGGGCGGCGTCTTTCGCATGGGGCACTCGTGTCTCGAAACGCGACGAACGTGGGACTTAACATTCCGTTACGCCCCCGGCTAAGCGGCCATTGTGCCGATTTTGCGCCGCGCTGTGGGGTGCGTCTTCGGTGCAACTCTGCCGGGCGTCGGTTTCGACGAATTCGGAGGACAATCCGATTGCGCGTCCGCGCCCTCCCCCCGCATGATCTGCGGGGCCGACGATCCTCCGGCCACCCATCACGGCTCAAGGAAATCCACAGCCTCCATGACGGACATGCACGCCGGTTCCTACAAGGAAGCGATCCTGTTCCTCGTCACCGCTGGCGTGGTGGTGCCGCTGTTCCATCGCCTGCGCATCTCGCCCGTACTCGGCTTCATCGGCGCCGGCGCGCTTCTGGGTCCGTTCGGTCTCGGCCGCTTCGCCGAAGCGATGCCGTGGCTGTCCGCCGTCACCATCGCCAACCGCGCCGAGATCGCGCATCTGGCCGAGTTCGGCGTGATCTTCCTCATGTTCATGATCGGCGTCGAGCTGTCGTGGGAGCGCCTGCGCACCCTGCGCCGCCTCGTCTTCGGTCTCGGCTCGATCCAGGTGGTGGCGTCCGCGGTGGTGATCGGCGCGATCCTGTTCGCCCTCGGCGTGCCCCTCGCGGCCACGATCATCGTCGGGCTTGCCCTCGCGCTGTCCTCCACCGCCGTGGTGCTGCCGGTGCTGGCCGAGCAGAAGCGCCTCAACACGCCCGCCGGCCGGGCGAGCTTCGCGGTCCTGCTGTTCCAGGATCTCGCCGTCGCCCCCGTGCTCTTCGCCATCGCGGTGCTCGGGCGCAGCGACGGCGCCGATGTCGGGGCCGCGCTGGCCTTCGCCCTCGGTCAGGCGGTGGTGGCCCTCGTGGTCATCGTGGTGGCGGGGCGGCTCGCCCTGCGGCCCCTGTTCCAGCTCGTGGCGCGCACGCGTTCGCCCGAGCTGTTCATGGCGGCCTGCCTCCTCGTCATCATCGGGACGGCCCTGACCGCTGCCGCCGCCGGCCTGTCCATGACGCTCGGCGCCTTCGTGGCCGGCCTGCTGCTCGCCGAGACCGAGTACCGCCGGGCCATCGAGGCCACCATCGATCCGTTCAAGGGCCTGCTGCTGGGCGTGTTCTTCGTCTCCGTCGGCATGAACCTCGATCCGGCCCAGCTGATGTCGGCGCCGGGCGCCATCCTGGGCCTCGCCCTGGGGCTGATCCTGATCAAGGGGGCGATCATCGTCGCGGCCGCCCGGTTCCTCAGGCTGTCGCGCGCCGTCGGCCTCGAGGCGGCGCTCCTGCTCGGCCCGGGCGGCGAATTCGCCTTCGTGCTCATCGGGGGCGCGCTCGCCGGAAACCTCGTGCCCGAGGAGGTCGGGCAAGCCGCCCTCATCGTCACCACCGTGACGATGATTGCGATTCCGGCGCTCGCCGTGCTCGCCCGGCGGCTCGGCAAGCGGATGTCGCGCGGCCCACTCGGGCGGGCGCGGGCCGAGCCGGTGCCGGACAAGCAGCAGAACCGCGTGATCATCGCGGGCTACGGCCGGGTCGGGCGCCTCGTCGGTGAGATGCTGGCCCGCCACAAGATCCCGTACCTGGCCCTCGATGCCGACGCCGCCCGGGTCTCGGAGTACCGCCGCCTCGGCAATCCGGTCTATTTCGGCGATTCGGCCAACGCCGAACTCCTGCGCCGCTGCGACATCGCCAATGCGCGCGCCCTCGTGGTCACCCTCGACAACCCGCGTGCGGTGGAGGCCGTGGTCGAGGCGGCGCGGGCGGAGCGGGCCGACATCACCATCGTGGCCCGCGCCCGCGACGCGCGCCACGCCACCGCCCTCTACGAAATGGGCGTCGACGACGCGGTGCCGGAGACCATCGAGGCGTCCCTGCAACTGTCGGAGGCCGTCCTCGTCGATGTCGGCGTTCCCATGGGCCTGGTCATCGCCTCGATCCACGAGCGACGCGACGAGTATCGCGCCATGCTCAAGCGCAAGGAGACGGAGGTGCGTCCGGCCTTCCGGGCACGCCGCACCGTGGGCAAGGGAACCCTCGGCAACGCGGCGGGCGGGAAAGGAACGGAGACGGCCCGCGAGGCCGGCCTGCCGAAGGAGGCGGCCGACCCCGTGATCAGGAGCGCGTAGGGCGGCGACCCGCCCCACGCCGTCCGGTCGTTCAGCCGTGGCAGGCGCAGCCCGAATGTCCGCAGCCGTCATGGGACGCATGGCCGTCGGCGCAGGCTTCGCAACAGAAGGTCTTTCCGTCCCGCTCGATCCCGGTGCCGGTCTTCACCTTGCAGACGCAGTCGGCGCAGGCACAGGGAACCATCTCGGCGGTCGCATCGGCCATGGGAACAATCCTTCGTTCGCTGAGGGGAGTGAGGACAGTTTCGCCAACGGGACGCCCGGCCGCAAGGCGCGCACGGCCACTGTCGCGAAGATAGTCCCCACCAATGGGGCGAAGCGTGCTAGGGAATGGCCAACCCCGCACGACTCCGTGCCCTGGGCAACTCCATGAGGCCCCAGTGGCGAACGCGTTCAAGAGCGGTGCATCCCAGTCGCGCACGACCGACGATTTCAACGAGCGCGCGAAACGCCTCTCGGAGCGGCTCGGCGCCATCGAGAAGCCCGCCCAGATGAAGCGCGGAAACGCGCCCCGGCGTTCGTTCAAGGCCGGACCGCGCCCCGAGGCCGACACCGAGCCGAAGGGCGAGGTTGCCGAGGGTCAGAACGAAGCCGTCGAGACCAACGAATCCGAGACCGAAACCGAAGCCTGAGCGACGCCGGATCGGACACGAAAAAGGGGCCGATGACACCATCGACCCCTTCCTCTCGATGTCCGAGGCACCCGTTCAGCGGCGCGCCTTGGCTTTGCGGGCGGCGTAACGCGCGTCGCGCGCGGCCTTCTTCTCGACCAGTTCCGCTGCCTTCCGCTCTGCGGCGGCGAGTGCTTCCGCTTCTTCGCGAGCGATCTGCGCCGCGAGTTCGGCCTCTTCGCGGGCCCGCTTCTCTTCCGCGGCCTGGCGCTCGGCGGCGATCCGGGCGGCTTCGCGTTCCCGGGCCCGCTCTTCGCGGGCACGTGCAACGGCGGCTCGGGCCTCGGCCTTCGCAATCATGTCCGGGTCATCCGCCGGGGTGCGGGCCTTGAATTTTTCCAGCAGCATCTGCTTGGCGCTGGCGGAGTTCTTTCGGCGGTCGTCGAAATTCCTGTAGTCGAAGGCGCTCATCTGACCTTTCTCGTGGCATGTCGCGGCCGGACGCACCGCATGGGGTGGGCGACCGTAGGGTGAAACAGAACAGCTGAAAATTCGGGTCGATCGGGGGTGCCAATGCCCCAACGCAGGTGCGGAATCAACAGAAGCCGCCCGGTGACGAGCGGCTTCCCGTCGGTATGTTGAATCGATGCCTCACCGGGAGGCATCGACGGGAGCCTCAGGCCGCCTGGAGGTTGCCCGCTGATTGCTTGCCGGTGCGACGGTCGCTCTCGATCTCGTAAGAAATCTTCTGCCCCTCGATCAGGTTGCGCATTCCGGCCCGCTCGACGGCGGAGATGTGCACGAACACATCCTTGCTGCCGTCATCCGGCTGGATGAAGCCGTAGCCTTTGGTCTCGTTGAACCATTTCACGGTGCCCGTGCTCATGGCTTATCCTTTCGTCCAGTGAAGTCGTATCTGCCCTTCCCGCACGATGACGCGCGGAACCCAGACCGCAGGTTCAGTGAATTGTGGCGGATCGAGGCAGCATCCCCGCACGGTCCGAAAAGGACCGAAGGAATGCACGAACCCTTTGGTGCGGCCTTGGATCGACGGATCGGATGTATGAAGCCTGCGACGCACAGACAAGGCGCGAAGGCTTGTCGGGTTCCCCGCCGATCCGGGTTTTCGCCTCCACCGACGGAGGCCTCATGGTCTTCCCGCACGACCGCACAATTGTTCGGGCTGGTCTCGGCCGCATGGCGTGTCGTCGTTTCTCGGCGTTGCGCGCAGAACTTCCAAGGATGACTTCCCGAGGATGGTGGCCATCCACCCCAGAGTTGAGGCCTCCCGTTGCGGTTGCCCCGGTGTGGCATGATGGCTACGCTGGATGGCTTCTGCACGACGACGCGCCGAACGGCGTATCTGCCGGGGAACCACGACGATCGGCGGCACGTCACCGATCGGGCAGGATGCTTCACAGCAGGATGCTTCACGATCGTGCGGAGACGGCCATGTCGCGCCTGTTTAACCGCGCGGAGACGGATCGACACGGTTAGTATGGACCGGCATCGAAGCGGGGGCGGGATGACGGCAGCGAACAGGACCGGTCCGAGACCAGTCCGGGAAACGATCGACATGGCAGGACGAACCGGAAGACGGAACGGGATGTGCCGTTCGTGAGAATCGTCTGGTCCGGTTCGCGTCCCGCCGTTGCGCGCGCGCTGGCGTATGCTGCCTTGCCCGTTCTGCTCGGACTCGCCGGCGGTGGGATCGCGGCGCGGCCGGCGGCCGCGTTCGATCTGTTCGGCCTGTTCGGATCCGAAGAGGAGCCCCCGGTTCCGAGCGCCGGTGCCCTGCCCTACACGGTCAAGTTCCAGGGGATCGACGACGACGACGTTCTGCGGGCACTGCAGGACACCTCGACCCTCTATCGCCTGCGCCAGGACGCACCGCCCGACGGCGAGGGGTTGGTGCGCCGGGCCGAGGCCGACCAGCGCCGCCTCGCCGACGTGCTCTCGGGCTACGGCTACTATCAGGGCACGGTGCAGATCCGCATCGATGGGGTCACGCTGACGGGCGAGTCGAGCGTCGCCGCCGCGGCCGGTGCCGCGGAGGGCTCCCGCGCCCGCGCCCTCGTGCCGGTTCGGATCTCCGTCACGGCCGGTCCGCTCTACACCCTGCGCACCGTCGGCGCCCGCGATCCCTCCGGCAGGTCTTTTCCCGAGGAGGTGCTGCCGCCCCGTTTCACCCGTGTGGACAGCGACGTGCCGGCGCGTTCCGCGACGGTGCTCGCCCGCGAAGCGAAGATCGTCGATCGCTTCCGGGCGCTGGGTCACCCCTTCGCCAAGGCGGTCTCGCGCGATCCCGTGGTCGACGACACGGCCCACGTCATGGATGTGGGGTTCACCATCGATCCGGGTCCCATCGCGGGCCTCGGGGAGGTCGCGGTGCGGGGCACCACGGGCCTCGATCCGGCGGTGGTGCGCTCGTTCATCTATGCCGAGCCGGGCGATCCCTACTCGCCCAAGGCCATCGCCGACATCCGCCGGTCGGTGGCCAAGGTCGAGGCCCTGGGCTCGATCCGGGTGCGCGAGGGCGAGGCCCTCGATCCCGCCGGCAACCTGCCGATCTTCGTGGACGTGACCGAGCGCGACCACAATCTCATCGGTGTGGCGGCCCGCTACTCCACCGTCGACGGTCCGGGCATCCGTGCCTACTACGCCAACCGCAACCTCTTCGGTGGCGGCGAGACCCTGCGGCTCGACGCCGACGTCTACTACCTCGGCAACGACCTCTACGCGACGCAGCGCAAGCTCGCGGGCATCGATTCCAACGGCCTCGGCGGTCGCCTCTCGGCGACCTTCGTCAAGCCGGCCCTGTGGGGCACCCGCAACGACCTCGTCGCCAACCTGTTCGTCGGCCGCGAGGCGCAGCAATCGTACGTCAGCGACGCGGCCGGCGGCACCGTCGGCATCCGCCACCGCTTCTCCGACGCGTTCTTCGCCCAGGTCGGCATCGACGGGCAGGCCGGCCGCTCGCAGGACGCCCTCGGCAAGGTCGACTACCGCCTCGTCGGCGTGCCGGTCTCGGTGAACTACGATTCCACCGACAACCTCCTCGACCCGACGAAGGGGTTTCGCGTGATCGCGTCGGCGACGCCCTATGCGGGCTTCCTCGGCTCGGACCCGTCGATCTTCGTGGCGAAGGCGCAGGGCTCGACCTACTACGCGCTCGACGACGAGGCCCGCTACATCCTCGCCGGCCGCATCGGTTTCGGCTCGATCTCGGGCGCGAACCTCGACGAGATTCCCGCCAACATCCGGTTCTTCGCCGGCGGCGGCGGCTCCGTGCGCGGCTTCCCCTACCGGACGCTCGGTCCGCGCGGTCCGTTCAACCTGCCCATCGGCGGCCGCAGCCTGTTGGAGGCCTCGTTCGAGGCCCGGATCAAGGTCACCGACACCATCGGCGTGGTGCCGTTCTTCGATGCCGGCACCGCCTTCGCGTCGAGCGTTCCCGACTTCGAGGAGCGCATCCGCTACGCGGCGGGGCTCGGCTTGCGCTACTACACCGGTATCGGCCCGATCCGCGTCGACGTCGCCTTCCCCCTGGACCGCATCAAGGGCAACCGCGAGCGCCCCGTGGCCCTCTACATCAGCCTGGGACAATCGTTCTGATGGGATTTTTCGGGGGAGTCCGCGGCCGTCCGACGGCCCATTCCGCGCGCGGCGGAAAAGCACCGGTCCGCGCCGTCCTGGTGGTGGTGGCCGTCGTGACTCTCGGTCCCGCGGTTCCGACCCACGCGGACGAAGCCGAAAAATCCGTCCTCGGCGGCCTGCTCTCGAAGGCGCTCTCCACCCCCGGCTCGCAGGTCGCGATCGGTGCCGTCGACGGCGCCCTGTCCTCCGACGCCACCATCCGCGATGTCGTCATCAGCGACGCCAACGGCGCCTGGCTGAAGCTCGACAAGGCGCGCTTGGTCTGGCGGCGCCTCGCCCTGTTCTCGGGCCGCCTCGAGATCGACAGCCTCGAGGTCGGCCGCCTCGAGGTTCTGCGCCGCCCCCTGCCCGCTCCCATCTCGGCCAAGCCGGAGCCGGACGGCTCGCTGCTGCCCGACCTGCCGGTGAAGGTCGAGGTGAAGGCGTTCAAGCTCGCCGAACTCGTGCTCGGCGAGGCGTTGGCCGGCCAGCCGGCGCGCCTCGCCGCCGACGGACGGGCCAAGCTCGGCGCCCCGTCCGAGGGGCTCGATCTCGATTTGAAGGTTCGCCGCCTCGACGCGGCCGGCGATTTCACGGCCCGGTTGCTGTTCGTGCCCAAGGGCGAGACCCTGGAACTCAAGACCACCCTGATCGAGCCGGCGGGCGGGCTGCTCTCGAAGGGCGCCAACCTCCCCGGTCATCCGGCGATCAACCTCGACCTCGACGGGCGCGGGACCCTCGATTCGTGGAACGCCCGCCTGGACTTCGATGCCGGACCGGACCTCGGTGCCAAGGGTACGGCCCGGATCTCGCGCATCGGCACCGACCGGCGCCTCGCCCTGGACCTCGCCTCGCGCATCGAGGGTCTGCTGCCCGGCCCGGCCGCCGCCGTGTTCTCCGGCACGACGAAGCTCGAAGGGGGCCTGCGCTTCTCCGACAGCGGCGCCTTCGGCATCGACCGGCTCGATCTCACCTCGCGCACGGCGCGCCTCGAAGCGCGCGGGTCCCTGACCCCCGACCGCATCGCGGATTTCATCGTCGCGGCGCGCGCCGTGCCGACGGAGGGGGGCACTACAAAGGCGGGGGACGCCGAACTCGACACCCTCGTGTTCGACGGCAGCCTCAAGGGGCCGATCGCCCGTCCGGCCGTTAACGGCGTGCTGAAGGCCGCCGGCCTGCGCGCCGATGGCAACGCCCTCGACCGGATCGACGCAACCGTCGCCATGGCGCCGACGGGGCCGGATGTCGCGGCGACGCGCTTCGCCCTCAGCGCCGACGCGACGGTCGAGGGCCTGTCCCTCGCCGACCCGGCCCTGCGCCGCGCCATCGGAGCGCGCGCCGCCCTCGTGTTCCGCGGCACGCTCCAGCCCAGCGGGATCGTCGACGTCGCCCGGTTCGAGATCGACGGACCGACCGCGCGCGCGACGTATGCGGGCAGTGTCGGCCAGAACACCCTGACGGGGACCGTCGATGCGACGCTCTCCGATCTCGCCGCGTTCTCCGAGGTCGCCGGCCGCTCCCTCGCCGGGAGCCTGACCGCGCAGGCCAAGCTCGGCGGCGACCCCGCCCGCAAGGCCGTGACCGCCGATGTCGATGTCCGGGCCGATCGCCTCGCCCTCTCGGTGCCGGCCCTCGACGGCCTGCTCGGCCGCACCCCACGGTTCACCGGCCGCCTCGCCCAGGTCTACGACGGCTACAGCTTCGACGGCGCACGCCTGGAGGGCGCCGAGATGGTGGCGCGCCTCGACGGCCGCGCCACCGCCCGGATGGCCGACGCCAAGCTCCTGGTCGATCTCAAGGACCTCTCCGTCGTCGATGCCAACCTGTCCGGCCGGGCGCTTCTCGACGGCCGGCTGACCGGCACCCTGGAGAAGCCCGACCTCACCGCGACGGTCACGGGGGACGATCTGCGCGCACAGGGGCGGCCCATCCGCGACCTGCGCCTGGAGGCGACGCTCCGCGACCTCACCGGCGCCCTGGACGGAACCGTGAAGCTGAACGGCGACGTCGCCGGAAAGGCCCTGCGCGGCGACGCCCACCTCGCCCGTCTCCCCCAGGACTGGTCCCTCGACCGCCTCGCCTTCAGCCTCGGCTCCGTTTCCGTCGCTGGGAAGGCCACCGTCGATGCACGCTCCTTTCTCACGGAAGGAAACCTCAGCGTGACGGCGGCGAACCTCGACGACCTCTCGCCCCTGGCCCTTACCGCCCTCGGCGGAAGCCTCGAGGCCGCCGTGAGCCTGTCGCGCATCGGTGGCCGCCAGGATGCCGCGATCCGTGCCAAGGCCGCGTCGCTCCGGGCGGGCACCGTCGGCCTCGCCCGCCTCGATGCCGACCTCACGGGCCGTGACCTTCGCGCCCGCCCCGTCGTCGACGGCCGGGTCGACGCCGACCGGGTGGTGGTCTCCGGCGAGACCCTCGACACCGTGCGCCTCGCGGCCGTCGGAACTCCGAGCGCCAGCGACATCACCTTGACGGCGAAGGCGCGCGGCTTCGACCTCGACGGCGCCGCGCGCCTCGTCCCCGCCGATCGGACCCGGATCGAACTCGCCCGCTTCTCGGCCACGCGCGGCGGCGACCGTCTCGCCCTCGCCGGGCCCGCAACCATCACCCTCGCGAACGGCGGCGCGCTCATCGACAACCTCGTGATCGCCGCCGGGTCGGGTCGGGTCAGCCTGTCGGGCCAGGCCGGATCGCGCCTGGACCTCAAGCTCGGCCTCCGCGCCGTACCGCTCGCCATGGCGCGCATCGCAGCCCCGAGCCTCGCCCTCACCGGCACCCTCGACGGCGAAGCGGATCTCCGGGGCACGTCGCAGCGGCCGGAGGGACACTACGCCCTGACCCTGTCCCGCCTCGTGACGCCCGAGACCCGCAAGGCCGGCCTGCCTCCCATCGACGCCAAGGCGAGCGGGGCCCTCTCGGACGGGCGCGCCGGCATCGAGGGGCGCGTCTCGGCCGGGCGCGGCGCCGAGATGACCGTCTCGGGGTCTGTCCCGGTGGCGGCCGGCGAGGCCATCGCGCTGAAGCTCCGCGGCACCCTGGAGGCCGCCCTCGCCAATTCGATGCTTAGCGTCGGCGGTCAGCGCGTCACGGGTCGCGTCGCCCTCGATGCCGGGGTGTCCGGCACCCTCGCGGCCCCCCGCGCGGACGGCACCGCGACGCTCACGGGCGGGTCCTTCACCGACCCGCTCCAGGGCATCCGGCTCACCAACATCGAGGGCCGCGTCACCGGACGCGGCGACACCCTGGTGGTCGAGCGCCTGACCGCCCTGACCCGCAACGGCGGCACGTTGCGGGCCGATGGACGCGTCGCCCTCCAGCCTGCGGCGGGCTTTCCCGGCAGCCTGCGCCTCAATGCCGAACGGGCCGAACTCGTCTCCAGCCCGCTGATGACGGCGGTGGCGAGCCTCAACCTCGCCCTCACCGGTCCCCTCGCCAGGACCCCGAAGGTGTCCGGCCGCGTCGATCTCGTCTCCGTCGATGTCACGGTGCCGGATCGCCTGCCCGCGAGCGTGAAGCCCTTGGAGGGGGTACGCCACGTCAACACCCCGCCGGACGTCCGCGCCCGCCTCGCCGCCCGGGCCGACCGCAAGGCCGCAGTCGCTGCGGCCGGACGCCGGCGGGGCAAGGCCGCCCCCCCCTTCGACGCCATCCTCGATGTGGCGGTGAACGCGCCCAACCGCATCTTCGTGCGGGGACGCGGCATCGATGCCGAGCTCGGCGGGGCGCTGCGCCTCACCGGATCCTCGCGCGACCCCGTCGCGACGGGCGATTTCGAGATGCGGCGCGGCCGTCTCAGCGTCGTCGGCCAGCGCCTCGATTTCACCCGGGGACGCCTGACCTTCGGCGGCGAGATCGCGCAGCCGGATCTGGATTTCCTGGCCGAGACCAAGGCCGCCGAGATCACCGCCCGCATTGCCGTGACGGGCCCCGCGAGCCAGCCGGTCTTCGCCATCACTTCGGACCCGACCCTGCCGCAGGACGAGGTGCTGTCGCGCCTGCTGTTCAAGAAGGCGTCCGGCGGCCTGTCGCCGTTCCAGGCCCTGCAACTCGCCCAGGCCGTGGCCCAGTTCTCGGGGGGCGCCGGCGGCGTCGATGTGTTCGAGCAGGCCCGCAAGGGGCTCGGCCTCGACAGCCTGGACATCTCGACGGGGGCGAGCGGCGGGCCGGCCGTCGGTGCCTCTCGCTATCTCAGCGACCGGCTCAGCGTCGGCGTGAAGGCCGGTGCCAAGCCGGCCGACACGGCGGCCACCGTCGATTACGACGTGACGCGCCGCATCAAGATCCAGGGCGAGGCCGGCAGCGACGGCCGTACCGCCGTCGGCGTTGGGGCCGAGTGGGAGTACTGACCGGCGGAGTCGCTCGCCGGCGCTAGCGCATCAGCCAGAGCGACTGCCCGAACCCGCTCAAGGGCGCGTGGAAATGCGTCACCAGCACGATGACCCAGAGCAGCCCGAGCACGCTGGTCAGGCTGAGGAGGATCACCTCGCCGTACTCGTGGGCGCCGCGCCGGGCGCCGTTCGTCGTCGGAGCTTTTGCATCGTGCCGGGTGCGCGCCATTCGGTATCCTCATCGTTGCCCCGTCACCGTCCGAAGCGGTGACGTTCGGATACCGCCGCAAGGGCCGCGCCATCACACCGGCTCATCCCTACGTCGAGGGCAGGTGAGATCAGCCCTGCCTGCACCCCTTCTCGCACCGGAGTCGCGCCGTGCCCGCTCGATCCCTCCTGTTCTACCCGGACCCACGCCTGCGCCTGCCCGCCGAACCGGTCCGCGTCTTCGACGATTCCCTGCGCAGTGCCGCCGCCGATCTGTTCGAAGCTCTGAAGGCCGTGTCGGCGCTCGGTCTCACGCTGCCCCATCTCGGACGCGCGCAACGGGTGATGGTGGTTCGACTGGAGCCCGGTGATCCCGCGACCACCTACGTGAATCCCGAGATCGTCTGGACTTCGCCCGAGCGCGCGCCGCAGATGGAGGGCAGCGTCTCGATGCCGGGCGTCACCGATCTGGTCGATCGCGCGACCCAGGTCCGCCTTCGCTACCGGGACCTCGACGGAGCCGAGCAGGAGGAGAGCGCGGCCGGGTTCCGCGCCGCCTGCCTCCAGCACGAGGTCGACCAGCTCGACGGCATCTTCTGGATCGACCGTCTGTCGCGCCTGCGCCGGGAGCGCGCGGTGAAGCGCTTCGGCAAGCTTCGGCGGCCCTGATCCCGATGTTCCGCCCGCGCCGCGCCCATGATACGCCGTTGGCCATGCGGTTCGCCCTTTCGATGCTCCTGCTGTGCTCGGCCGCCGTTGCGGCTCCCGCCCCCGTCGCGGCCCCCGCGGCGCCGGCCGTCATCGGCTGCGCCTCGCTCGCGAATTTGCGCATTCTGTTGCGGCAGACCGCCAACGATCCGGCGAAGGCGGCCGCCCATCTCTCCGACGACAAGGCCGATCACCTCGGGTGCGCGATCCTCGGGCGCGAGACCGTGGTGGCCCTCGCGGATCATGCCGCCCTCAACGGACACGCCTACGACTGCGTCACGGTGCGCGGAACGAGCGTGTGCCAATGGACCATCGCCGGGTCCGTCGCACCGGCCGAGCCGACGCGTCCGGGCCGCCGGACCCAATCCGAGACCGGCAAGGCCGCATCCGGCAAGACCACGATGGACAAGACCACGATGGACAAGACCACGATGGACAAGACCACGATGGACAAGACCGCGACGGACAAGGGAACACAGGACAAGGCACCGCGATGAGACGAATCCTCGGAGCCATGGGCGGCCTGATGCTGGTTCTCGCGGGAAGCGCACGGGCCGCGCCCGAGCCCGCACAGCCGGTCGTCGCCTGCGAGACCCTGGTCGGGCTCCGTCTGTTGATGGGCGATGGCGGCACCGACCATGCGGCGGCCGTCACGCGCCTCCCCCGGCATTCCGGCTGCCGCCTCGTCGCGCGCGACAAAGTGGGGGCGGCCGAGCAGAGGGCGATGATCGGTGGGGCGCCGTTCGAATGCCTGACACTTTCGGACGCGGGTCGATGCGCCTGGGTGATGCCCTGATCCTGCGGTGTCAGTGATCCGCACTCGGTTGCGGCCAAGGTTCTGCTACGCTCGTTCCGAACGACGGGGGAACCTCACAATGATCAGGATCGGCGGGCGTGTTGCAGGGATCGTGATGGCTGCGGCCATTCTCGGCGGATTTGCCGGATCGGGGCATCCAGCCCTCGCCCAGGGGGCGTCTACGCCGATCCAGAGCCCGCAGGATGCGGCGTGTCGCAACGAGGCCCGGGCGAAGGTGTTCGTTACGCCGGACCCGAAGGGACTCGGTCTCTATGCCATCGGCCGCCAGATCTACATGTCGTGCATGCGGCGCCTGCAACCCGCCGCCACGCGGCGCCTGCAACCCGCCGCCACGCGGCGCGTGCGTGATCGCAGACGCTAGGAGTGGACTGTATCCGGGACGGCTCGGCCGCGCCGCAGGATGGCGCGGACCCGGATCGAATCGATCAGGCGCTCAAGGGGGCACCGATGCGGGCGCGGAGCTGATGACGCAGATTCTGGTTCGCCGTCGCGTCGGCGTCGAGGGCGGACATCAGACGCAGGAGGCGGCTGATGGGCGTCGAACGATCCTCGACCGCCGCAGCGATCAGGTCCTGCAGCGGCGTCTGCTCGCAGGGAAATTGGGTGGTCTCGCTCGAAAGGGCCGACTGGAGCATGGGTCCACGAATCCGTCGCTGTGATCAGGCTAATCCCGCGCGGCTCGCTACGCCATGACGCGGTGCGGCGCCACCCCCTTTTTGCCGCCTATCCATAGCCGGCATGGAATTTCGGGCGCGCACACCCGTACACGCGTGAAATCCGTGGATATCCATGTGTGGGAAAGCACGCGAACCCCGTCCGTCCGCCTCACCGCGCCAGGGGCGATTCGGCGTAGCGATCGCAGAGGTCCTGCGGATCGGATGCGACGGCGATGCAGCCCGACGCGCGCAGCTCGGCCTCGGAGACACCACCGCACAGGACGCCGATGGTGGGCAGGCCGGCCTTTGCGGCGGCCTGAACATCGTAGGCCGTGTCGCCCACCACCATGCTCTGCCAGGCGTTCAGAGGCGCGAGCTTGGCGAGCGCCGACGCGAAGATGTCCGGAAACGGCTTCGAGCGTTCGGCGTCGTCGGAGGTGGTGGTGACGGAAACGAGATCGGCAATCCCGAGCAGATCCTTGTAATGCGCCACTTCGTCCGCCTTTCCCGACGACGCCAGCGCGATGGTCTGACCTTCGGCCCTGATCCGCTCGAACAATGGGCGGACGCCCGGAAACGGCCGGACCTTGTCGAGGAACGCGCGCTTGAACAGGTCGGACCGATAGGCCTCCATGGCTTCGCCCTCGCGCTTCACCCGGATCCGATCGACGAACATCGGGAGAAGCTGATCGCCGCCCTTGCCGATCTGGGCTCGGACCTTCGCGTGCTCCGTCTCGATGCCGAAATGGGCGAACGCCTCGACCCAGGCCTGGGCGTGGAGATCGACGCTATCGAGAAGCGTCCCGTCGATATCGAAGATCACCGCCTTGACCGCCGACGCCATCTATTCTGCCCCCAAACGATCGGCAGGGCGCGCATCCGAGCGGGACGCGCCGGCCGAGCCGTCGATGCAGCCGAACGGCTGGCGTGGGCCGACGTTCCGTCGCGACGCGAAGATCGACCGTTTCAGCGCGGGACGATGTGCAGGCCGTCATCCGGCAGGAGGTTGCGGGCCGGCCCCCCGGTCTGCTGGCCACGGCCCTGCTGATAGTAGGGCAGCTCGGGACGACGGTCGTTGTCGCTGCCCGAGTCGTATTCGTAGGGCCGGCTCCACGGCGCGCGACCGCCGACGCCCGCCACGGTTTCGACCTCGCCGGGGATCGGGGCGGTGCCGTAGCCATACGGCGTCGCCTGCGCCGCCACCGGGACGACGATCGCCGCGGCGACGAGGGTGGACAGCAGAGCCTTCATGATCGACCTCGCATGCCGGGCCGTGGCCTGGAGCCCGGCCAAGGATCGTTCGAGGGCTCAACGCCACGCTTGATCCCGGTGTTCCCGAGTCGGTGAAACGGCGAAGCCCGCCACCCTGGTCGGGCAGCGGGCTTCGAGGATGTCGGGAATGGGGGCCGGTTCTCGGCACGGGCCGATGCCGACATGAAGACGCGTCGTTAGTGCATGACCACGCTGGTTTCGGCGCTGAACGCCTTGGAGCGGGCCGCGGCCACCTTGGACGTGGTGGTCTTCGGGGCGGTGGTCCGAGCGGCCGCGGCCTTGGCGGAGGCCGTCTTCGTCGCTGCCGTCTTGGTGGAAGCCGGTTTGGTCGAAGCGGTCTCCTTGCCGGGTGCCTTGGCGACCTTGGCGGCGGGGGCCTTCGCCGGCTTTGCCGTCTCGACTGCCTTGGCGGCGGCGCTGCGGGTGCCGGTCTTGGGCTTCAGGGCGCGGGCGGGGCTCGGAGCGAGGCTGATCTCGGCGGCAACCGGACGAACCTGGACGGGCCTGTCGGCGACGAGTTCACGCTCCGCCCGGAGCCAATGATCGGTGGCGTGGCCGTAAACCCGGCCCTCGCCCTCCCAGATGAAGTAGGCGCGCTCGCGCACCTGCTGCTCGAAAGGATGCATCGCGTTCTCCTCGTGGATTCGACGAGAACGATGAAAGGGCACGGTTAACGCCGGGTTAACCGTGCCGCGCGCCTCACCCCTTGGCCAAGCGCCGGGCATTGGCCCGGACCTTCCGCCGATACCCGGCCATCACCTTGGCCGTCGAACCACCGCGAGCCAGCAGCAGCGCCGCCTCGTTCGCGGCCGTGATCTTCTCGCTGACCATGCGATGCGCTTCCACCTGAGCGGAATTCCCACCCGCAGCGAGCTTGGCCAGCCGAAGGCCGATCACCTGCTGGGATTCCATCGCCAGCAGGGTCACGTCGAGACCGAGTTTCCACCAAGCGCCGAACATGCCACCCACCCCAGTCAAGTCTTCGACGGCGAGAGCCGCTCCAGGTTTCAGTCGAACGAACGGCCCTTCGCGGCGGAGCCGCCGAGGCTGATCTTCTTCGGGGGCGATCCGGCGAGGCTGATCTTGCGGGCGGGCGCGGGGGCGGCCTCCGTTGGGACGGCCGGACGCGCCGGCTTCATGCGTGACTGGCCGTAGACCACGGAGCCGATCTCGCCGGCGACGCGCACGAGATCCTCGCGCTCGCAGGCCCGGGCCACGGTCAGGCCGAGCTGGTGCATGTGGCTCTTGCCGTAGAGGTAGACGGCGAGCTTGGAGCGTGTCGGTTCGGCGATTGTGGCGAGCAGTTCGGGCAGATCGTCGGCGTCGGCCCGATAGACCTCGCCGAGAAGGTCGAGGGAGACCGGGCAGGCCGGATCCGCGACGGGACCGCTGGTGGGATGGGATTGCGTCATGGAGCACCTGTCTGTGCGAAGGGGGAAGACGTGGCCGGGGCCGCCGCGACGGGAGCCGGGGTTGCCTCGACGGGGGTCGGAGAAGGTGGTGCGGCGGGCGGGCGAACCGGGGCGAGGCAGCCGGTGCAGACCGACGCGATGGCGATACGGGCGCGCTGATCGGCCCGCGCCCACACTGCCTCGTTGCGGGCCCGGGCCTGTCGGACCTCCTCGTCCGTCATCGGTCCCGATCCCGCGCCGAGATGGCGCGGCGCCTCGCCGGGCGGTCGGATCCGGAGAAGCAGCGGCGCCTGCTCCCGGGCGTCGAGCGCTTCCTGCGCGGCCGCAGGCGGGATCGCCGCGACGAGACCGATGCTTCCGGTCGCCAGGAGGGTGAAGCGGGCGAGGATCGAACGGCGCATCGGCTCCCCGTCGGCGGCTGTAAGGGCGGACGATCGCCACCCTATGGTTAACAAGGACCTACCGCGACGCGCTGGGTGGTGACGCAGCGGCAACCCGCCCGATCGACTGCACTGCAGCATGGTCTTACCGTTGCAGCATGGACACCACAATCTGGCTCTGGATGGCTGCGGCCGTTACCTATTCCGGTTACATGGTCTTTGCCATGCGGTCATGACCGCATCGGGACCGGCCCGCCTCAGGTCCGGTCGTCCTTGTCGATGGCCGCGCAGATCGTCACCAGATCGCTGCCGGAATTCGCGACCGAGCACGTGACCAGGGCCCTGCCCGCGTCGACCTTGCTATGGCGCTTGGTTTCCGCACTGGTCCGCGCCGTGCGCCCGGCCTCCGCGAGGGTGTCGGCGGGAAGGCCGTTGACCGCCTGCCCGGCCCGTCCGAACAGCGGGAAGTAGCCCGTCGGCAGGGTCGCCCCCTTGAATTGGGCACCCACGGCCGAGAGGTCGCCACAGGCCAGGGTCAGGCCGATGCCCTCCCCCGCCGAGAATTCCGCGAAATCGACGGTGCGCCGGACGAGGGTCGCCTGCGTCGCCGCCGTCACGCGATCGATGAGATCGCCGCAGCGATCCGCCCGCGCCGGTGTCGCAAGGGCGAGGGATAGGCCGAGGAGCATCAGGGAGGTGCGCATGGCTTCTCAGCTAGGGGAAGGTCGGCACTTGTCGAGCGGGCTCACGCGAGGGATGCCCGCCGGCGGCGCACCACCGTTCGACGGAACACACCCACCACCTCGACGTGGCTCGAATACTTGAACTGGTCCACGGGCGTCACGCTCTCCAGCCGGTAGCCGCCCGCCACCAGGGTGGCGGCATCGCGCGCGAAGGTTCCGGCATCGCAGGCGACGCCTACCACCAGCGGTACCTTGCTTTCGGCGATGCGCGCCGCCTGCGCCTGGGCGCCGGCCCGGGGCGGATCGAACACCACGGCGTCGTAGAGGTCGAGCTCGATCGGCAGGAGGGGGCGCCGGAACAGGTCGCGCCGCTCCGTCGTCACCCGGCGCAGGGACGGCGTCGCGCGCACGGCCCGGTCGAGGCTCGCCAGCGCCGCGGCTTCACCCTCGACGGCATGGACATCGCAGCGTTTGGCCAGCGCGAGGCTGAACGGTCCGCTGCCGGCGAACAGATCGACGACGCGCTTCGTCTTCTTGTCGAGGGCGGCGAGCACCAGGGCCGTGAGGGCCGACTCGCCGGCCTGCGTCGCCTGGAGGAAGCCGCCCGGCGGCGGGCTGAGGCGAATGCCGTCGGTCTCGATCACGGGTAGGCGGCGCTCGACTAGGATCTCGCCGTGCAGGGACAGGCGCGCGAGGTCGAGGTCGTCCGCGAGGCGCACGAGGACGGCCCTTACCCCTTCGGCCACTGGGCCGTGGCCCCGGATGTCGACGTCGAGCCCGGCATCGGTCGAGGTGAAGGCGACATCGAGGGGTTTTCGCCCGTGCCCGAGGGGCGCGCTGAGGGCTGTCGCCACCGTGGGGGCCCGGTGGAGCGCTTCCACGGTGATCGGGCAATGGTCGATGGCCACGAGGTCGTGGCTGCGAGCCGCCATCAGGCCCGCCCTGGCCCCCGCCTCCCCGGACCGGACATGCAGCGTCAGGCGTCGGCGGCCCTCGCCGTGGGCGTCCTGCAGCGCCCCCGGATCGGTATCGAGGCCGGCCTGCGACAGGGCCTGGCCGACGAGGGCCCGCTTCCAGGCAGCGTAAGGCTCATGCGCCCAATGCTGGACGGCGCAGCCGCCGCAGGTTCCGAAATACGGGCAGAACGGGTCGATCCGGTCCGGCGAGGCGGTCTCGACGGAGACGAGTTGACCGCGACCGCCTTCGCGCCGGATGGCGACGCGTTCGCCCGGCAGGGCGTAGGCGACGGCCGCGCCATCGGTCGCCATCCCGTCGCCACGCGCACCGAGTTTGGCGATGGTGACGATGTCGGGGGAATCGGTCATGGAACTGCTTTCCGGCGCGCTCCGATGAGGAACTCGCGATTGCCGTCGCCGCCGGTGACGGGCGACGGGATCAGGTCGAGGCCGGTGAAGCCCGCGCCCGCGATGAAGGTGTGGATCTCGGCGCAGACCGCTTCGTGCACGGCCGCGTCGCGGACGATGCCGCCGCGTCCGATCCGGTCTCGGCCCGCCTCGAATTGCGGTTTGACCAGGGCGGCCAGGGCCGCCCCCTCCCCCATGAGGGCCGCGATGGGTGGCACCACCAGTCTGAGGGAGATGAAGCTCACGTCGATGGCGACGAACATCGGGGCCACCGGGATCGTCGTCCGGTCGAGGGCACGCGCGTCGTGCCCCTCCAGGCTCGTGACCCGGGGATGCGTGCGCAGCGAGGCATGCAACTGATCGTGCCCGACATCGACGGCGTAGACATGGGCGGCCCCGCGCCCGAGGAGCGCATCGGTGAAGCCGCCCGTCGAGGCGCCGATATCGAGGCAGGTCAGGCCGGCGGGATCGAACCCGAAGGCGTCGAGGGCCGCCACGAGCTTGAGCCCGCCGCGGGAGACGAAGGGATGCGGGGCCTGCGCCTCGATCCGCGCGCCCGGCGCGATCAGGTCGGAAGGCCGCGCCACCACCCGGCCATCGGCCCGCACCAGACCGGCCGCGATGGCGCCCTGCGCCCGCGCCCGGCTCTCGAAATGGCCACGCTCGACCAGGAGGCGATCGGCCCTGATCCGGTCCCGCGTCATTCCCAAACTCAAAACTTCGGCGCCCGGCTGCCCGCAGGCCGGCGCGAATTCCCCTCCGCTACACTACAAAGTGGCGCGCGCGAACGAAAAATCGTGCGTGTTCGGCTCGCGTCGACGGCGCCGCCTGTCGCATACAGGAACCCCGAGGCCCGCTCTGCCCCGGGGGAACGGATGCCGGGCGACGGCTTTGAGATCGCGCAAGTCGGCCGTTCCCTCAGCCCCGACCGCGACAACAGGACGAACCATGGCCACGCCGCGCGAGATCGAGTTGAAGCTGGAATGCGGGGTCGCCGACCTCGCCGCGCTCGCGAACCACCCCCTGTTGCGGGCGGACGGGACGCCGGAGGCGGTGGTTCTCAGCTCGACCTACTTCGACACGGCAAAGGGCGACCTGCGCAAGGGCGGACTGACCCTTCGCGTGCGCCGCGAGGGCGACCGCCGCATCCAGACCGTCAAAGCCGCTTCCGCGAGCGTGGGCCTGTTCGACCGGGCGGAATGGGAGGCCGAGATCTTCGGGGAGGTGCCGGACGCCGAGGCGTTCGCCGAGACGCCCGTCCCGGCCCTCCTGGGCGACGCGGCCGATCCCGCCCTCGTGCCGGTCTTCACCAGCGTGGTGGATCGTACGACCCGTCTCGTGGTCCACGGCGCCTCGCTCATCTCCGTGACCCTCGATCAGGGGCGCATCGAGACGGCCGAGGGCGCCGTACCGCTCTGCGAAGTCGAACTCGAACTCGACGAGGGCAGCCCTGGCGACCTGTTCGGCCTCGCCCAGGCCTTGGCCGAGACCATTCCTCTGCGCCTCGGTGCCCTGAGCAAGAGCGCCCGTGGCTGGCGCCTCATCGACGGGACGTTGCGCAAGTCCAGCAAGGCCAGTCCCGTGCGTCTCGAGCCCGGCGCCACGGCCGGCGGGGCGTTCCGGGCCGTCGCCCAGGCCTGCCTGCATCACCTGCGCCTGAACGAGGACGTGTTCCTGCACGGACGCCACCCGGAGGGTTTGCACCAGATCCGCGTGGCGCTCCGGCGTCTGCGATCGGCCCTGACCCTGTTCAAGCCGATCCTGACGAGCGATCCCGCCGCCGCGCACCTGCGGGACGAGATCAAGCGCGTGACGGAGCCGTTCGGCCGGGCTCGCAACCTCGATGTCTTCCTGGAAACGACCTTGCCGGCGGAACTCCAGAAGCGCCCCGAAGAGGCCGGCCTCCAGGATCTGCGCACCCGCCTCGAAGCCGAGCGCGATCGAGCGCACGATGCCGTGATCGCCACCCTCGAATCGCCGGCCTGGCGCAGCCTGATCCTCGATGTCGCCGCCTGGATCGAGACGGGGGCGTGGCGAACGCAAGGACCCGCGGAGGGTGGGACACCCGCCCGCGATGCCCCGGCGGAGGATTTCGCCGCCGACATCCTCTACCGGATCCGCCGCCGCATCCGCAAGCGCGGCCGCCGCCTCGAACGTCTCGACCCTGAGGCGCGCCATCGGGTGCGCATCGAGGGCAAGAAGTTGCGCTACGGCGCCGAGTTCTTCGCCAGCCTGTACACGGACAAGAAAGCGCACAAGCGCCACAAGGCCTTCGTCTCGGCGGTGTCGGATCTCCAGGACCATCTCGGGGCCCTGAACGACATGGCGACCGCCCACGAGGTGTTGTCGAGCCTCGCCACCGCGGGCGATGGGGTCCCGGCCGAGACGCTGTTCGCCGCCGGCCTCACGGCGGGGGACAACGAGGCCGAGACCAAAGCCCTGCTCGCCAAGGCGGCGGACGCCCATGCCGATCTCGTCGATCTCAAGCCGTTCTGGCGCTGAAGGGCTCGCCTCAGCGTCCGACGCTGAGGGCGTAGAGGGTGATGGCCGCGGCGTTCGAGACGTTGATGCTGCGGATCTCACCCCGGAACGGGATCCGCGCGAGCACGTCGCAATTGTCGCGGGTCCGCTGGCGCAGGCCCTTGCCCTCGGCACCCAGCACGATCACCGCCGGACGCTTGGCAGCGATGGTGTCGAGATCCGTCCCGGCCTCGGAATCGAGGCCGATGCGGGTGAAGCCGCGCTCGCCGAGATCGATGAGCGCCTCCGACAGATTGCGGACGATGACCAGGGGCACGTGCTCGAGGCCACCCGACGCCGATTTGGCGAGGACGCCGGTGGCGGTCGGCGAGTGCCGGGCCGTGGTGATGATGCCGGCGACCCCGAAGGCGGCGGCCGTACGGACGATGGCCCCGACATTGTGCGGATCGGTGATCTGATCCAGCGCCAGCAGCAGGGCATCGTCGGGCAGGTCTTCGAGGTCCGGGCCCGGCAGCGGATCGGCTTCGAGATAGAGGCCCTGGTGCACGGCATCGGCCCCGAGAAGCGCATTGATGGCGCTCGGCCGCACCAGCTCGGGATCGATGCGAAGCTGCCCGATCTCCTCGGTGAGGCGCAGCATGGCGTTCTCCGTGGCGAGGAGCCGGTGCAGGCGCCGGCCCTCGTTGGCCAGCGCCTGGGCAACCGGATGCCAGCCGTAGAGCACCACGTGGTCGCCGTCCGGCCCTGCCGGGCGGGGGCGGAAGCGATCGCCGCCGGGGCCGGGCCGTCTCGCCTGCCGGTTCGGCGGGCCGTCGCGTCGCGTGGTCATGGGGGCTGTCCGCTCGTGCCGGGCGGGGCCGGGGAACGCCCGCCGCTGTCCTGCGCGACAAACCGGCCACCGGCGTTTTCGTCAAGCGGCAAACTTGTCCGGAAACGCCCGTTGCCCCCGCCTCCGATCCCGCCTATAGAGGCCTCGCTCCGACCAGCGCCCTTCGTCTAGCGGTCCAGGACGCCTCTATTCCCCTACCATCCTACCGAGTACGTGGTTGCGAGGGTCAGGCATGGTAGGCATCCGAGGCCTGTCAACGAAGGATGCTTCTCGGCCGGTACAGGCGGTTGACTGCCCGGCTGTGCGAACGTAGAAAACTGGTATTGGTGAACCAAAGCGCCTATCGTCTATCGGTTAGGACAGGTCCCTTTCAAGGATCAGAGCGGGGTTCGACTCCCCGTAGGCGCGCCAATACAGTATCGAACCCCATGGCGACTGCCGCAGAGCTCAATCAAGCTTTTGTTTATCGACGGTAGGGCGTGGTTTTTCCGCACTGAAAGATGGGGTCGCCCTCTGTAGAGCGAGCCATTACCGTCCAGGACCGGGAAACGTCTCGCCGGGTTATTCTCGGTCGCCACCTTCAGCGTTAGCCCTCGGAGGTGCGTAAGACACTGCATCGGAACCGCCGAGGCCGGGTCCTGGATCGTGTCGAACGCTGCGTGCGCGATCAGCCTGGATCCTGACGCGTGCTCCGGCCGTTCCGATCCGCCGGTTCGACGACGATGTTCGGAGGGACATCGGACCCGGACCCGAGGAGGCTTCTCAGATGCCCATCGGCGACCGTTTGCGTGGTGTTCGCGGGTCCTGATCCGCCGACGCGGTGGGTCCCGACTTCGGTATCGCTCGCGGTTTCACGCTCGGAGGACACCGCTCCACCGCTCTCGGGTGCGATGAGGCCGAGACCGATCGCATGATCGGCCATCACCGCACTGTCGGCTGCGAGGACGAGGCTGCTTCCGGCGGCACCGACCGCAACGGCGAGGCGCTCGATCTCGACGATGCGGCTCTCGCCGCGCGAGACGTTGCGGATGTAGACGGCGAGCACACGCCCCGGGTGATCCGCCACGACCTGCGCGTAGACCTCCGGGTCGTGCTGACCGCTGTCGCCGAGCAGGACGACGGGCAGGTCGCGGTAGAGTGCCAGCATGTGGCCGATGAGCCCGCGTTTGTGATGCTCGGCCTTCCGCGGCAGGGGATGCCGCCAGGACAGCCCCCATTCCCGCAGGAACAGCACCGGTCCCACGGGGATCGCATGCTGGCGGAAGAACTCGCCCAGCATTTCGTAGATGCCCCATGGCGCCCGGGATACGTAGAGCATCGGGTTGGCCTCATGGCCGCTCGCGCCGTCGTGGAACGCGCGACAGAGGGCGGCGGCGCCCGGAAACGCCACGCGGTTCTCGGCGTCGGCCACGAAGAGGCGCCAGAGCATCTTGAATTTGTTGGCGACGCCCGTGTGCATGATGGTGTCGTCGATATCGCTGATGACGACGAACCGGCACCCCGTCGGCGGGATGTAGACCTGCCCCTGTGCGATCACCGGTGGATCGGCCTCGAGGGTGAGGGCGACGGGATGCCAGGCGATCCCGCCGGGAAGTGCCTCGCGTGGGCGGAGGTGGACACGAAAGTACCCGTCCCGGTCGGTCGCGACGCGAACCTCCGCCCCGCCGAAGCGTGCCGTCACGGTGGCCCCGGCGATCTTTCGACGGCGGATGCGGCGCGCGATATCACGCAAGCTCGCCCGGAGATCGTCGCCGTTCGCCGTTCGATCGGGGTGCGATTGCCGGAACACGCGGCCGATCAGGAAGATCTCCCGGCTCGTTCCGTAGCCGCGGTAAGCCTCGACGACCGTTCCGCCCCGGCCTTGCGCCTTGCGTACGGGACGGGCCGCGAGGGCCAACAGGCGGACGACAGCCGTTCGCCAAGTGGGCTTCGTCGAGGTGGGGCTCTCCATGTCAGCGGCGCACCGCCTCGACGTCGTCGACGTAGATCGAATCCGGCCCGCACGGGTGCCACGCCTTCTTCGCGTCGGTCTGTCCCTTCCTGCCCCAGCAATAGCCGGCCTGGGCCAGGCGACCACTCAGACGGTCGCGCAGCACGCACTGCTCGCGGATCGCCGCAGGATCGCCGCTTCCCTCACAGCCTTGCGTCGCCTTGGTTTCGGCGGCGAGTAGGTCACGCACCGTCGGCACCGGCTGCCCGAAGGCGCTGCCGGCGACAAGAAGCAGAGCGAAGGCGGCCGAGGTGGAACGCATCCCCACAGGATAGCCGCAAGCCGGTCGTTGTCGAGGAGAACCCTGCTGGCCGGCACGGGAGGCCGTCGAGGATGCTTCCCCGACGCATGGGGCATGACGCGGAACCGGGTCGCACCGCCCACGATTCACTTCCGAGAACGGATTTTGGGAAGAGCGCAATGGTCTCTCAGGACAAGACACCGCCAGCCGGCCTAGACGTACCCGCCAAGGGAAAATCCCTGGTCGAGCCCAGGATCACCGAGGACCCGGCGGAAGCCGGACCGACATCCCCAGGGCACGTCGCGCCGGCGGATGATCCGAGCCCGGAGACGGGCGGATACGACGATCATTCACCGAGCCGCCACCCGACGAACGAGGAGGGTGGCTACGGTGCAGGTTGAACCACCCGCCGGGCTTCGGGCCCGCTGATCGCCACGATCCAGCACTCCTCCTTGGGGTGCCGTCATCGTGGATGAGCAGCGCCCTCCGAGGACCGACGGTGAGAGCACCGCGAGACGGGCGATGCGACGTACGGATGCATCCGACGCGCGGGGTTTGCGGGATCGCTGGTCCGAACGTCGAGCCGATGGTGTGGCGAGAGCAACCCATGCGATCGCCGACCCCCGATCGAATGCCCGAAATAGCACTCCTCATTCAGAGCCCGGCCTCGAACCGTCCGGCTTCGGCGGTGGGTCATTCGGTGTTGCGTGAAACTCCCGGGGCCTGCTGCTCGTACCTCCCATCACCTCGCGATGGCGCGGCAGGGAGACCGTATTGTCGAGAACCAAGTCTTTCGCCGCGGGACATCACCGTCGCCCGCTGCGATCCTACCGTGCCATCACCCGCCACAACGACGGGTGCATCATCCATGTGCGAGACATCCAGGCGGACAGCGACGAGGAGGCGATCCGGATCGTGACCGAGCCCGGCGCGGATGTCTGCACCGACCTTTGGAGCGAGAGGGGGCTGGTCCAGCGCTTCGGGATGAAAACCGGGTAGGGTGGAACCCCGCGGATGCTGGGCCGTTCTCCAGTCCCAACGAGACCCAACCTTCACCCGCCCGGAGCAATCCGCGGCGGGCTTTTCATGTCAGGACTTGGGCAGCCGCTTCTCCGGGGCGGGATGACGCAAGCGTGCCTTGGCGTGCCGGGTCGCCTGTTCCGTACGACCGGCGCCTGCCGTCTGCGAAGAACCGTAATAGTCGTGTCCGGTCAGCCCGAACGATCCGCCATGCACCACCCCGGGCGCATCAGGAATGCCGCCAAGAAATTCGAATGGCCCCGCCGAAGCAGCGGAGGCGTAGGCGACGAGGAGGGCGACGAGGGCGTAACGCATGCGCCGCTTTTACGATCATATGCTGCACAGCACCTTAACGGCTTTCGCGGATCGCAGAGCCACCGGGGGAGGATCACTACCGCCGAGGTAAGCATCATAGCCGATCGCAGGTGCAAAGCCGTGAGATACTGCCGGCGGATCACCCCATCGATAGCGTTGCCCGCTCGGATAAGCGCTCGGTTGATTTCTTGGCCGATCCGGCGGTGGCGTTGCGGGCAGCAATCCGCTGACCGGAAAACGATCGGACCTGCGGCGTTCCCGGAACACCAAGAAGGCCGATGCCACGATTCGCATGTATGCCTCCAGGTGACGATGACGCTGGAAACAAGCACGCAGAAACGACGTTCCATCACCAAAATGTCAGTCGAACGATAGAAAGATAGAGTAAGCGGTGGTTTCCCATGTCGGCAAAGCGGATCATGGAAGATCCAATGGTTCCGGAATACGTGTAAATGGGCGGCCCCTAAGAACTTGCGAGCATCCGCGTCGATTGAAGAACCACGAGGATCAGCGTCGCGAAGGCCGCCGTGGCGACCAGATAGGTGATGATCTTGGTGAACTTGGTCATGATTCCCGTTTCTTCGGCCGTATGACCTGGGTCGCCCGCCCGGCGGTTTGCCTTCGTTCGGTGGCGCGCGGACAGGGTCGGGTAAGTTCAGGCTCCGGCGCTGGTCGGTGCCGGAGTTCGTGATGGCGCGCCCGTGCGGACCCTGGATCGCTCCTTGTGGGGCTCAGTCGTCCGCTTCGTCGGACGGGCCGCCATGCGATCGTTCATAAGCGGCGATGGCCCGGGAGCATCCCTCCGACAGGTTCGGGCGATTGCGCTTGAAGCAGGCTTTCACCTCGGGGCCGCCCGGTTTCATACCCGCGCACAGACGGAGGTAATCACCGCCGCAACTCGCGCGCATCGCCTCCATCTCAGGCCCTTCCTGCGCTCCGACCGCTGATGGGGGCAAGGCGAGTGCTCCCGCGAGCGTCAGTGCCTGCAGGGCCATTTTACGAAGGTTCATTTCAGGTTCTCTGTTTGCCTTGAGTCCGAGGGCGTTCCACGCGGAGCCACGTGGAGGTCCGCCTTGCACGGCTCGGGCATGCGATGATCGACACCGAGGCCTTGGGGGCCGGCACGTGTCCGCGGTGCGCAGCGTTCGCGAAAGCATCGGGCTCCGGAAACCCCGCCGTCGCGAGCCCGGGGCCGCCATCAAGGCGGGCCCGATGTAGGCTGGGATCGGGCGCGACCGTGTCAGGGGCAAGCGTGACGGTCGCCGTCGTTGCCCAGATAGGTCCCGCTGGCCGCATCGTAGGAACGAAAGCGGCGAGCGCAGGCTGCGACGGCCTCGGGATTGGGGCCTCCCTGCACCACCACCGGAGCGGCTTGCGCTTGCGCGTTGGCGATGGCGCCACCGATGATGGCGCCCGCGGCCAAGCCGGCTACGCCCGCCCCCACCGCAGCGCCGACGCCCGGACCACGCCGATGGCCGTAGCCGCGCCGATAGCCGTAGCCTCGGCCATACCCGCGTCCACCGCGCCAACCGTGGCGAGGACCGAACCGCCGGTACTGAGCGTACGTGGTCGGCAGATCGCCTCGCTCGAGCGCCGCGATCGGCGCGGCGGTTGCCTGAGAAGCTTGGGCCGGTAGCCCGACCAGAGCGGCGACGACGGTGGTCGCGAAGGCGAGAATCAGTCTCATGTGAACGTCGTTACCTATCGAGTGAGGATTGGTCCTATCGATCGACGTCAGTAGCCCCGGCGGTTCGACGGAGCGGAGGTCCGACCGCGAAAGCGGCGGCTGACGTAGGCGATGATCTTCGGAAGCACGAACGCGGTCAGCAGCTTGCGGATCATGGGTGGTCTCCGGGGTTGGGGTGCGTCACGGCGCGAAATTCAGTGCCTGGAACGGGACAGCCAACCGACCGCGAACGCGATGGCGGCAAGGCCGAGCAGGGCGGAGGCGCGATGGTCGTCGGTGTAGCGGGCGGCTTGGCGGCCATAGGCCGTACCGCGCTCGCGGGCGTCGCGAGCGACGCCGCGTCCCTCCTCGATGAGATGAGCGGCCCGGCTCCGGACTTCACGCGCGAGATCCCGTCCGTCGTCGACGTAATCTTCGGCCCGATCGCGGGCGCGGCCGTAGGCGTATTGCGCACCGCCGGCCACCTGGTTGACGGCGCCACGCACCTGCCGGGCCGGATCACCGGTGAGGCCGCCGACGGCGGTCTGGGCGCGACCCTTGAGGTGGCGGGACGCGCCGCGGAACTGGTCACCGTTCATGGGTACTCCTGGGTTCGAATGGTGGGGCGGCGGGACCCGGTCGGTGCACCGGCCGCCCGTATGGGATCAGTGCTTGCCGGTGACCTTGTCGACGAGCGAGGCGACGCCGTCCTTGGCCTCGCCGACGGTGCGCTGGGCCTCGCCCTTGAGTTCCTGGGCCTTGCCTTCGACGACGAGCTTGTCGTTGCCCGTGACTTTGCCCGCGGCCTGCTTGACGTTGCCGGCCGCCTCGTTGGCGAGGCCCTTCAGCTTGTCCGTGGTGCTGCTCATGGGATGGATCCTTCGGTTCGAGGATGAACGGGAGGCCGGCCGGTCGCAGTGACCGACCGGGGATCGTCTCAGACGCGGCGGGCGTCGTAGCTGTCGGCGAGGGTGTGGAGCTTCGGGGCGCCGAGGCGGCCACCGAAGAAGCCGGCGAGCGCACCGAGGATCAGGGCGAGCGCACCGTAGAAGGCGCCCTGGGTGGCAGCCGACTTGGCGGCGACGGCCGCAGCTTCGGCCTTCACCTTGGCGGTGGCGACGGTCTCGTCGTACTGCTTCTTGTAGTCTTGGATCTGCGTCTTGGCCTGATCGACCGGGATGCCCTGAGCCTTGGCCAGCGCGTCGGCGGCACGGTTCTCGGCCTGGGCCTTCTGGGCCGGGTCACCGGTGAACAGGGCGCGGATCGCGGCGACGGCTGCATCCTTGGCGGCCTGCGGGTCCTGACCGGCGGCCTGGTTCCGAACCGACTGCTCGATCCCGTCGAAGGGGTTCGAGATCTTCGACAGCGACGGCGCGGCAGCCTGTGCCGCTGTCTGCACGGTGCCGCCAACCAGCGAGCCGGCGCCGCCGAGCGTGCTGGTCACGCCCGAGAAGGCGCCGCCGATGAGGCCGCCGGCCGCCGAGGTCAGCAGGTACAGAACCACCAGGGTGGTCACGGCCCACGAGACGAGGCCGTGCAGGCCGGCGGCACCCGTGACGGGCTTGCCCGACAGGCGACCGGCGATGAAGCCGCCGGCCAGCGCTGCGACGATGCCCGAGCCGACGAACCAGACGCCGGCACTCATCGACAGGGTGGAAGCGGCGGGGTTGTCGGCGGCCACGGGGCCGACGCTCGACAGGCCGACGCCGACGCCGACCATGTTCAGGATAACCTGGGTCACCAGGGCGGTGACGGCGCCGGCGAAGATGGCGCCCCACGAGACCTGGTTCAGCAGAACGGTGCGAGTGTCGGCCGAGGCCGTGGTGGTCGAGGTCGCGAGAAGGGGGGAAGTGGACACGTACAGGTACTCCGGGTCGTCGGTCGTCCGAAAAGTTCGGTCGTTCGAGGGGGCAGTCTGGGGTGGAACTCAACGGTCCGACCGAGCCGTCGCGGCGCGGTCGGACCGATCGATGCCGGCTCTGCGGATCAATCGCGGCCGTGGATGAGGAGGCCGAGGCCGTAGCCGACGAGGCCGGCCACCAGGAGGGCGGCAACGGGGTGCTCCGCGATCTGGCTGGCGGCATCGTTGCCGTTCCGACGAAGGGAACGGGCGCCGGTCTCGTAGGCGTCTTCCGCCCGGTCGTACGCTTCGCGGCCTGCACTGCGGACGGAACGCTCGGCGCGCTCGTAGGTATCGCTGGCGGCACCCTGCGCCCGGCGTGCGCGGTCCTCGACATCGCCGGACCCGATCAGATTGCCGACGGTGTCGCGAACTTTGCCGCCGATCTCGCGGGCTGTCTCGGCCACGTGGTCGGCCGCATCGCGCGCGGTGTCCTTGGCTTGGCCGTACAGGTTCTCGGCGGCACCCTGCGCCTCCCGGGCGCGGCCCTCGACCGAGTCCCGGTTCGAGCCCGTGAGGTCGCCCACCGCGCCCTGCACCTTGCCGCCGAGTTCCTTCGCGGCGCCGGTGATCCGATTCGTGTCGACCATGATGGTGTTCCTGTTCTCGTTTCGATGACGTTCGTCGGCTGCGACGTGCGAGCGAAGCTACGTTTGGACGGCAATGTTCGGTTTCAGTTCGAGCTTCGGTAGTGACTACTGAGAGGTTTCTCGCCCACGACTTCGGATATGAGCGCCGATGCTCCGGCGGCTTCGTTCTCCGGGCCTTCCAACTACGAAGAAATCTAGATCGCCTTCCGCATGCACTGGCTTCGCGAAGTCCGGTGCGAACCCGTCCCTCAAGTGGTCCGGCGTGGCCCGTGAGCAATGGTGCAAATATACTGGTAAGGCAGTTTTTATTTGCTAGCCTCCGAAATCGGGAACCCGTTGTTGCGACCCCACACGATGGCTTCCGAGCGCTTGTGGACCGCGAGCTTCCGGTAGAGCGATGCGGCGTGGTTGCGGACCGTGTTGCGCGAAAGCCCCAATCTCTGTGCAATGCCATCGTCGTCCAGTCCTCGGCAGATGAGGTCGAGGATCTGGCGCTCGCGACCCGTCACGTTCGGAACGACGGCGTCACGGGTCTCGCTCGCCGGCCGGCGAAGGGTCGTGAGCTTCTCGATGAGCCCGCGACTGAACCAGGAGGTGTCGGCCATGACGGTTTCGATGGCTTCGAAAAGCTCCCGCTCGGTGCGCTTGCGCTCGGTGATGTCCTGCAGCACCAGAAGGGCGAAGGTCTGGTCGCCGATCTCCACGCGCTCGGCCGAGACGAGGCAATCGAAGTTGGTGCCGTCTTCGTGCCGGAGGCAGACCTCCAGGCCGAGGACATAGCCGGTGCGCGCCACCGCCGTCTCGAACCGGGTTCGTGCGGCGTCGTGCACCCAGAGACCAAGTTCCGCGGGCGTACGTCCCGTGACCTTGTCTGCGCTGTAACCGAACACCCGGGTGAAGGCCTCGTTGACGCCGGTGATGGAGAATCCCTCGGCCCGTGCCAGCAGGGTCGGCACGGGAGTGAGGTGGAACGCCTTGGCGAAGCGCTCCTCGCTCTGACGAAGGGCCTTCTCCGCCTTGCGGCGCAATTCCAGGTCGGCGAAGGTGAAGAGCATGCAGGGCTCGTCGCCGAACTCGATGGGCTGGCCGGCGACGATCACGAAGCGCGAACTGCCATCGGGCAGATCGAGGCTAGCCTCCATCTGCGGGATGGTGGCGCCGGTATTGAGCCGGGCGATCGCCAGATCCCGGCTGCGGGCGCCTGCCAGCACGTCGACCTCGTAGACACTGCGGCCGATCACGGCGTCGCGGGTATAACCGGTCATCTCCAGAAAACCGTGGTTCACCTTGACGTGACGCAGGTCCGACAGCCGGCAGATCACTGCAGGTGCCGGATTGGCGTTGAAGGTGGCTTCGAAGCGCTCCTCGGCCTCGAACTGCTCCGAGACGTCCTTGAGGATGAGTGCCAGACAGCTCGGATTGCCCTCCCGGTCGGTGGCGACGAGGCTGCGTAGGGAGTGCACGAAATCGACCTCTGGCCGGTCCGTTCGGGTCACCTCGACGATGACGTCGTGGAAACGTTCTCCCGAGACGACGCGCTCCATGGGGTATTGGTTCGGAGCGTGGTTGTTGCGGTAGCGCAGTGTGAAGCGCCCACGATAATCGTCCACGGTCTCGCCGAGTTCGCCGATGGTTTCCGCGCCATGCATCGCGAGGGCCGCCTCGTTGGCATAGGCAATGGTCTGGTCGGGCTCGACCAGGATCACGCCCTCGCTGAGGCCGGCGATGATCTGCCGAAGCTCATGCCTGTCGACGGCAACCACCACGTCCCACCGCCTTCCGTACCGCTCGATTCAAGCCAGGCCGTAACAGCGGTCGTGGACGGACGGTTCCGGGCCGGGAGGGCCGCAGACCGGTATATCTGGATCATTGACGTGAATGTGAACGATCATCCAGAACCGGCCCGGTAGAATCTACCGTAGAGGGGCAGCCTGCCAGGGCTGATATCCCGAACAAGGACTCCTCCCCAGAATGCTGACAAGCATCGTCACCGACGAACCTTCGCCGAGCGAGGGATTGCCCCGTCATGTCCAGGATCAGATCGGGGCACGGCTGAACGAACTCATTCCCAGCGTGAACACGGTCGATGCCGATACGAGGCTCGGCCGAGTTCTGCTACGTCTGCGAGCCGCCCTGCTCGACGCCGAGGCCGAACGTCAGATCACGAAGGCGTTCGGCGACGAACTCATCGCCGTGGTGCCACGTCTCCGACGCTTCGCTCTGCTCCGTACCGGCAATTCGGCAGAGGCAGACGACATGGTTCAGGCGACCCTCATGCGGGCATGGGAGCACCGATCCCAGTTCCGCACTGGGACCAACCTCGTCGCGTGGCTGTTCACGATCCTGCGCAACATCCATCTGAACCAGCGCAAGCGTTTCCGCCGGGAGGTCGAGGACGTCGACGGCGTCATCGCCGGTTCGGTCTCCGCGCCGCCCGAGCAGGAACACCGCGTTGCCCTCGCCGAGCTACAGTTCGCCTTGAACGACCTCCCGCCGGAGCAACGCGAGACCCTGTTGCTCGTGATGGTCGACGGCCTGCTCCACACGGAGGCCGCGATGGTGCTCGGGTGTCAGGTCGGTACCGTGAAGAGCCGGGTGAGCCGGGCACGCGAACGTCTCGCCCTCGCCCTCGGCCTATCGGGATGACACCGTCGGACACTTCGGGGCCAACCAGGGCTTTCACCTTGTGGGTCTTGCGTTCAGCGCCCGATGATCCGTTGTCTTCCGGGCGTTCGAGGGGCCGAACAACGTTCGTTTTTCCCGAGTTAGGAGGTCGTATCGTCGGTGGTGGCGAGGCGGTGCGTGATCCAGTCCTGGGCGGCGTCGAGGCTGGCGAAGGTCGGCGGGTTCGGGTGGTCGACGCGGCCGAATCCGGCTTCGAGGAACCACCGGCCGGCGTCCGACCCGTGCTGCTCGCACAGGNCGAGGCTGGCGAAGGTCGGCGGGTTCGGGTGGTCGACGCGGCCGAATCCGGCTTCGAGGAACCACCGGCCGGCGTCCGACCCGTGCTGCTCGCACAGGTGAACCAGGATCGCCACGAGGAACCCATCGTCGAACACGAGATGGCTCTCGGTATCGTTGCTGCCCGTCGCGACCTGCACAGGCTGGAGGTGGAGGCTCATCCGTCAGCCTGCTTCTTCAGATGGAGGTAGGTGGGATCGAACTCCGCGGAGCGGCACAGGTCGTTCCAGGCGTTGACCACCAGGGTGCTGCTGCGCAGGGTGATCAGCCCCTGGCCCCGCATCTCCTGCAGGGTGCGGTTCACGTGCACGGTGGTGAGGCCGAGCGCATCGCCGAGTTCGGTCTGGGTGATCGGCAGGGGGCAGCGGTGATCGCCGGCGAGGCCCACCGCTTCGAGCTTGAGGTACATCTCGCAGAACAGGTGAGCGATCCGGCCATNCGCATCGCCGAGTTCGGTCTGGGTGATCGGCAGGGGGCAGCGGTGATCGCCGGCGAGGCCCACCGCTTCGAGCTTGAGGTACATCTCGCAGAACAGGTGSGCGATCCGGCCATAGGCCGACTTGCGRCCCATGCCGGTCATCCATTCCCGAAAGATCGCCGCGTCGATCAGGGTGTCGCGCCACAGCACCGCCCCGAGGCGCGGGAAGCGCAGGGTCAGGTCACGGACGCTGTCGTGCGGGATGAACGCGACCGTGGCCACGGTCACGGTGCCGAGGCTGTGATCCATCACCGGCAGGTGGAGGCTCTGTAGATCGGGGGTGTCGCCGGGAATGTGGAACGAGAAGATCTGGCGGCGACCCTCGCCGAGGATCTTGTAGCGGCACAGCCAGCCTTCGAGGACCAGGCAGCATTGCGAGGGCTTGTCGCCTTCCCGCACGATATCCTGCCCGGGCTCGAGGGTCCGCGTCCGCGCCGGCAAATTGCGAACGGCTTCCTGCTCCTCATCCGAGAGGGTGGCGATGCTGTCGAGCTTGCGCAGCAGCATGGTCATGGGAGCGTTGTTGGAAACCGGGTGCATAGCAACTTCGCCTTTCACTTGTGGCGCGAGCGCTCTGCTCTTCAAGGCACCCGCCTCTCTTATTGCTCTGCCGACGCTGGAAGCGTTTCTAGAGGCTGTTATGGACCTGAGCGGTCTGGAATCCAGATGAGGAGGCATGACCTCTTCGCGCCAAGCCTACCCGTCCGATGTTTCCGATGATGAATGNCTAGAGGCTGTTATGGACCTGAGCGGTCTGGAATCCAGATGAGGAGGCATGACCTCTTCGCGCCAAGCCTACCCGTCCGATGTTTCCGATGATGAATGGGCGCTGGTCGCGCCGTACCTGACGCTGCTGCGCGAGGATGCGGGGCAGCGYGAGTATTCACTTCGCGAGGCGTTCAACGGATTGCGCTACGTGGTGAAGACGGGTGCACCCTGGCGGTGGATGCCCCACGACCTCCCGCCCTGGGAAGCCGTCTATCAGCAGGCGCARCGCTGGCTGGCGGCAGGCTGCTTCGAGCAACTGGCCGACGATCTGCGTGCGCTCCTGCGCTTAGCTTCCGGGCGTTCTCCTGAGCCAAGCGCAGCCATCCTCGACAGTCGGACCCTTCGCTCGACGCCCGAGAGTGGCGAGCGGGCYGGCTACGATGGGGCCAAGCGCAAAAAGGGCTCGAAGGTCCATCTGGCCGTCGACACCTTGGGCCATCTCCTGGCCTTGCACGTCACCCCCGCCGATGTCGACGACCGTGCCCAGGTCGGGCATCTGGCCGAGGCCGTGCAGGCCGCCACCGGGGATAGCGTCGATCTGGCCTATGTCGACCAGGGYTATACCGGGGAAAAGCCAGCCAAGGCTGCCCGCGAGCAAGGCATCGAACTGGAGGTCGTCAAACTCCCGGAGGCCAAGCGCGGCTTCATCCTCCTGCCGCGCCGCTGGGTCGTGGAGCGTTCCTTCGCCTGGGCGACGCGCTTCCGCCGCCTCGTCAAGGATTACGAGCGCTATCCCAGCACACTCGCCGATCTCCACATCGTCGCCTTCGTCTGCCTCATGCTCAAACAGGCCGCTCAACTGGCAAGCGGTTCATAACAGYCTCTAGRTGTGCGTGATACCGATGCATTATCA